>DASSLQ010000041.1:0-12186 GCA_035689325.1 Burkholderiales bacterium | reverse complement strand
AAGTGGAACGACCCCGCGATCGCCAAGCTGAACCCGGGCGTGCAGCTGCCGGCCACGGCAATCAGCGTCGTGCACCGCTCCGACGGTTCCGGCACCACCTTCATCTGGACGAACTACCTCTCCAAGGTGAGCCCGGATTGGAAGTCGAAAGTCGGCGAGGGCACGGCCGTCAACTGGCCGACGGGCGTCGGCGGCAAAGGCAACGAGGGCGTCGCCTCCTACGTGCAGCGCATCGATGGCGCGATCGGTTACGTCGAATACGCATACGCCAAGCAGAACAAGATGGCCGTCGTGCTGGTGAAGAACCGCGAGGGCGAATTCGTGGCGCCGAACGCGAAAGCGTTCCAGGGGGCAGCCGCCGGCGCCGACTGGACGGGTGCGCCCGGTATGTACCTCATCCTCACCGACGCCCCCGGCAAAGGCGCCTGGCCGATCGCCGGCGCGACCTTCATCCTGATGCACAAGGTGCAGGACAAGCCGGAAAACGCCCGCCAGGTGCTGAAGTTTTTCACTTGGGCGTACGACAAAGGCGATGCCATGGCGCAGGCACTCGACTACGTGCCGCTGCCCGACGCCGTCGTCAAGCAGATCCATGCTAGCTGGAAGTCGCAGCTCAAGGACGCGGCCGGCAAGCCCGTCTACTGAGCGTCGCTTAGAATCGCCGGAGCTGTCAGTTGAGCGCCGTTCTGCCGATCGACGAATCCGCCACTACCGATGAAGTAGCGCGCGCCGCGCCGCCGCGGCCGCCCGCATCGCCCCGCGCGAGCTGGGGCGATGCGCTGTTCGAGAACCTGACGCGCCTTTTCGCGGTGCTCGTGTTCGGGCTGCTCGCGGCGATCCTGATCTCGCTCGTCATCGGCAGCCAGCTCACGCTCAACAAGTACGGGCCGAGCTTCGTCTGGAACGCGCAGTGGGACCCGGTGCAGGAGAACTTCGGCGCGCTGGTGCCGATCTACGGCACCATCGTCACCTCGCTCATCGCCATGCTGATCGGCGTGCCGGTGAGCTTCGGCATTGCGCTCTTTCTCACCGAGCTCTCGCCCGCCTGGCTCAAGCGTCCGCTCGGCACGGCGATCGAGCTGCTCGCGGCGATTCCCTCCATCATCTACGGCATGTGGGGCCTGTTCGTCTTCGTGCCGCTATTTCAGTCTCACCTGCAACCGGCGCTGATCGAATCGCTGGGGTCGATCCCCGTTCTCGGCCGGCTCTTCGCCGGACCGCCGCTTGGCATCGGCATGCTCACCGCCGGCCTCATCCTCTCGATCATGGTGATCCCGTTCATCACCGCGGTGATGCGCGATGTGTTCGAGCTCGTGCCACCACTGCTGAAAGAATCGGCCTACGGCCTCGGTGCGACGACCTGGGAAGTGATGTGGCGCGTGGTCCTGCCCTACACCAAGGTCGGGGTGGTGGGCGGCATCATGCTCGGCCTGGGCCGTGCGCTCGGCGAAACGATGGCGGTCACCTTTGTCATCGGCAACGCGCACCAGCTCTCTGCGTCCCTGATGGCGCCGGGCAACAGTATTGCTTCCGCGCTCGCCAACGAATTCACCGAGGCGGTGGGCGACGTCTACTTCTCTGCGCTGATCGAGCTCGGGTTGCTCCTTTTTCTGATCACGACCATCGTGCTCGCCTTCTCCAAGTTCCTGCTGATGCGGCTGGCGCGCCACGAAGGAGCGCGCACATGAATCCGTTGTATCGGGCGCGCAAGCGGCACAACGCATTGCTGCTGTTCATCTCATGCCTGGCGCTCGCCTTCGGCCTGTTCTGGCTGGTTTGGATCTTCGGCACGCTGTTCTACGAGGGCGGCTCGGCGCTCTTGCGCGCGCAGCTTTACTACCAGATGACGCCGCCTCCGGGCGACGACGGCGGCCTGGCGAACGCCATCGCCGGGAGCCTGGTGATCGTCGCCACGGCCACGCTGCTCGGCACGCCGGTCGGCATTCTCGCCGGGACGTATCTCGCCGAGTACGGCAAGAAGAGCTGGCTCGCCTCGGCGACCCGCTTCCTCAACGATGTGCTGCTGTCCGCGCCGTCCATTGTGATCGGCTTGTTCGTCTATACGGTATACGTGGCGCGCGCCAAGCATTTTTCCGGCTGGGCAGGCTCGATCGCGCTCGCGTTGATCGTCATCCCGGTGGTGGTGCGCACCACCGACGACATGCTGAAGCTCGTGCCGAACAGCTTGCGCGAAGCCGCCGTGGCGCTGGGCTGCCCGACCTGGAAGATGATCGTGCTCGTCACCTACCGCGCGGCGCGCACCGGGATACTTACCGGCATCCTGCTCGCCGTGGCGCGCATCAGCGGCGAGACGGCGCCTTTGCTGTTCACCGCGCTCAACAACCAGTTCTGGTCGCTCGACCTGAACCGCCCGATGTCGAATCTGCCGACCGTGATCTTCCAGTTCGCGATGAGCCCGTACGCCGACTGGCATCGGCTCGCCTGGGGCGGCGCGGCGCTCATTACGCTGGCGGTGCTAGCGCTCAACATCATGGCGCGCGTGCTCTTCGCGAAGAAGGATTGACCAATGGCCAGCACGGATCCCGCTGGCCGCCCCCTCATCCGCACCGCCGTGCGCGGCGGCGAGCCTGCGCCGGCCGCGACGACGCTGCCGGCGAAGCTGTGCGTGCGCCATCTCAACTTCTATTACGGCCACTATCAGGCGCTGCACGACGTCAGCCTCGATATCCCGGCAAACCGCGTCACCGCCTTCATCGGGCCGTCGGGCTGCGGCAAGTCGACGCTGCTGCGCACCTTCAACCGCATGTACTCGCTCTATCCCGACCAGCGCGCCGAGGGCGAGGTGATGCTCGACAGCACCAATATCATCGAGGTGGCGCGCGACCTGCCGCTGATCCGCGCCAAGATCGGCATGGTGTTCCAGAAGCCGACACCGTTCCCGATGTCGATCTACGACAACATCGCCTTCGGCGTGCGGCTGTTCGAGCGTCTCTCGAAGCGCCAGATGGACGAGCGCGTCGAGTGGGCGCTGACGCGCGCGGCGCTCTGGCCCGAAGTGCGCGCGAAGCTCGACCAGAGCGGCAACAGCCTGTCGGGCGGCCAGCAGCAGCGCCTTTGCATCGCGCGCTGCATCGCCATCAAGCCGGAGGTGCTGCTGCTCGACGAGCCCTGCTCCGCGCTCGACCCGATCTCCACGGCACGCATCGAGGAGCTGATCACCGAGCTCAAGAACGACTACACGGTCGTGCTCGTGACGCACAACATGCAGCAGGCCGCGCGCGTCTCCGATTACACCGCGTACATGTACCTGGGCGAGCTGATCGAGTACGGCGACACCGACACGATCTTCATCAAGCCGCAGCGTAAGCAGACCGAGGACTACATCACCGGCCGCTTCGGCTGAGTGGCATCACTCCGGCGGCAGCAACTGGGGATTCCACGCGACTTCCCAGAGGTGCCCGTCCGGATCCTGGAAGTAGCCGGCATAGCCTCCGTAGAACGTATCGTGAGCGGCTTTCAGCACGCGCGCTCCGGCTCGCGCCGCTTGCGCCATGACGGCGTCCACTTCGGCTCTGGAACGCACGTTGTGCGCGAGGCTGAACTCGCTCGCGCTCTTCGGCGTCACGCTGATGTTCGCATCGTGAGCCAGGCTCGCTCGCGGCCAGAGCGCGAGCTTGAGTCCCGCCTGGAGATCAAAGAAGGCGACCGCGCCGTACTCGAACTGGGTGCCGATGATTCCCTCGGTGCTCAGTCCCAGCCCGTCGCGGTAGAAGCGCACCGCCCGCTCGAGGTCATCGACTCCGAGGGTGATGAGCGTGATGCGCGGCTTCACGGGCGGCGGGCTGCCGCCCTTAGAGGTAGCTCGCTTCCAGCGTAACCGCGCGCCGCTCGAGAACGCGGCGGTTGAGCGTGCCTTGCGGCAGGCTGGCGAAGATCTTGATCCGCCGCCACAGCGTCCAGAAGACCTCGCGCTGGGTCGCCTCTGACTGCGGGTCGTCGTCCTCCTCGTGCACGTTCCAGTGCGCAACGAACGGTGCGCCCGGCCAGTCGGCGAAGCTCTCGCCCAGCGCGGCGTCACAGAGCGTGATGATGAAATCCATCGGCGGTGCGCCGCGGCGTACCGCCTCGAGCGCCTTGGGACGCAGGCCACCCGTATGCATGTTGTGGTCCGCCAGGAAATCGATCACCGGGCGGCTCGCGCTGCCCGCCGGCGCGCAGCCGGCGCTATAGGCGTGAAAACGGCCGTTGCCGACCGTGGCGAGAATGGATTCCGCCATGAGACTGACCGCGCAGTTGTCGTCGCAGACGAATAAGACGTTCACCAAAAACTCACCCCCGCCGTCGCGATATTGTCGCCCGCGTCGTGACCCACACGAGATCTTTTTTGCGTCACGTGCTTAGCGATTGATCAGAATCTCGCGACCGCACGCGCGATGGACGCAACAGCGTTTTTCCAAATCATCCACATGCTTATCCACAGACTCCTGTGGATAACGCCGTCACCACAATTTCGCAATACGGAACAGAACGCGTTCCGCCATGCCAACGCCCCGTGATTCAAACGCCTGTTTGACCGCTGCGCACGACGCGCTCCACCGATTCGCCATACGGCGGACTGTAGATAACGAGCACCTTCACCGGCTGCGCGCTCGTCGCGGTGAACTTGTGCATCGCGCCCGCTGGGAAATAGCAGGTATCGCCGGGCTCGAGCTCGCAGCGCTCGCCATCGATCTCAGCGAGCGCCGTGCCTTCGAGCACGTAGCAGACCTGCTCCATGCCCGGATGCGCATGCAGCGCGGCGCCTTCCCCACGCTCGATCACGCCGAGCACCAGCTCGACGTTTTTCGCGCCGACGGTCTCGGGCCCGATCAGGCGCCGGTTGGTCGTGCCGGTATGGTTCGCAGGGTGATAGGGCGGCACATCGGCCGCGCGCACGAAGTAGCGTTTCGCCATTGCAACCTCAGCGGTGTCGTTTGCCGCGGCGCTGCGCTTTCGATCTGATGCGCGCCATGAAACTAAGATAGCAGAAGCGATGGCATTGCTGACCGATCCCGCGGCCTGGCTCGCGTTCGTCACGCTGGTGGCGCTCGAGGTGGTGCTCGGCATCGACAACATCGTCTTCATTTCGATCCTCGCCGACCGGCTGCCCGTCGCGCGGCGCGAGCGCATCCGCCGGCTCGGGCTGCTGCTTGCGATGGCGATGCGCCTTGTGCTGCTCGCCATACTGGCCTGGCTGGTCGCTCTCACCGCGCCGCTCTTCACGCTCTTCGGGCGCGGCTTTTCCGGCCGCGACCTGGTCCTGATCGCCGGCGGTCTGTTCCTCATCTACAAGAGCACGACGGAGATCCACGAGCTGGTGCAGGGCGGCGACACGGGCAGGGTATTGCGCGAGCGCGCGGCGGTAGCGTCGATCCTCGCGCAGATCGTGGTCGTCGACCTCGTGTTCTCGCTCGACTCGATCATTACCGCGGTCGGCATGGTCGACGACCTGCGCATCATGGCCGCCGCGGTGATCGCCTCGGTGGCGCTGATGATGGCGTTCGCCGGCCCGATCGGCCGCTTCATCTCGGCGCGGCCGACGATCAAGATGCTCGCGCTCGCGTTCCTGCTGATGATCGGGCTGGTGCTGGTCGCCGATGGTCTGGGCGTGCACGTGCCGAAGGGCTACGTGTACTTCGCGATGGCGTTCTCGGTGCTGGTCGAGATGCTGAACCTCAGGGCGCGGCGCGGCGTACAATCCGACAAAAGGTCGTCCGGGGGAACACCTGGTGCAGACGCTGGCAGCGACCACAGCCGTCCACAGAAAAACAGTTGAGCAATTCGCCGTCGGCGCGGCGTTGGCGCTCGCGGGCGCCGGCCTCCTCGAGATGCTGCAATTCGCCGGCTTGCACCCCCTCAGCCCGCTCGGCTGGACTGGGCTGGGAGTGCTTGCGGCCGCGGCGCTCGCCGGAGGCGCCGGCGTCGCGGGTGGATCGCTGGTGCTGGCGGCCTATTACGTCCTCAATCTTGCGAACCAGCATCGCTTTCCCGAGTTCTACGCGAGCCCCG
Source organism: Burkholderiales bacterium (assembly GCA_035689325.1). Taxonomy (GTDB): domain Bacteria; phylum Pseudomonadota; class Gammaproteobacteria; order Burkholderiales; family SG8-39; genus SCGC-AG-212-J23. The sequence goes on along the minus strand of DASSLQ010000041.1, from coordinate 6,177 downwards.
TCACCACGGTGTCGTGGGTTGTCGGATTGGCGGCGCTTGCCGGCGCGATCCTCGCCGTGCGGCCGAGATTGCTGCGAGCGGCCGCAAACGAGGCCGAGCTCGAGCAGCGCCGCCGCTATGAGCAGGCGCTGCGCGAGAGCGAAGAGCGGCTGAAGGTCATCACCGACAACGTTCCCGCGCTGGTCGCTTACATCGACGCTCAGGAACGCTACCGGTTCAACAACCGCGCGTTCGAGGAGTGGCTCGGCATGCCGCGCGAGACGGTGAGCGGCCGCACGGTGCGCGAAGTCTGGGGCGAGCGGCGCTACGCGCTGCTCAGGCCGAACATCGAGCGGGCGTTGCGCGGCGAGCGCGTGACGCACGACTTCGCCCTCGCCGGCGCCGGCGCCGGCGCCGGGCAGGAGCGTCACGTGCTTTCGAGCTACGTGCCGGATTTCGATGCCGCCGGCCGGGTCAAGGGCTTCTTCCTGCTCGGCAGCGACATCACGGAGCTGGCCGCCGCCCGCAGCGACCTGCGCATGGAGCGCGAGCGGCTCGAAGCCGCCCTCGACGGCTCGAGCGTCGCGCTGTGGGACACGGACCTGCGCACGCGGCGCGTGTATCTCAGCGACGCGTGGGCCGAGATCGTCGGCGCGCCGTCGGGCGATACGGTCACCACGCTCGAGGAGCTCGAGTCGCTCATGCATCCCGAGGAGCGCGAGATGGCGCGGCGGCTTTCTCTCGAGGTCATGAAGGGCGTGCGCGCGATGTACGCGGTCGAGCATCGTGTGCGGGCGCGCAACGGCGAATGGAAATGGATCATCTCGCGCGGGCGCGTCACCGAGCGCGACCCGCAGAGCGGGCACGCGCTGCGCATGATCGGCACCAACGTCGACATCACCGATCGCCGCCGGATGGAAGAAGCCGTGCAGGTGGCCGCGCAAAGCGATCCGCTCACGGGGCTCGCCAACCGCGCGGCCTTCGCCGAGCGGCTCAAGCTCGCCGCGGCGCGCAGCCGCCGCAGCGGCGGCCGGCTCGCCGTGCTCTATCTCGACATCGATCGCTTCAAGCAGGTGAACGACACCCTTGGGCACCAGGCCGGCGACATGCTGCTCAAGGACTTTGCGGCGCGCCTGCGCACCGTGACGCGCGCGACCGATACCGTCGCGCGCTTCGGCGGCGACGAATTCGTCGTGCTGCTCGAGGATGTCAAGGATCGGCAGAGCGCGCTGCGCGTGGCCGAAAAAATCATGCTGGAAGGCCGCCGCCTCGTCCTGATCGACGGGCGCGGGTGCGTGGCGACCGCGAGCATCGGCATCGCCTTTGCCGAGGATGGTATCGGCGAGGAGGCGCTGCTCAAGCGCGCCGACCAGGCGCTGTACGACGCCAAGGGCGCCGGCCGCGATTGCTATCGCGTCGCGCACCCGTAGGGAAATTCCCTTCACGTTGGCTCGCGGGAGCCATCGCGATGGCAAGTTCATGCGCCATCGGCTAGATAGCTGGATAAGACCGATGCCGCCTCACGAGCCCACCGAACCGAGCGCGGCGAGCGAACAGCCGCCGCCCAAGCGAGCGCTGCGCCTCCTCGTCGTCGACGACGAGCGCGACGCGGTGGTCACGCTCTCGGCGCTGCTGAAGCAGGATGGGCACGAGGTCATCGAAGCGTATAGCGGCCGTGGGGTGCTGCATCTCGTGCGCACGCACGAGCCCGACGCGGTGTTGCTCGATATCGGCATGCCGGGCGCGACCGGCTTCGAGGTGGCGCGCGAGCTGCGGGTGCGCCTCGGGCGCGCCTGTCCGGCGCTGATCGCGATCACCGCATGGGTCCAGGCGACAGCGCGCGAGATGGGACGGACCGCGGGATTCAACCATTACCTTACAAAACCCTATACGACAGCGGAGCTGCGCGCGGTGCTGGCGGCGCTGCCGCCCACGACGAGCTGACAAATCACGATGCTAGAATCAGTCGCCACTGCTTCGGGGAGGAAGGAGTTGCTGCAGAACGCGCCAAAGGCGCAGCCGGTCACGCGGCGCAAGCTGCGCATCCTGGTCGTCGATGACAACCGCGATTCGGTGATCACGCTCTGCGCCGTGCTGCGCGACGAAGGCCACGAGGTGCGCTCGGCTTACGACGGTGCGCAAGCGCTCGCGGTGGCGCGCGAGTTCCAGCCCGAGGCCGTGCTCCTCGACATCGCCATGCCGGGCGGCGTCAGCGGCTGGGAGGTCGCGCGGCAGATCCGCAAGGCGAGCGGCGACGCCAGCCGGCCGTTCATCATCGCGATCAGCGCCAAGTACAAGCAGTCGCCGGAGAAGATGGCGATCTGCAACCACTTCGTCACCAAGCCCTACGACCCGAACTTCCTGCTCGCGCTGCTCCTGCCGCTGATGTCGGCACCTGCGCAGCCGCGTTAGCGCCTACGAGCTATTGATCGCTCGCTGCCGGCGGCTAGGATGGGCCGGCGTTGTGTACCTTTTGGAACCGTTCGATCGTTCTTCTCGCGCTGCTGGCGGCGCCGGCGATGGCGAGCACAACGCCGCTCGAGAGCGGCTTCGAGCGCGGCGCTTTCTCGGCTGCCGGCAGCTTCCGCGCGGTGGCATTGGCAGGCGCAGCGCTTGGCCGGCGCACGGGGAGCGTGCACCAGCCACAAAGCGGCGCGATGCTCGCCGCGAGCCTGGGGCTTCTCGGCCTGATCGCGGTACGGCGTCTGCGCATGCTGCTCGCGCTCTAGCGATCCTCGCGCTCTGCACGGCGCTCGCGGCCTGCGGCAACGACGCCGACGCGCCGACGGTCACGCCGAGCGGCGCGCGAACAAATCCCGACACGATGACGGCGCAGCTCGCCGCCGAGGCGCTCGCGCGGCGCCTCGACCGCGCGAGCTCGGTGCAGCAGGCCCTCGAGGGTGCGAAAACCGAAGTGCTGGCACGCGCCTACCTCGAAGAGCTCGGGCACGCGCAGCCCGAGCCGAGCGCCGTGGAGGTGCGGCAGTACTACGGCGCGCATCCCGAGCTCTTCGCCGAGCGGCGCGTATTCACGCTCGAGCAGATCGACGTTGCGCGTACGAGCCCCATTGCAGCCGCGCTGCGCGAGCGCGCAGCGTCGCCGGGCGCCACCTTCGAGGCGATCGCCGACTGGCTGCGCGCGCGGGATGTGCCGCACTCCGTGACGCGCGGCGTGCGCACCGCCGATCGCATACCGCTCGAGCTCCTGCCGCGGCTGCAGGCAATGAGGCAAGGCGAGCTCGCGGTGATGGAGACCGCCGATGCGCTGCTCGTCATCCGCATCGTCGCGCAACGCCAGGCGCCGTTCGACGAGGCGAGCGCCACGCCGCTCATCGAGCAGTACCTGCGCCAGCGCCGCTGGGAGCAGGCGGTCGCGGCGGAGCTCGCCCGCCACAAGGTCTCCCCGGGAGAAGGCAAATAAGATGGCTCGCCGCGCTCGCAGGCGCGGCGCTCGCGCTGCGAGCAATCGCCCAGGAGGCGCCTGAAGCCGAAGAAGAACAGGCGCCGCCGCCGATCTTCACGCCGGAGCGCGCGCCGAGCGCCGAGCAGGAGCGGCCGCCGACCGGCCAGCCGGATCCGGCCGGCATCCTGCAGCAGGACCGCACGCCGCGCGAGCCGCCGGCGCCGCTGCCGCAGGATCGCGCGCTCATGCTGCAGCTCGGCGGCTCGCTCGCCTGGGACTCCAACATCTTCCGCCAGAGCGAGGCGCAGGCCGAGCGCATCGAGACCGGCTACGTAGGCCTGCGCCTCGACAAGTCCTACCGCCAGCAGCGCTGGTTCCTCGATGTCACCGAGATCGCATATCGCTACCAGAATTTCACCTTCCTCGACTTCAACGCGCTCAACTATCGCGGCGGCTGGGCCTGGCATCTCGGCCCGCGCGTGAGCGGCGTGCTGTCCGCCGAGCGCGCGCAATCGCTCGTCAACTACGGTCTTTTCCGCGACACCTCGGTGCAGAACGTGCGCACGGCCGAGCGCTACGTCGCCAACGGCGAAGCCGAGCTCGCGACGCGCTGGCATGCGCTTGCGGGCCTCGTCGCCGAGGACGTCAAGTATTCGGTCGCCTTTGCGCAGCAGCCGAGCTATCGCGCGCGCGGCGGCGAAGCCGGCCTCAAGTACCTGACGCGAGTGGACCGCTACGTGAGCTTCAGGCTGATCGAGCTCGACGGCGACTACACCGACCGCGCGCTCGACCCGGTGGCGCTGCTCGACGACGGCTTCCGGCGCCGCGAGGCGCAGCTCGCCGCGAGCTGGCGCCTCACCGCCAAGACCGCGCTCGACGCGCGGCTTGCGCACCTCGCTTATCGCTATCCGCATTTCAGCCAGCGCGATTTCTCAGGCAGCATCGGCATGCTGACGCTGCGCTGGGGCGCGACGCCGAAGCTCGCGCTCGACTTCGGCCTGGTTCGCGACATGACGCCCTGGGTGGACGACTTCACCAGCTATCGCGTGGAGCAGCGCGCTTCGCTCGGCGCCGCGTGGGACATCGCCGCGCGCAGCACGCTGCGCGCGAGCCTCGGCCACTTCAACGCCGATTACCGCGGTGCGGTTGTGCCGCTCGCGGGACCCGCCCGCAGCGACAACGGCCAGGTGGCCGAGCTGCGCGGCGAATGGCGCGCGCTGCGCAACCTGGTGTTCAACGCCGGCTGGCAGCACTATCGCCAGGATTCGAACGACCCGTTCTCGCGCTTCGCCGGCCGCATCGTCACCGTCGGCGGCTCGCTCCTGCTCTGAAGTAGCGATTCAACTACGTTAGCCCCTAGGGGTCATTGAGAGGGGGTGCCGCTCTATCTAAATTGAGCGAGCGCCGGCGCTCCGCAATGGATGCAACAAGCGGCGAATAGAGTCCTCTCATGAACCGAAGTCGCGCAACGTTGCTGACGTCTTTCCTGCTGCTGGCCGTGTTCGCATTTCATGCGCGCGCGCAGGACAAGGTCGTCGAATACCGGCTCGGGCCGGGCGACGGCATCCGCATCAGCGTGTTCCAGAACCCGAACCTCACCCTCGAGACGCGAGTAGCCGAAGACGGTGCGATCAGTTACCCGCTGATCGGCCGGGTGCGGATCGGCGGCGAGACGCTCTCCGGCGCCGAGGCGCTCATCGCCAGGGCGCTCGAGGCGGGCGAGTTCATCCAGAGCCCGCAGGTGACGATCGTGCTGATGCAGGCGCGCTCGAGCCAGGTGTCGGTGCTCGGCCTCGTCAACCGCGCCGGGCGCTTTCCGCTCGAGACGCTCAATACCCGCGTGTCCGAAGTGATCGCCATGGCGGGCGGCATCACGCGCGAGGGCGCCGATTTCGTCATCCTCTCCGGCGAGCGCAACGGCAAGTACTTCCGCAAGGAAATCGACGTCGCGGCGCTGTTCCTCGCCGGCCAGCACGACGACGATGTGCTCGTCGCCGGCGGCGATGTCATCTACGTGCAGCGCGCGCCGCAGTTCTACGTCTACGGCGAAGTGAACCGGCCCGGCTCGTACCGCCTCGAGCGCGGCATGACGCTGCGCCAGGCGCTCGCGCAGGGGGGCGGCCCGACGCAGCGCGGCACCGAGAAGAACCTGCGCCTGTACCGGCGCAAGGCGAGCGGCGAGCTCGAAGCGTCGAGCCCGCGCCTTTCCGAGCCGGTGCAGGCGGACGACGTGCTCTATGTCGGCGAGAGCCTTTTCTAGCAAGGCATGAAGCTCGACCTGATCCCGGCGATGGCCGAGCCGGCGGCGCGCACTTCCGATCCGCTCGGCCTCGTTCTCGGCCTGCACGCCCAGGACATCGAACGGGTGCTGGCGGCGAGCCGCGAGCAAGGCGTGCGCTTCGGCGAGGCGGCGCGCGTGCTCGGCCTCGCCACGCAGGCCGAGATCGCGCGGGCGCTCGCGCGCCAGTTCGGCCTCGCCTGCATCGCGCCCGGGGCGGCGCCGCTCGGCCCGGAGCTCACCGCCGCCTATGAGCCCACCGGGCCGCAGGCCGAGGCGCTGCGTGCGGTGCGCGATCAGCTCCTGCTGCGCTGGCTCGAGCGCAAGCCCGAGTCGCGCGCGCTCGCGATCCTCAGTGCGGCTCGCGGCGAAGGGCGCACCTTCATCGCCGCCAATCTCGCGGTGGTCTTCTCGCAGCTTGGCAGCCGCACGCTGCTCGTCGACGCCGACTTGCGCAACCCGCGGCAGCACCGCATCTTCGGCCTCGACAACCGTACCGGGCTCTCGGCGCTCCTCT
>DASSLQ010000040.1:0-4798 GCA_035689325.1 Burkholderiales bacterium | reverse complement strand
TGCGCACGTCGGTGGCGTGGCTCGGCACGTAGCGAAAGGACGGATCGAGGATGCTCTTCATAGTCACAGGCACATCATGAGACAGCGCCGCGTCGCGTTAATTTCCATGTCATGCAGCGGTGTTACGGCTGTAATGGTTGTCAGAGCAGGATGAAGACCAGCGCCAGGGTGATGACGCCTATCCCATAGCGAATCCCACAGCAATGTGTTCGCGCTCACCGGCCGCGGCCTCTGGCACTTCAGTGCACTGTGCGGGCGAAGGTGCGGCCGCGGAGCAGCTCGGTCGCGCCGGCGCGCTTCAGCTCGTCGACGAGCGCCGAGATCTCGGCATCGACGTCGATGTAAACCTCCTCCGCCCAGTCGCAGCCGGGGCAGGGCTGCACTTCGACGTCGGCGAGCGAAAGATTCTTGTCGAAGGTGATGGCGAGAAGCAGCGGCAGGCGCGCAAACGCCTCGCGCACGCGCTGCTCAATCAAGCTTTGCGACGGCTCGGGCCGCCGCTTTTGCGCCGCAGAGGGAAGCGGTTTCATTTCAGCATCATCCGACGGCGGCGCGGCGATCAGTTGCCGTAGGGGCTGTTGTAGGGATAGGGGCTCGGCTGCTTTGCGTTGCCCGTGTCCGGGGTGTCGGTCTGTGCGGTCGCGCCGCTCGCGGCGAACGGATGCTTGAGGCTTTCCGGCAGCTCGGCGCAGCCTGCGACGAGCGCAATGGCGGCCACTGCGATGATGCGTTTCATGGCTCAGTCCTTTCTTGGCGGGTTTGCCACAGAGATCAGTCTGGGCGGCCGCGGTGCCGAGCGCATTTCAGTTCTTGCGCTGCGTGTTACGGGCGCAATAGACGCTCAGATCGCGTTCGCCGCGGCCTGCGAGCGGCGCACGAGGTCTTCCCACAGGCCGTCGGCGGGATTGCGCAGCACGAGACGTGCATCGGGCTCGAGCACGTACCACACCTTGTGCTCGAGTTCCTGCTGCAACTCGCCGGGCTTCCAGGCCACGAGTCCGGCAACGAAGCGCGCTTTTGCGGCGTCGCTCTTGATGATGGTGTCGACCGTGGCGGCGTCGGCCGCGGCGTAGAGGCCAGGCATCAGCTCGAGCGACTTGCCGCCCGGGCTCTTCGCGCGCTCGACCAGCGCGAACACGAGCCCCGGCTCGTAGGGCCCGCCGAGATACACCGGGTCGTGCACCTTCTGCGACGGGCCGTCGCTGGGGAAGACCTTGGCGAGCGTGAGCTCGCTCGGCCGGTTGACGATGAAGCCGATGTGCTCGTCGCCGCCGAGCGGCGCGACCACGATGACCGTTGCGCCGTACACCGGATCGTGCAGCTCGGGCGCTGCGACGAGGATGAGCGGCTTGGAGAGGTCCGCGGCCTGCACGGCGGCGGCGGCGGCGAGCAGCATCACAAGGAGGAGGGCGCGTTTCATGGCTCGAGCGTGCGAGCCGCGCTTTGCGCGCGGATTTCGGCACCCGCGGCAAACATTACGGCTGTAATGCGCCGCGATACCGATGCGACATTGCGACTGATCACCCTAGCGGGCATGAAAACAATGCTCGCTTTCCTGTTTGGCTTGTCGCTCAGCGCTCTCGCGCACGCGGCCGACCCCGATCTCGTCATCGCCGGCCGCGGCGCGAGCCTCGAAGAGGCCGTCGCCGCGCCGCATGCGGCGAGCTACCGCCTGCTCGTGCTGCGCAAGGAGCTGCAGCGGGTGCGCGCTTCGCGCGCCGAAGAAGAGGTGCGCGCGCTGCTCGTGCGAGCCCGCAGCGAGGGCGCGGTAGTCTTCGTCTGCGAGCGCGAGTTGAGGAAGCAGCACCTGCAGCCGGCCGACCTGCTTCCCGGCATCGTCGCGGTTGACGCATCGGACGTCTGGGTAAACGGGACGCCAAGCCAGGCGGATGTCAGGTTGAAGAGCCTCTGCTCCTGAGAGCGGGCACGCACCCTGCTCGCGCCGGGGACCGCCTGCGCGGCTGCTGCTAGATAAGCGGGTTTCGGCCGCAATGCGCCGCGATTGATCGCCGCGGCGCGCAAAGATACTATTGCCGCAGCAATGGTTGCCGAAGCAATCAAATCGGCGCTGCCGCCGGTCTACGAGCTGCGCTCGTTCAGGAGCCGCGATGCGCTCGGCGCGCTGGTCGGGCGGGCGCGCAAGGCGCTCGCGCGCGAGTTCGACCGCGAGCTCGCCGAGCTCGGGCTGAACACGGCGCAGGCGCTCGTCATCGTGCTGCTCGCCGAAGGCGTCAGCTCCACCGCCGCCGGCATCGGCCGCGAGCTCTCGCACGACCCGGGCGCCATGACGCGCATGCTCGACAAGCTCGAAGACGCGGGTTACGTGCGTCGCGTGCCGCGTCCGCGTGACCGTCGCGCCACCGACCTCGAGCTGAGCGCCGAGGGCCGGCGCCTGCATGGCGAGGTGCGGCGCGTGCAGGTCGCGGTGCTGAACCGCATGCTGCGCGGCTTCTCGCGCACCGAGGCGCGCACGCTCGAGCGGCTCCTGAAGCGCGTGCTCGACAACGCCAACGGTGTCGAATGAAGCGCGGCGCGCTCTTCCTGGCAGCGGTGCTGGCGGGCTGCGTCAGCTCGCGCGGCATCGACCCGCGCGCCAGCGTCACCGAGCCGGTGGCGCTGGCGGCGGAGAAATCGCTCGGTAGTGCGGCGGCGAGCGGCGAGTGGCCTACGCTCGACTGGTGGAAACGCTTCGGCGATGCGCAGCTCGATGCGCTGGTCGACGAGGCGCTCGCCGGCAGCCCGAACCTGCGCCTTGCGCAGGCGCGGCTCGACCAGGCGCGCGCCCAGGCGCGGATTGCGGGCGCATCGCTCCGGCCCGAGGTGACCGCCGACGCGAGCATCAACCGCCAGCGCTTCTCGGAGAACTACATCTTCCCGCCCCCCATCGGCGGCGCGAGCTTCACCACGACGCAGCTTGCGCTCGACGCGAGCTACGAGCTCGACCTCTGGGGCCGTAACCGCGCCGCCTACGAGGCGGCGCTCGGCCGGACGCGCGCCGCGCAGGCCGAGGCGTTCGCTTCGCGCCTGGTGCTCTCTGCGAGCGTCGCGAGCGTCTACGTGCAACTCGCGCATGGCTATGAGCAGCTCGATTTCGCCCGCCGCACGCTGGAAGATCGCGAGGCCGTGCAGCGGCTTACGGCTGAGCGCGTGCGCGCAGGGCTCGACTCCCGGCTTGAACTGAAGCAGGTAGAGACTTCAGTCCCGGCCGCTCGCGCGCGCATTGCCCAGATAGAGGAGGAAATCGCGCTCTTGCGTACCCAGCTCGCCGCGCTCCTCGGCAAAGGCCCGGACCGCGGCTTGACGCTCGAGCGGCCGCAGCTCCAGGTGGCGGCGGTCGCGCTGCCCTCGCGCGTGCCCGCGGACCTCCTCGGCCGGCGGCCGGACATCGTCGCGTCGCGCGCCCGGGTGGAGGCGGCAAGCCGTGACATCGCCTCTGCCAAGGCCGCGTTCTACCCGAACCTGAACCTCACCGCGCTCATCGGCGTGCAATCGGTGACGCTGTCCAAGCTGCTGGAGACCGGCAGCGCCATCCCCTCGGCCGGCGGCGCGATCAGCCTGCCGATCTTCGATGCGGGCCGGCTGCGCGGCAATCTCGCGGCGCGCGACGCCGATTACGACGCCGCGGTAGAGCAGTACAACCAGGCGCTCGCCGATGCGCTGCGCGAGGTGGTGGATCAGCTCGCCTCGATGCGCTCGGTGCAGGAGCAGCGCACCGAGGCCGACACGGCGTTTGCGGCGGCGCAGGAGGCGTACGACTTGTCGGTCACGCGCTACAAGGCGGGCATCGGCAGCCTGCTGCAGGTGCTGACCGCGGAGACGCAGGTGCTCGAGCAGCGCAACCTGCGCGCGGACCTCCATGCGCGCGAGCTCGCGCTTTCCATCAACCTGATCCGCGCGCTCGGCGGCGGGTACGACGTACAGGTAGCCATGCAATGAACAAGCGCCGCATCCTCCTCGTCGGCGTCGTCGCGCTCTTTCTCCTGGCGGGCGCCGGCTATGGCGCGTACTGGCTGCTGCACGGCCGCTGGCACGAGAGCACCGACGATGCCTATGTCGGCGGCAACCTCGTGCAGATCACGCCGCAGGTCGCGGGCACCGTGCTCGCGATCTATGCCGACGACACCGACTACGTGAAGAACGGCCAGACGCTGGTCGCGCTCGACAAGGCCGACGCCCGCGTCGGGCTCGACCAGGCCGAGGCGCAGCTCGCGAAGACCGTGCGCTCGGTACGCACGCTGCGCGCGACCAGCACCGAGGGCGAGGCGAACGTCGCCCTGCGCCGCGCCGAGCTGCGCAAAGCAGAGCAGGACCTCGCGCGCCGGCGCGCGGTGGAAGCGAGCGGCGCGGTGTCGGGCGAAGAGCTGCAGCACGCGATCGACGCGGTGAACGCGGCGCGCGCCGGGCTCGATGCGGCGCAGAAGCAATTGCAGGCGAGCCGCGCGATGGTCGATCGCACCGACGTGCACGACCATCCGGATGTGCTCGCCGCCGCAGCCAAGGTACGCGAGGCCTACCTCACGCTTGCACGCACCGAAGTCCCGGCGCCGACCGCGGGCTTCGTCGCGCGCCGCTCGGTGCAGGTCGGGCAGCGCGTCGCGCCGGGCAACGTGTTGATGACGGTGACGCCGCTCGCGGACGTCTGGGTGGACGCGAACTTCAAGGAAAACCAGCTCGCGAACCTCCGTCCCGGACAACCCGTCACGCTCGAGGCCGACGCCTACGGCGGGTCCGTCGAGTTCCACGGCCGCGTCGCGGGCTTCAGCCCCGGTACCGGCGGCGCCTTTGCACTTTTGCCGGC
>DASSLQ010000039.1:0-20841 GCA_035689325.1 Burkholderiales bacterium | reverse complement strand
GCGCGGCGCCGCGCACCGCCAGTCGTTCGAGGTGGAATGCATCGTCGGTGAGCTCTCCGCTCGCGGCACCGGCAGCTCGCGCCAGCGGGCCGAGCAGGACGCCGCGCGCGCCATGCTGGAGCAGCTCGGCGCTTGACCCATCGCTGCGGCAGCGTGTCGCTCGTCGGCCGCCCGAACACCGGCAAGTCGAGCCTGCTCAACCGCCTGGTCGGCGAAAAACTCTCGATCGTCTCGGCGCGGCCGCAGACCACGCGGCATCTGATCCGCGGGATTCTCTCCCTGCCGCAATGCCAGTACATCTTCCTCGACGCGCCCGGCAACCCGCCGCGCCTGAAGAGCGTGCTGCACAAAGCGCTCAATCGGCGCGTGGGCGAGGCGGCGACCCAGGCCGACGTCGTGCTTTTTGTGCTGGAGGCGTTGCGCTTCAGTCCCGAGGACCGCGCCGCGCTCGAGCGCATCCCGGCGGCGCAGAAAGTGATCGCGGTCGTGAACAAAGTCGACACGGTGAAGACAAGCGCCGATCTCATCGCGTTCCTCGAGCGCCTGTCCAAGACGCGCGACTACGCCGCCATCGTCCCGGTCAGCGCGCGCACGGGCAAGAACCTGCCCGAGTTGCTGCGCGTTGTCGCCGAGGCGCTGCCGGAAGGGCCGCCCGCCTATCCGCCGGACCAGCTCACCGACCGCGACGAGCGCTTCTTTGCGGCCGAGCTCCTGCGCGAGAAGCTCTTCGAGACGCTCGGCGAGGAGCTGCCCTACCGCTGCGAGGTGACCATCGACAGCTTCAGGGAGGAGGGCGCCTTGCGCCGCATCGAAGCCACCATCCTGGTGGAGCGCGGTAGCCAGAAGGCCATCATCCTCGGCAAGGGCGGCGAGCGCCTGAAGGCCATGGCGACGGCGGCGCGCAAGGACCTCGAGCGTCTCTTCCAAGGCAAGGTGTACCTCGGCGTCTGGGTCAAAGTGCGCCGCGCGTGGACGGATGACGCCCGCGTCCTGCGACAATTAGGCTACGAGTGAAAAAGCGCGCGGACCACGAGCCCGGGTACGTGCTCCACACCTACCCGTACAAGGAGACGAGCCTCATCGTCGAAGCCTTCACGCGCCGGCACGGGCGCGTGGCGCTCCTTGCGCGCGGCGCGCGCCGGCCGCGCTCGGCGATGCGCGGCGTGCTGCTTGCCTTCCACCCGCTGCGGCTGGGATGGAGCGGCTCCGCGGACCTCGCCACGCTGATCAGCGCCGAATGGGGCGGCGGGCTCCAACCCGCATCTCGTCCCTTGTCCGGGCGGGGCCTGATGTGCGGCTTCTATCTGAACGAGCTGATCCTGCGCCTGCTGCCGCGCGAGGACCCGCACGAGGCCTTGTTCGACGCCTACGGCGACGCGCTCGCGCGCCTGTCCGCGGGCGACGCCTTTGCGGCCGTGCTGCGCAGCTTCGAGAAGCGGCTTCTCGCCGAGCTCGGCTACGCGCCGGTGTTCGACCGCGACGCCATCACCGGTGCGCCGATCGAACCCGCGAGCTCGTATGTCTATGAGCCCGACCGCGGCCCGGTGCGCGCTTCGCAGGGCGATCTCCTGATCAGCGGCCGCACGCTGCTCGACCTCGCCGCGGACGATTACACCCGCAGCGAAACGCGCGACGAGGCGCGTTACCTCATGCGCGCGCTGATCGGCCAGCGCCTGCACGGGCAGGTGCTGCATACGCGCAGCGTCCTCATGGAGCTGAACGAGCTGTGATCGCGCATTTATGATCGAACTGGGCGTCAACATCGACCACGTCGCCACCGTCCGGCAGGCGCGGCGCACCTACGAGCCCGACCCGGTGTGGGCGGCTGTCGAAGCCCACCTTGGCGGTGCTGATGGCATCACCTGCCATCTGCGCGAAGACCGCCGCCACATCCAGGATGAGGACGTGCGGCGGCTGCGCGAGCTCACGCACATCCGCCTCAACCTCGAGATGGCGGCTACGGAGGAAATGGTCGACATCGCATGCCGCGTCAAGCCGGAGATGGCGATGCTCGTCCCGGAGGGCCGCGCCGAAGTCACCACGGAGGGTGGTCTGGACATCGCCGCCCAGGAGAAGAGGGTGGCCGAAGTGGTGAAGCGCCTGAAAGCCGCCGGCATCGTCGTCTCGGTGTTCATCGACGCCGACTTGCGCCAGGTGGAGGCAGCCAAGCGAGTCGGCGCTGCCGTGTGCGAGATCCACACCGGCCCCTATGCGCACGCCTTCCATTCACGCGGCCGCGACGCCGAGAGCCCCGCGGTGGTGGCGGAGCTGAGGAAGATCCAGGCGGCGGGCGACGCGATCCGCGCCGGCGCCATGCGCTTCAACGCGGGCCACGCGCTCAACTACTTCAACGTCGAGCCGGTCGCCGCGCTTCCGGGTATCCGGGAGCTGCACATCGGCCACGCGATCGTCAGCCGCGCCGTGTTCGTCGGCATGCGGGAAGCGGTGCGCGAGATGAAGCAGCTGATGGTGCGCGCGGCGCGGTGATCTACGGCGTCGGCACCGACGTGGTGGAAATCGCGCGCATCGAAGCGGCGCTCAAGCGCTACGGCGAGCGCTTCGCGCGGCGCGTGCTGTGCCCTCCCGAGCTCGAGCGCTTCCATGGCCACCGGCTGCCGGCCAATTACCTGGCGAAGCGCTTCGCCGCCAAGGAGGCCTTCACCAAGGCGCTCGGCACCGGCATCCGGGCGCCGGCCAACTGGCACGGCGTCTGGGTACGCAACCTGGCCTCCGGGCAGCCGGTGCTCGAATTCTCCGACGCCCTGCAGCGCTACCTGAAGGCGAAAGGCGTCACCACGGCCCACGTCTCGCTCTCGGACGAGCGCGGCGTGGCGTTCGCCACCGTCATCCTCGAGTGCGAAAAGTAAGGCTGCCGCCCGGGCCGGTGGTCGTCGATGTGCTCGGCGCCACGCTCACGGACGAAGATCGCGCGCGCCTCCGCCATCCGGCAGCGGGCGCGGTGATCCTGTTCGCGCGCAACTACGAAAACCCCGACCAGCTCGCCGCGCTGACGGCCGAGATCGAGCGCCAGCGCGAGCCGGCGCTGCCGGTGTGCGTGGATCACGAAGGCGGCCGCGTGCAGCGCTTTCGCGAGGGTTTTACCGCCATCCCGCCGATGCGCACGCTGGGCAAGCTCTGGGACCGCGACCGCGACGCGGCGAAGGAAGCCGCGACCTCGATCGGCTACATCATCGCCGCGGAGCTCGGCGCGCATGGCGTGGACTTCAGCTTCGCACCCGTCCTCGATCTCGATTACGGCGGCAGCTCGGTGATCGGCGATCGCGCGCTGCACTTCGATCCCACCGCCGTCGGCGCGCTCGGCGCCTGCCTGGTGAAGGGCCTGGGGCAAGGCGGCGCGGCGGCGGTCGCCAAGCATTTCCCGGGACACGGCTACGCGGAGGCCGACTCGCATGTCGCCGTGCCGCGCGACGAGCGCACGTTCAAGGAGATCGCGCGCAAGGACATCGCGCCTTACAAGCCAGCGATCGATGCCGGCCTCGCTGCCGTGATGCCCGCGCATGTGATCTATCCTCAGGTGGATGCGCAGCCGGCCGGCTACTCGTGCCATTGGCTCCAGGATGTGCTGCGCAAGCAGCTCGGCTTCCAGGGCCTGGTGTTCAGCGACGATCTGTCGATGGAAGGCGCCGCGGTCGCCGGCGGACCGCCCGAGCGCGCCCGCGCCGCGCTCGCCGCGGGATGCGACATGGTCCTGCTGTGCAACGACCCGGCAGGGCTCGACCGGCTGCTCGAGTCGCTCAAGGATGTGCAATTGGCACAGCCGGAGCGCCTCGAGCGCATGAAGCGGCATGGCGGCCGCGATCTGCGAAAGAGCGTCGCCTATCGCGAGGCGCAGGAAGCCCTCAAGGCGCTCGCGTAGCGGCGCCCGGCATGGCGCTCGCGCTCGAGTTTGCCTGTGGCGGCTGGGGTCCCGCCGGGCGCCGCGCCGAAGATCGACCGATCTCCGAGCGCTATCCGGTGGTAGAGCTTGCCGGCGCCGACTATCGCGCGCGCACGACCCGCAATGTGCTCGGCGCGGACGCGACGCTGATTCTCGGCTCTACGGCGCACTCACGGTGGGACGCGGCAAACGCGGCGCGACTGCGTGCGCTTCGGCAAGCCATTTCTGGTCGTCGATGGCCCCCGGGAAAGCAATTGGCCGGGTGCCCGTGGCTACACCGAAGAGACCGTGCGCGAGCTGATCGGGCGCTCTAGGCGCGCCCGGTTCTCAGCATGAGCACGTTGCCGGCTACCGAGACGGCGATGCCGATCCAGGTCAGCGGCTGAAACCTGAAGCCCTCGAACGCGGCGGAGAGGGAGAGCGCGACCACGGGCACCATGACACCGATGTAGCCGGCGCGCGCGGCGCCGATCCGCTTCAGCAACGTGAGATAGCTGGCGAAAGCGGCGATCGAGCCGAGGATCGCGAGATACGCGAGCGAAAGCACATAGCGCGGCGTGCCCTCGAAGGACGGGAAATCGCCGCTCGGCAGAGCGACGGCGAGAGCGCTGAGCGAGCCGTAGAGCATGCCCCAGGCCATTCCCTGCCACAGCGGCACGCCGGCGCGCTGGTTGCGATAGGCGACGATGGTGCCGAACGAAGCGATCAGCACGCTGAGCATGGTGAAGAGCGCGCCCTTGACGGTGTCGGCACCGCCCTGCAGCCGGGCGAGCTCGGGATAGAACACCAGGACGATGCCGCCGATCCCGAGGAGTGAAGCGATCGCGACGCGGCGCGTCATCGGCGTGCCGAAGAAGAGCCGCATGCCCAGCATTCCAAGCAACGGGCTGGCGGAGTAGCCGACCGCCACGAGCCCGGAGACCACGTGCTGCTCGGCGTAGTAGACCAGGACATAGCCGAGGCCGAAGCTGCCGACGCCGAACAATGCGAGCCAGATGTGCTCGCGACCGCTAAAGCGTAGTCGCAGCCCGCGGAGCAGGCACCACGCGAAAAGGAGCAGCGAGGCGAGCAGGAACCGGTAGGCGACGCTCAGCTCGGGCGGCACTGTACCGAGCTGGAACGTGATCGCGATCCACGTCGTGCTCCAGATGGCGACGCAGATCGCGAAATATTGAAACTCGGCTACGCCCGCTCCATGTAGGTGCCTTCGGCGGTGTCGATCTTGATCTTCTCGCCCTTGTTGATGAACGGCGGCACCTGCACGGTGATGCCGGTTTCCATCTTCGCCGGCTTGAAGGTATTCGTCGCCGTGGCGTTCTTGATGCCCGGCTCGGTGTCGACCACGGTGAGCACGACCGAAGGCGGCAGCTCGACGCCGATCGGCCGGCCGTTGTAGAAGTTGATCTGCACGTCGGTGTTCGGCAGCAGGTAGCCCGATTGGCCCTCGAGGAAATCGGCGTCGAGCGTCATCTGCTCGTAGTTTTCCTTGTCCATGAACACGAAGTGCTCGCCGTCCTGGTAGAGGTACTGCATCTCGCGCGGATCGACGAACGCCCGCTCGATCTTGTCCTCGGTGCGGAAGCGCTGGTTGGTCTTGGTGCCCTTGTCGATGTCCTTCATCTCGACCTGCATGAAGGCGCCGCCGCGGCCGCCGACGTGGACGTGGTAGCTCTTGAGGACGCGCCAGACGCGCTTGTCCCATTCGAGGAGTTGGCCGGGACGGATCTCGACTGCTTCGACTTTTGCCATGGATTTCGCTCGGAAAAGGGCGCGAATTCTACACGATTTATAATGAAATCATCGTGTTCGATGCGAAGGCGTTCGTCGCCGGGCTGCCGAATCTGCCCGGCGTCTACCGCATGCTGGGCAAAGACGGCGAGGCGCTGTACGTCGGCAAGGCGCGCGACCTCAAGAAGCGCGTCGCCTCCTACTTTACGAAGACGGCGCAGAGCCCGCGCATCGAGATGATGCTCACCCAGGTGGCGACGATGGAGGTCACCGCGACGCGCTCCGAGGGCGAAGCCCTCTTGCTGGAAAACAACCTGATCAAGAGCCTCTCGCCGCGCTACAACATCCTCTTTCGTGACGACAAGTCCTATCCGTACCTGATGATCACCGGGCACCGGTATCCGCGCCTCGGTTTTCATCGCGGCGCGCGCGAGCGCAAGCATCGCTACTTCGGGCCGTTTCCGCATGCCTATGCGGTGCGCGAAAGCATCCAGCTCCTGCAACGCGTGTTTCGGCTGCGCACCTGCGAGGACACGGTGTTCGAGAACCGCTCGCGTCCCTGCCTGCTGTACCAGATTCACCGCTGCACGGCGCCGTGCACCGGAAAGATCGCGCCCGACGTGTACGCTGAGGATGTGGCGAACGCGGTGCTGTTCCTCGAAGGGCGGGAAGACGACGTGATCAAGGGCCTCACCGAGCGGATGCAGCGCGCGGCCGACGAGCGCCATTACGAGCAGGCGGCGATCTACCGCGACCAGATCCGCGCGCTCGCGCGCGTGCAGGCGCGCCAATACGTCGAGTCGCATCGCGGCGTCGACGCCGACGTCGTGGCCTGCGTCATCGAGCGCGGCATCGCCTGCGTCAACCTGGTGATGATCAGGCGCGGGCGGCATGTCGGTGACCGCAGCTTCTTCCCTTCCAATGCCGAAGGCGCGGAGGCTGCCGAGGTGGTCGCCGCGTTCCTCGAGCAGCACTACCTCGAGCAGCCGGTGCCGGGACTGGTGATCGCGAGCGAGCCGGTGGAGCTGGAAAACGTCCAGGTGCTCACGCCTTCGCACGGCGAGCGCAAGGTGTGGCTCGACATGGCGTGCAAGAATGCGGAGCTGGCGATCGCGCAGCGCGTGCGCGATCGCACGACGCAGGAGACACGCCTGCAGGCGCTGCGCGAGGTGCTCGGGCTGCCGGAAGGCGCCGGGCGCATCGAATGCTTCGACATCAGCCACACGATGGGCGAGGCAACGGTAGCCTCCTGCGTGGTATACGACAGCCAGCAGATGCAAAAGTCGGAATACCGGCGCTTCAACATCCGCGGCGTCACGCCGGGCGATGACTATGGCGCCATGCGCCAGGTGCTCGAGCGGCGCTATGACCGCGTTACGGCCGAAAGCGGCAAGATGCCCGATCTCGTGCTCATCGACGGCGGCAAGGGGCAGGCGGGGGTCGCGCGCAGCGTGCTGGCCGACCTCGGGCTGCACCAGGTCTGCGTGGTCGGCGTGGCGAAAGGCCCGGAGCGCAAGCCCGGGCTCGAGGAGCTGATCATCGAATCGGAGTCGAGAAGCCTGCAGCTCGCGCCGTCGCATCCCGGCCTGCATCTCATCCAGGCGATCCGCGACGAAGCGCATCGCTTTGCCATCGTCGGGCACCGCGCAAGGCGCGGCAAGAGCCGCACCACCTCGATGCTGAACGAGATCCCCGGCATCGGCGCGAAGCGCCGCCAGGCGCTGATCGAACACTTTGGCGGCCTGCGTGGCGTGCAGGCCGCGGCCGTCGACGACATCGCCAAGGTCGAGGGCATCAGCCGGCCGCTCGCCGAGCGCATTTACCGCCATCTGCACGACAGCGCGGCCGCCTGATGGTTCTCAACATCCCGAACCTCATCACGCTGTCGCGGATCGTGCTGATACCGCTGCTCATCGGCATCTATTACCTGCCGAGCGACTGGCTCACCGACAGCAACAAGGACCTCACCGCCACCGTCATCTTCATCGTGGCCGGCATCACGGACTGGCTCGATGGCTATCTGGCGCGCCGGCTGAACCAGATGTCGGCGTTCGGCGCCTTCCTCGATCCGGTCGCGGACAAGCTGATCGTGGTCGCCGCCCTCATCGTGCTGATGCGGTTCGACCCGCCGCGCGTTCACGACATCGTCGCGCTGATCATCATCGGCAGGGAGGTGGCGATCTCGGCGCTGCGCGAATGGATGGCGAAGGTGGGGCAGGCGACGAGCGTGGCGGTGGCCTTTATCGGCAAGCTGAAGACCGTCAGCCAGATGATTGCCATTCCGCTGCTGCTTTTCCACGACCGGTTACTCGGCGTGGACTGCCAGTGGCTGGGAACGATCCTCATCAACGTCGCCGCGGTGCTGACGGTGGCCTCGATGCTCTATTACTTGCGCAAGGCGCTGCCCTATGCGGCGGTGCGCAGTTGATATAATTGCCGGCCTCGCGGGAATAGCTCAGTTGGTAGAGCGCAACCTTGCCAAGGTTGAGGTCGCGAGTTCGAGACTCGTTTCCCGCTCCAGATTCGCAAGGGAAGGCTTGACTTAGAAGCGAGCCTTCCCTTTTTCATCTCAGCGCAGCAAGGCGGGATGGCAGAGTGGTCATGCAGCGGCCTGCAAAGCCGTGGACGCCGGTTCGATTCCGACTCCCGCCTCCAAAGAAGCGCCGGCCTAGCGCAGCCCGCGCAAATCCTGCACCGAGCGCAATAGCCGCACCAGCGCCTGCGCGCCCTCGGGCGTCGCGTCCCAAGTGCGCAGCGCCGCTCTGATCACCGAGGCTTTGGCCGCCTCGGCGCGCCGCGGCGCCGGTGCCTGGCCCGGCTTGCCGGCGTACGCCAGCAGCAGGCGCACGTTGCGCGAGACGCGGTGGAACTGTCCGCGCAGCAGCCGCGATACTTGGCTCTGGTGAATCCCGGTAGCCGCCGCCACCTGCACCGTCGACACGCGCGCGCCCAGGCGCTCGAGCGTACGCCGGGCGCGAGTCACGTCGGTCGTGACGTTTTTGACACTCGCTCGCATTCTGCATATTCTATTGCATATGCAAGCATTCGAGCGAGCAGTGACTAAGCGCATCCGCGGCACGCGCGGCCGCCGCACCGCGGTGCTGTTTGCGCGCGTCAGCGCCAACCAAAGGCCGCAGGTCGAGCCCATGGGGCCGCGGCTGCGCTGCGTCGAAGCGCTGGCGCAGGCGGCGGAGCTCTCCGGCGGCCGCGTGCTGCGCCGCCAGGGCGACGCCATCATGGCGCTCTTCGCCACCGCGGACGCCGCCGCGGCTGCGGCGACGCGCATGCACGCGTATGTCGAGACCGGCGGGGAGCAGGCGGGCGAGCTCAAGGTGCGCATCGGCTTGCAGGCCGGCCCGGTCACGCAGGATGGACGCGACGTGCTGGGCGATACCGTCAGCCTGGCGCTGGAGTTCTCACGACTCGCGGCAAATGGGCAGATCGTCACGTCGGCGGAGACCGCGGCCAGCCTCAACCCCGGCGTGCAGGCGGCGGTGCGCCCGCTCGCGGCGGGCAACGCCGGCAGCGGCCTCAAGCTGCGCGAGGTCGCATGGCGCGATGCGAGCAGCAAGATCCTCGGCGCGCAAAAGGACGCCGCGGCGCGGCGACCCATCGCAATACGGCTCGCCTACCGCGACAAGGTGCTGGTGCGGCGGCGCGAGTGGGATGTGGTGACGATCGGCAGGGATGCGGAGCTGGATTTCGTCATCGACCAGCAGACCGTCTCCAGGCGTCACTGCGACGTCATACGGCGCGAGGGCCGCTTCCTGCTGCGCGACCACAGCACCAACGGCACCTTCGTGATGATCGAGGGGGAAGGGGAGCTGCACGTCCACGTCGGCGAACTGGTGCTGCGCAAGAACGGCTGGATCGCGCCGGGCCTGTCGGGCGATGTGACCGAGGACGTGGTGCGCTACTGGTGCGAGTAAGCCCGTCGGCTTGGCGCCTTAGAATGGCCGGCTATTGGTATCGCCCAGGTGGCGAAACTGGTAGACGCAGCGGACTTAAAATCCGCCGGCCTTGACCGGCCGTGCCGGTTCGATCCCGGCCCTGGGCACCATCGAAGCGGCACATGGCTTGCTCGGCCACGTACCGGCATGACGAACGATCCCGACCTCGAGCGCTGGGCGCGCGAGCTTGGCGTGACCTACGAGGAGCTCGCCTCGACGCTCGACTACGCCGGCCCGACCTTCAAGGATGCGGCCGACCTCACCCCGGTGGAGACTGCGGTATCGCCGACGGACAGAGCGGCTCCGTCCCTTCGCGACTCCGGCAATACTCCAGGCGCACTCGCTCCTGGCATAGCAGCCCCGCGACATATCCCTCGCTAGCGCAGCGCCGGCACTGCAGCGACGCGACGCCGGAGAGCGAAGCGCAGGCATCGTCGAATGCCGCAGGCGCCGTAGCCCCGGCGGAGGCGTGCGACGTCGAAGTGACGGCGCCCCCGAGTACCGCTTGCACCACTTTCGGGTGGCTGGCGGCGCGACGAGGCGGCTGCGCGGGCGGGGTCTGCGCGCGTGCCGCGGCGGCCGGCAGAGGGATGGTTTTGGGCGTCGGCGCTGGTGCCCGCGCGGGCAGCGGGTCCGGCGAGCGGTAAACGAGCGACGCGCCGAGAAAACAGACGGTCACCAGCACCGCCGCCTGTCCGACGGTGCGGACCTTCGCGCTCGCGTTGCGTGTGGCGCTCGCGCACCACGCGAGCAGGATCGCCACTATGCAGAGCCATGCCACCAGGGGTAGCGCGTTCTTGAGAGGCAGCGAGGCGAACAAGCAGGCGGCCGCGATAAGCGCGGCGCCAAGCAGCGTCGGCACGACCGCGCGGTCGAAGGCCCAGCCTGCGCGCAGGGGCGCGGACTCGCCTGCCGGCTGCGGCGCCCGTGCCTCGACGGGGAGCGCGGCGACTCGCGCACTGCGCGCTTCAGGCACGAACGGGCCCGCGGCGACGAGGTCGAGGCTCGCGAGAAACACTTCGAGCGGCGCTTCCTCGGTCGCCTCGAGCCACCTTTCGAGCCCCTCCGGGGATACTCGCAGCACGCGCGCCAGGCGCGGTGCGCCGCCGACGGCGTCCACCGCTGTGCGCAGGACGTTCGCGTAGCGCACGCGCCGCAGCGCAGCGGCGCCACCGGCATGGAGCTCCTTCGCAGCGATGGCGCGGCGTACCTCCTGGTCGGAGCCGCTGCCGTCGCGCTCGAGCTCGGTGAGGCGATCGGACAGCATGCGCAGCTTGCGGAGCACTTCGCGACGCACGAACCACGGGCCGAACATGCGCCCGGGTGACCAGCCGCGCTCGCTATCGAAGGGAAGCGCGGCGGCGAAGTCGTCGATCGCGGCGAGGTAAGCCCGGCAAACCGGGTCGCGTATCACGGCCCAAGCGCGTTTACACAGGCCGCGCATCACGCCGAGCGCCTGCTCGTCGTGCCAGTGCGCCGGATTGCTTTCGATGAGCTCGCGCATCCCCTGGCAGTGGATGCGCGCGAGGCGCAGCTCGCCGCCGTGCAGGGTGGGCGGGGTCAAGCCATGCACCATGCCCGCCATCTTAATGAGCCGGCCTTGATAATGTCACCGCCGCGAGTACCTCGCGTGTAGTGCTCCCGTGACAAGCGTATCGGGTTTTTCCCGACTGCGCTTGGGAGGCAGTGAAACTAGGCCGAGCCGGCGTTCAAACTGCGCGCTTTTTCAAGGGAGGCGCGCCGCGCCGGGTCGGCATCCATGCCGTCGTAGAACACGTACTCGAAGCTGCCTTCGTAGGACACGACCCGGGCAGGATTGCCCATGACCACGGCGCGCGCGGGCACGGGACGCATGACGACCGAGCCCGCGCATACCACGGCATCGTCGCCGACCGTGATGCGGCCTACGATGACGGAGTGCGCGCCGATGAAGACACGGTTGCCGATCACCGGCGCGCCGCGCTCGCCGCCGGAGCCTGCGACGCCGATGGTGACGTTCTGGGCCAGGCTGCAGTTGTGGCCGATGCGGCATCGGCTCGCGAGGATGATGCAGCCGTAGTGCCCGATGTAGAGGCCTTCGCCGATCTCGCATTCGGCCGGCAGGCTGATGCCGGTGATGATCTCCACGAGCTTCTGCGCCAGCGCGAGTAGCGGCCAGGCGAGCCGCGTGCGCCCGAGCAGCGCGCGCGACAGGCGATAGAGGCAGCTTGCCCAGAACCCCTGGGTCAGGAAGAGCGTACGCAGCGGCGGGTCGGCCGTCACGCGGTAGCGCCGGAAATCGCGATAGATGTGGCGCCACCAGGCCGTGTGGTGCAGCTCCAGGTGCGAGGCGTCCCCGACCTGGACCCAGGTGGCGCTCGCCTTTTGCCTAGCCGCCCGGCGCATCGACGAGCAGCGCCGCTTCGTGCTGATAGCGCGTGGTGCGGCGCCGGCCGGCGATATCGCGATAGACATCGAGCACCTGCTCGCGCGTCAGTCCTACCGCCGCGGCGGCGTCCTCGGCCGCGATGCCGTGATCGAGCGCGTACATGCAGCGATCGAGCGTGGCGAGCGAGATGCCGAAGAAGAACTCCTCCTGCGTCTGCGAGAGCGAGTACGTGTCGGTCGTCGGCGGCCGGCTGCGGATCTCCTCCGGTACGCCGAGATGGGCGGCGAGCTGATACACCTGCGACTTGTAGAGGTGCGCGATCGGCTTGACGTCGGCCGCGCCGTCCCCGTTCTTGACGAAGAAGCCCTGGTCGTATTCGAGCCGATTGGGGGTCCCGGCCACCGCGTACTGCAGCCGGTCGGCGTGGTAGTACTCGAGCTGCTTGCGCGTGCGCTGCTTCATGTTGGTGGTGGCCACGATGCCGAGGTAGACATCGAGCGGCATACGCGCTTCCCGCTCCTCGCCGAGCGCACCGCGCACCACGAGATGGAACACGTTGTAGCCGGTGGTGCCGCCCGCTTTACGCAGCACGATCTTGGAGCGCCAGCCCGGCCGGTACTGCGGGAAGAGGCGCTGAATATACTCGTCGCGCCGGCGATAGCAGCCCGCGCCGATCAGGATCGGCGTGATGTCCTCGAGCACCGTCTCGATGCGCAGGCACGCGGCGAGCTCGCGCCCGAGGCGCAAGCTGTCGGGGTCGGAGTCCTGCTCGGGCATGAAGACGCCGAGCACGTTGGACGGGCCGAGGGCGCGCACGGCGAGCGCCGCCACCACGCTCGAATCAACGCCGCCCGAGAGGCCGACCACGATGCCCTTGCGGCGCAGGCGTTTGAGGACCTGCGCGCGCAGACTGCCGGCAATGCGCTCGGCCTCCGCGGCGGCGTCGATGGCAAGCGATAGCGGCGCGCAGCGCGCGTTCATGCGGCGACGAGCTCCCTGCGCGCGATCTTGCCGTTCTCGCTCTTTGGCAGCGCGCCGCGGAATTCCACGAGCGACGGCACCATGAACTCCTCCAGCCGCGCGGTGCAGTGCCGGATGATGTCGCGCTCGCCGATGCCGTCCTGCGCCACTACGATCGCCTTGACCGCCTGGCCGAGGATCGCGTCGGGCACGCCGATCACCGCGACCTCGCGCACGCCGGCGATCTCGTAGATCACGTTCTCCACCTCCTTCGGGCTGACCTTCTCGCCGCGCGTCTTGATGACGTCGTCCTTGCGGCTGATGAAGTAGAGATACCCTTCGTCGTCCGTACGGAACAGGTCGCCCGTGTACAGCACGCGCTCCCAGGGGTAGGGGCCGGGCTTCAGCGCGCGAGCGGTTGCTTCCTCGTCGGCCCAGTAGCCCTTCATCACATGCGCGCCGCGGATCACGAGCTCGCCGACCTCGCCGGGCGCGGCGCGCTCGCCCTGCTCATTGACCACGTAGGCCTCGGTCCCCGGGATCGCGATGCCGACCGATTCGGGCCGCACGTCAAGCTGCTCGGGCGGCAGATAGGTGCAGCGCTTGCACTCGGTGAGGCCATACATCGAGAAAAGCTTCGCGCCGGGGAAGAGCTCGCGCAGCCGCTCGATGTGCGCGCGCGGCAGTGCCGCGGCGGTGTTGGTGATATAGCGCAGCTCCGGAAACATGTCGGGCCGCAGGTGCTTCATCTGCAGGAGCATCGCCGCGAGCGTCGGCACGAGCGGGAAGCCGGTGACATGCTCGGCTCGCAGCTTTTCCAGCACCACCGCCGGGTAGGTGAACGACTTCTCCAGCACCAGCGTTGCGCCGACCTTTGCGCACATCAGCGCCTGGTAGAGGCCATAGTCGAACGCGAGCGGCAGCACCGAGAGCACCACATCGTCCGCCCGGCTCTCCAGGTAGGTCGTGATCGACGTTGCGGCCGCGGCGATGTTGGCGTGCGTCATCATCACGCCCTTCGGCAAGCCCGTAGAGCCGGACGTGTAGATGATCATCGCGAGGTCGAGATCGATGCCCGGCTGCGGCGGCGCGGCGGCGTCGGGGAAACTGAACGGCGTGATCAGCGTGGCTGCGACCGCGGGCGCGCGGCTCGCCGCGACGCTCGCCACGTCTGCGAGGCGCGGCTCGCTGATGAGCGCTCGCGCCGTGCAATGGTTGAGGATGTAGGCGAGCTTGTCGGCCTTGGTGCCCGGGTTGACGACGCTGAAGACGCCCCCCGCCATGAGCGTGCCGAACACCGAGATTACGGCATCGGCAGAGTTGTGCAGGAAGATGACCACGCGCTCGCCGCGCCCGACGCCGAGCCGCCGCAGCTCGGCGGCGAGCGCAGCCGAGCGCTCAGCGAGCTCAGTGTAGGTGAGGCGCTGGGCGCCGGCGACTAGCGCGGTCTTGGCGGGGAAGCGACGCGCACTCTCCGCGAGGAATGATTCGACGCGCACACTCAGGGATCAGGCGACGAGCTGCACCTTGCGCGACTCGAGCTTGCGGGAGACGTAATGGCTGATGGCGCGGATCGAGTCCAGGTTCTCCGGCAACATCTCGTCGTCCTGCACTTCGATGCCGAAGGTCGTTTCCAGGAAAGTGACGAGCTCGAGCACGCCGGTCGAGTCGATGATTCCGGCGTCGAGCAGCGACGCGTCGTGCGTAATCGCGTCGCCGTCGTCGCGAAACAGAAAGTTTTCGCCGATAAAACGGCGCACGGCCAGGCTGATATCGTTCATGGACGGGAGTCTTCCGGACAGCGCAGACGATAGCCGAGGCGCATGACACGGGATTCGGACGCGCCAGCGCCCTTTAGATCAGCGGGCTGATGTAGCAGGAGTGCAGGAGCTGCGTCGAGAGGATGGCCATGAAGGCCATGTTGTCCCCGGCCGAGACCGCGCCGTGCGGATTACGGCACTTGGCGACCAGGCGGCGCACGGCGCGCGGCTCGAAGTAGCCCGTGCGGGCGATTGCCTCGGGGGAGAGGAGCGCCTCCACGTACCGCGGCGCGCCGGCGTGCAGGAAGCTCTCGCTGTCGGGCGCCCGGTAGGGCTGCTTGGGCCGCTCGACGATCGCGCGCGGCAGACCCCGCCCGAGCGCGCGCCGCAGGATGTACTTTTCCCGCAGTCCATTCAGCTTAAGGGCGCTCGGCAGGGCGGCGCCAAGCTCGACCACGCGATGGTCCAGGAAGGGGAAGCGTCCCTCGACTGCGTGCGCCATCGCGACCCGGTCGCCCTGCGACGAGAGGATGTAGCCCGGCAGCAGGCAGCGCGTCTCGAGGTATTGCGCACGCGACAGCGGATGCCAGGCGCCGAACTCGGCCGGCAGGCCCTCGCGCAACTCGGCGAGCGCATCGTAGCCGTTGATGCGCGTGCGCAGGTCGCCGGAATAGAACTGCGCGATGCGCCGCGTCAGCGCGAAGCGCGGCAGGTGTGAGAACAGCGGATCCTGCGCGGCATCGAGCCCGGTGCGGAAGAACGCCTCGAGATACGCCGCCGGCTGGGACTGCAGGCCGCCGAGGTACGGGTACAGGCGGCGCAGCAGGAGCGGCCGCCATTTCGACTGCGGCTGGCGCGCCCAGAAGCGCCGCACCTTCGCTTCCTTGAAGATGTCGTAGCCGCCGAAGACCTCGTCCGCGCCTTCGCCGGTCAGTACCACCTTGAAGCCGTGGTCGCGTACCTGGCGCGAGAGCAGAAAGAGCGCCGCCGGCGCCGCGCGCACGATCGGCCGCTCGGTGTGGCGGATCACCGCCGGAAAGCTCTGCGCGATGTCGCCACGCTTGCAGCGCAGCGCCGAATGATCGGTGCGCAGCGCTTCGACCAGCGTGCGCTGGTAGGACGATTCGTCGAGCTCGGGCGCCTCGAATTCCAGCGAAAAAGTGCGAAGCCCGGCGTTGTGCTCCTTCGCGAGCGCGGTCGTGGCGGAGGAATCGAAGCCGCCGCTGAGATATGCGCCGACCGGCGCATCGGCGCGCATGCGGATGCGCGTGGCGTGCGCGAGCAGCGCCGCCACCTGCTCGGCCGCGTGAGCTTCGCTAAGCTGCGGTTGCTCGCCGCGCGCCGGGTAGCGCAGCGTCCAGTACGGTTGCACCTTCACCACGCCGTTCTCGGCGATGAGCTGGTAGCCCGGCGGCAGCTCGAGCACATCCTTGAACGCGGTGCGCGGCGCTAGCGGCGACCAGAAGGTGAAGCATTGGTCTAACCCGAGCGGATCGAGCTCGGCGCGCAATCCGGGGTAGAGGAACAGCGACTTGACCTCGGAGGCGAAGACCAGCACGCCATCGTGCACGGTGTAGTAGAGCGGCCGCACGCCCATGCGGTCGCGCGCCATGACGAGGCGCTGGTTGCGCCGGTCGAGGAGGGCGTAGGCAAAGTCGCCGTTGAACGAGCGCACGCAATCC
Source organism: Burkholderiales bacterium (assembly GCA_035689325.1). Taxonomy (GTDB): domain Bacteria; phylum Pseudomonadota; class Gammaproteobacteria; order Burkholderiales; family SG8-39; genus SCGC-AG-212-J23. Next base: position 4,495 of record DASSLQ010000039.1, on the reverse strand, counting down.
GGGCCGTACTGTTCGTAGGCGTGCAGGATCGTCTCGGTGTCGCTCTTCGTGCGGAAGGCGGCGCCGCGCCCGATCAGCTCGTCGCGCAGCTCGACGTAATTGAATATTTCGCCGTTGAACGTGACCCAGAGGTTGCCATCAGCGGTGGCGAGCGGCTGTTTGCCGCCCGCGAGGTCGATGATCGAAAGCCGGCGGTGCCCGAGGGCGGCGCGCCCGTCGTAGTAGATGCCGCCGTCATCCGGCCCGCGGTGGCGCACCGCCTCGACCATGCGCCCGAGCACCTCGCGCGGCGCGAGCGACCGGGGCGTAAGGGCAAAATAGCCGGCGATGCCGCACATGGGGATGCAAAGGCTAAGGGGTCCGCTCGCGAGTTACATGGCCTCGCGGCTAGTTCTTTCGGAGGGGGCGCAATGCCGATGACCGCATTCAACTTCTCGCGCTGGATCGACGAGCACGCCCACCTCCTCAAGCCGCCGGTAGGCAACAAGCTTGTCTTCCCCGCGGCCGAGGACCTGATCGTCCAAGTGGTGGGCGGGCCGAACCAGCGCACCGATTACCACGACGATCCGTACGAAGAGTTCTTCTACCAGCTGCGCGGGGACATCGTGCTCAATGTGATCGAGGACGGCCGCCCCGCGCAGATCCCGGTGAAGCAGGGCGAGATCGTGCTGCTGCCTCGGCACTACCGCCATTCGCCGCAGCGGCCGCAGGCGGGCTCGGTGGGTTTGGTGGTCGAAAAAATCCGCCCGCGGGAAGTGAACGACGCGTTCGAGTGGTATTGCCCGAAGTGCTGGACGCGCGTGCACCGGGTGGAAGTCAACGTGCAGAACATCGTCAGCGACCTGCCGCCGCTCTTCGCGGCGTTCTACGCCAGCAGCCGCAAATGCCCGCAGTGCGGGCACATCCACCCCGGCAAGGGCTAGTCGATGCCCCCGAATTACCGGGTGAGCCCGAGACGAATGCGGTTGCGGCCGAAGAGGTACGCGTACTCGCGCGCCGCGCTGAGCTCGCGCGTGAGCAGCACGCCGAGGCCGCCGATCTTCCCGGGGCGGGCGGTATAGGCGAGGGGATTGAACGGGCCGGCGGTGTCCTCATAGGTGAGCTCTACCTGGGCCGGTTGGGCGCGCACGCTGATCCAGACCGGCGCGTCGCATTCGCCCCGGTGGCCGTGGCGCACCGTGTTGATGAAGAGCTCCTCCAGCACGACGTTAAGGCGCAGGCAGCGGTCCCGGGCTACGCCAGCCTGGGCGCAGAACGCCTCGAGAAACGCCGTGATCGCACGCAGCTCGCTGAGCCTTGCAAGAAACATTGCGGTACGCGCATTTGTCACTGGGGTCGGGTCTCGTGCGGCGGCATTATAGAATCTGTCAAAAAACGGCCTCGTGGGAGGGTCAAATGCGGGCAGGCTTGGCGGTGGTACTTTTCAGCTTCAGCGCAGCGGCTCTGGCCGCGGACGCGGGTGAGATCAAGGTCGTGCAGGGCGCCGCGCACATCGAGCGCGGGTCCGAGCGGCTGCCGGCGAAGGTCGGCATGGCGGTGCAGGAAGCCGATCGCGTCGTCACCGGCGCGGACGGCACCGTCGGCATCACGTTTGCCGACAACAGCCTGCTCTCCATCGGGCCGAGCAGCAGCTTCGCCATCGACCACTACGTGTTCGACTCCACCACGCATGCCGGCAAGTTCGACAGCACGCTCAGCAAAGGCACGCTCGCCGTGGTCTCGGGCAAGATGGTCAAGCAGTCGCCCGAGGCGATGCACGTGCATACGCCCTCCGCGATCATGGGTGTGCGCGGCACCGATTTCGTCGTCAAGGTCACGGATCACTGATGCCGGTCCTGGTGGTCGCGGTGATGGTCGCGTTTGCCATCATTACCGCGACGCCAGTCGAGACGGTGACGGTGCTGCCCTCCGCCGACGGGCACGTCGGCACCGTCGTCGTGCAGCGCGGGGAGACCGAGCAGGTCCTGCATCAGGCCTATGCCACCAGCAACGCCGGGCAGGCCGAGGTGACGGTGCTCTCGGCCGAAGCAGTCCAGAGGACGTACGGCAAGACGCTGCATGCGCTACCTGCGCTGCCCGCAACCTTCCTGCTTTACTTCGTGACCGGCACTGACGAGCTCACTCCAGAGTCCAAGCTCGAGCTCGAGAAGGTGCTTAGCGCCATGCGCACGCGGCCGCTGCCCGACGTGCTTGTCATCGGCCACACGGATACTGTCGGCGAAACCGACAACAACGACCGGCTTTCGGCGCAGCGCGCCGAGACCGTCAAGGGATTCCTCGTGGGCATCGGCATCCCGGCGGAGCGCATCCACACCGCCGGGCGCGGGGAGCGCGAGCTCCTCGTGCCCACCGCGGACAACGTCGACGAGCCGCGCAACCGCCGCGTAGAGATCAACGTCCGCTAGCGGGAATTCGGGGACGGAGCCCGAACTGCGGCTTACAGCGACCCGAGGTAGTTCGGGCTCCGTCCCCGAATTCCGGCATCAAGTGCCGTTCCAGCGCGCGCAGACGAGCGTCACATCGTCGGACTGTTCCGCCCCCGCCGCAAAGCGCCGCACGTCCTCGCGCACCGCTGCGAGTACGGCTTGCGGCTCGCTCGAGCCGCTTGCCGCGAGCGCCGCGAGAAGGCGCGATGCGCCGTAGAGCTCGCCGCGCGGGTTCATCGCCTCGGTAACGCCATCGCTCACCGCGCATAGCCAGCCGCCCGGCCGCAGCGCGAGCTCGGCGCTCTCATACGGGTAATCGGCTATCACGCAAAGCGGCGGGCCCGCGGACTCGGCGAGCCGCTCGGGCGCTGCGCCCGGCTGGCCGAGGATCGGCGGCTCGTGGCCCGCATTGCAGTAGCGCACGCGCCCGGTGCGCGTATCGAGCACCGCCGCGAACACCGTGACGAACAGCGACTCCGGATTGTCGCGGCCGATCTCGGCATCCGCCGCACAGACGATCTCGGCGGGCTCGCCGCCGCCGCGCAGCGCGATGCTTTTCAGCAGCGACTTTGCGAGCGCCATGAACAGGCTCGCTGCCAATCCCTTGCCCGACACGTCGCCGACGAGAAAGAACAGGCGATGCTCGTCGAGCATGAAGCAATCGTAGAAGTCGCCGCCCACCGTGCGCGCGGGCTCGAGGTGGGCATCGAGCGTGAAGCGGCCTTCGTGCGCAAAGAGCTCGCGCGGCGCCGGCAGCAGGCCCATCTGGATGCGCCGCGCGGCCTCGAGCTCGCCGGCGACGCGCGCCTGCGCCTCGCGCAGCAGACGCCGCTGCTGGTCGGCCTCGGCGAGCGTCGAGGCGAGGAGCCCGGCGAAGAGCACCGCCGCACCGATGGCTGGTGCCGCGACATCGATGAGATAGCCGGCGCGGAAAGCCGCGAGGCCGAGCGCGATGAGCACGGCGAGCACCGCCGCGAGCACCGACGCGGACACCCAGGGCCGCACGGCCGGCACCCAGAGCACGAGCAGCGCGCCGCCGACGAGGAGCAGCGCCGCCTCGAGCCAGGCGGCGCCGGTGGGGCGGCGCAGATAGTTGCCGTCGAACATCTGCTCGATGAGCTGCGCGTGGACCTCCACCCCCGGGATGCGCTCGCCGAGCGTCGTTACCTGGTAGTCGAGGAGCCCGAGGCCGGTGATGCCGACGAGCACCAGCTTCCCGCGCAGCACCTCGGGGTCGAGCGAGCCCGAGAGCACTTTCTCGGCGGAGACGAAGCGCTCCTCGTCGTCGTGCCCGAAATAGAGGTACATCGAGCCGTCCGACTGCAGCGGCACGGCGACGTTGCCGATGCCGAGCTCGAGCCTTTCGCCGCCGCGGTCCGCGAGCCGCAGCAGCGGCGCGTCGATCGCCACGCGGATCATCTCCACCGAAAGCGAAGGCACGAACACCTGCCCGATGCGCGCGATCAGCGGCACGCGGCGCACCACGCCTTTCGCATCCGAGGTCAGCAGTCCGCGTCCCGCGGCGGCGCGGCTGATCTCCGGCCGGCTCTGCAATTGCCCGTCGTAGCGGCGCAGCTGCAGCTCGCGCTTCGCGGCGATGCGCACCGGTGCCGCCGGCGGCGGAAACGGGAAACGGCGGTCGCGGTATTCCAGCCCGGCGATGCCGAGCACCACCTTCTCGCCCTCGATGGCGTCTGCAAGCGCTGCATCGCCCGCGGGCGATAGGCGATCGGGCTCGGCGAAGAAGAGATCCACGCCCACCGCCGCAGGCCGCGCGGCAAGGATTGCGCGCAGCAGCTCGGCCATGACGGTGCGTGGCCAGGGCCACTGGCCGCGCGCGTCGAGCGCGCGTTCGTCGATCGCGACGATCACCGCCGGCGCGCTCGCGCGGCTGCGCGGCATGAGGCGCTGATAGGTATCGAAGACGGCGTCGCGCAGCTCGGCGAGCGGCGGCGGCTCGAGGCCGACGAGGAGGCACAATGCCAGGAGCAGGGCGGCGCCCGCCGCGCGCGGGCCGCCCCCGAGCCTCAGAGCTCGATCTCCAGGCCGTCGTGCGCGGCCGAGACGCG
>DASSLQ010000038.1:0-12314 GCA_035689325.1 Burkholderiales bacterium | reverse complement strand
CATTCGCCATAGCGGAACGGCGCGACCAAGGCGCAAGCGCTCGTGCGGTAAAATCGAACGGTCCACTATGCAAGAACTTCGTTCATGAGAGCGGAACAGAACGAGCTGCTCACGCGCAGCGGGCCGGACGCGCCGATAGGCAAGCTCTTCCGCCGCTATTGGTTACCGGCGCTGCTCGCCGAGGAGCTGCCCGAGCCCGATTGCCCGCCGGTGCGCGTGAAGATGCTGGGCGAGCGCCTGATCGCGTTCCGCGACACGCAGAACCGGCTCGGGCTGATCGACGAGTTCTGCGCGCATCGCGGCGTGTCGCTCTGGTTCGGGCGCAACGAGGAAGGCGGGCTGCGCTGCTCGTATCACGGCTGGAAATACGACATCACCGGCCAGTGCGTCGAGATCCCCTCCGAACCGAACAACCCGAAGCTGTGCCAGCGCATGAAGCTGAAGGGCTATCCGCTGCTCGAGCGCGGCGGCGTGCTCTGGACTTACATGGGGCCGCCGCAGCTCAAGCCGCCGCTACCGGAGCACGAGTGGGCGATGGTGCCGGCGGCGAACCGCTTCGTCTCCAAGCGCTGGCAAGAGTGCAACTGGCTCCAGGCGATGGAAGGCGGCATCGATTCGAGCCACGTCTCGTTCCTGCATCGCCACACGATGAAGGTCGACCCGATGTTCAAGGGCGCGACGCAGAGCCACAAGCTGAACCTCGGCGACCTCGCGCCGCACTTCGAGGTGGTGGAATCGGCCGGCGGCCTCTACATCGGCGCGCGCAGGAACGCCGAGGACGACAAGTACTACTGGCGCATCACGCAATGGATCATGCCGAGCTTCACGCTGATCCCGCCGCGCGGCGACCATCCGATCGGCGGCCATTGCTGGGTACCGATGGACGACGAGAACTGCTGGGCGTGGAGCACCAACCACCATGTGACGCGCGCGCTTACCAAGGAAGAGCGCGACGCGATGATCGCCGGCAAGGGTATCCACGTGCCGCTCATTCCCGGCACCTTCCGGCCGACGGCGAACAAGGACAATGACTACCTGATGGACCGGCAGGCGCAGAAGGAAGGCCGCAGCTTTTCCGGCGTCGAAGGCTTCGCCATGCAGGACGCGTCCGTGCAGGAAAGCATGGGCCCGATCCAGGACCGCACGCGCGAAAACCTCGTGCCGACCGACCAGGGCATCATCGTCGCGCGCCGGCGCCTCATTGCGGCGGCGAAGGGGCTCGAGAGCGGCGAGCAGCCGCCCGGCGTGGATCCGGCGCACCAGCGCGTGCGCTCGGCCTCCGTCCTGCTCCCGCGCGGCGTCGCGTTCCACGAGGCCGCCGAAGATGCGCTGATACCGCAGCCCGGCTCGGCGCACGCTACCGTTTAATTGGGGACAGACCCCATTTAAACGGGGACAGACCCAATTTCCTAAGCTAACCGGTCAACCGTCAGCCGCCGTGCGTCGTTTCGGTGTTATGCCGAGAACGGCGCGTTTCGTGATTCCGGACGTCAGCTTGCATGTCGTGCAGCGAGGGCACGACCGGAATGATTGTTTCTTTGAGCAGGCGGACTACCTCGCGTACCTCGATGACCTCGAGCGCTTCGCCGCACGATTTGGCTGCTCGGTGCATGCGTATTGCCTCATGACGAACCATGTGCACCTGCTGCTCACACCTCATACGCCAGATGCATGCGCGCAAGTGATGAAGAACGTCGGGCAGCGCCACGTGCAGAGAATCAATACGCGGCGTCAGCGTACGGGGACTCTCTGGGAGGGCCGGTTCTATTCATGCCCGGTCGCATCGGAGCGTTACGCTCTCGCTTGCTACCGTTACATCGAGCTCAATCCCGTAGAAGCAACCATGGTCGAGCACCCCCGGCAGTACCGCTGGTCGAGTTACCACCTTAATGCTCAGGGCGCGGACGGCGGTTTCATCCATCCGCACCCGGCGTATGCAGCGCTCTCGCCAGACAGCCCGGGTCGTGGTCAAGCTTATGTCGCGCTCTTCAACACGCCGCTCGACCAAACCGTGATCGACGACATCCGCAAAGCCACGCGCAGCGGGTATGTGGTCGGCTCGCCACGCCAACCACGCGGTCGCCGAAAGTCTAGGGCAGGAAAATAGGGACTGTCCCCATTCAAATGGGGTCTGTCCCCAATTAAGCGGCTTTTTGCGGCAGGTCCGCGGCTTCGGCGGCGTAGGCCTTTTCCATGTTGGACTTCAGGCCGTGCTTCGCCAGCGCATCGGCGAACATGCGCCGGATCTCGGGGCGCTCGTCGGCGTAGTCGATCTGGTCGCCACCCACGCGCTTGGAGATCCAGGCCTTCGGCACGCCCTGCGCATTGCGAATGGCGACTCCTTCGGCCTTGAAGGCGAGATAGCGCGCGGGCGTCGTGCCGGTGTTGAAGTGCTGGTGATACCACATGTTCGGCGGCACGATCATCGAGCCCTCGCGCCACTCGTAGCGCTGCGGCTCGGCGCCTTCCGGCCACATCAGGCTGTAGCCTTCGCCGGAGAGCACGATGACGTGCGCGCCCGGCCCATGGGCGTGCGCCTTCTTGTACGTGCCGATGGGGACCTGCGAGATGTGGCTGTTCATCGAGCCCTTGGCCATCGAGAAGCGCGTGTGGCCGCCGCCCGCACCGCGTTCTTTAGCTGCAAACAGTTGCAGGTTGATCGCGTCCGCGACGAAATTCGTATCGAGCAGCAGCCCCTTCTGCTCCCCCTTGTTGGCGAAGTATTCCGGCTCGCCGTCGAAGCGGTCCTTGAAGTCGTAGCGGGTGCCAAGAACAAAGCCGATATCGCTGAACGCGTTGATGATGACGGGCGCGTTGGTCACGGCGACGTAGCGCGCGGGCCTGTCGCCCGAGCCGTTGAAGTGCTGGTGATGGCAGTTGAGCGGGATCGCGAAGATCGCGCCCGCTTTCCACTCGAAGGAGATCCGCTTGCCGGCGTCGTTCCACACCGCGGTCGAGCCGCGGCCGTCGAGCACATAGATCATCTCTTCGAATAACTGGCGCTGCGGCGCGAGGCTCTTGCCCGGCGCAATCTCGCACACATAACAATCGTTGGACGTGCGCGAAGCGTCGTGATTCAGGAAGACGCCTTTGCCGCCGCGCCGCGGCCAGGGCTTGAGCTCGACCGTGTGCAGGTTCTCGACGTAGAACGAGCTGATGATGTCGAGGCCCTCCTCGCGCACCCAGCGCGTATAGGGCGTGTCCTTTTCGGTGGCGAACTTCCTGGCGAAGTCGTCGGAAACGGTCGCGGTCTTCATTCGTCGTGATTGAAGTTGGTTTCGTGGTTGCGCGGCTGGTAGCCCTCCCCCGCCGGGCACGCCGCCTCCTTCGGCCGCGGGATCACGGTCTGCTGGAAGAGCATGTTCATGAACATGATGAGGGGCTTGGGCTTCATCACCAGCGCGCGGGCGGGCTGCTCCATGCTTGCGTTGAAGTGCTGGTGCACGCAGTTCATGTGCACGATCGCGACATCGCCCGCCTTCCAGTCGTAGCGCACGCCGTCGTGCACCTCGTAGCCGACGCCGTCCAGGATGTAGAAGGCGGCTTCGTTCACGTGCCCATGTTTCTGGGTCCGGCCCCCGGGTGCGTATTCCTCGAGATGCACGTGCAGCGTCTGGCCGAGGCCATCGACCGGCTCGACGAAGTGCTTGGAGAACGACTGCGGGCCGTCGTTGAAGGTGAGATCGCGCCCCTTGATCACGCGCGGCAGCGAGCGCAGGCGCTTGAGCTCGTCCTTCAGGCTGTACTGCCCCTGGATGCCGCGCACGAAGACGCGGTCCTTCTTGCTCGAGTAGTGCGACTCCTTGCCCATGAATTAACGTGCCTTCGTAAAGAGCTCTTCGTAGAGCTTAGTCCATTTCGCCTGCTGATCGAGGATGATTTTCGGATCGACGACGAGAAGCGGCACCTTGTTGAGAGGCGTATCGACCTTGCGGTTGGTCGGCACGAACTCGCGCTTGGCGAGCATGCGCTGCGCCTCTTCGGAGATCTCGAAGTCGTACCAGAGGACCGCTGCGTTGGGGTGCGGCGCGCGCTTCATCACGGCGACGCCATTGGGCCGCGCCACGGCCTTGCCGATGACGAACCAGTCGATCGGCGCGCCTCTGTTCTTGAGCTGCTCGGCTTTGTAGTTGTAGACCGTGAGCGCGAGCGGCACTTCGCCGGAGGCCACGAGCTGCGTGAGGAGCGTATGCCCTTTCCGAACGGAGATGCCGTTCTTCTGCACGACGTCGCGGAAGACCTGGGTGATGTGCGCCTCGCCAAATTGGGTCGCCAGCCCGGCGAGCCATTCGCTGTCATCCTGCTCGATGCCAAGTCGCCCCTTCCAGCGCGGATCGGAAAGGTCCTCGTAGCGCTTGGGCAGCTCGTCCTTCTTGACTGCCTTGGTGTTGTACGCGAACGCGTAAACGTTGAGCCGCGTGCCCACCCATTCGCCGTGCGGCTGCTTCGCCACCGGGATGATGTCCGCGAGGTGTGGCGATTTCACCGACTGCTCGAGGCCTTCGCGCTGCAACATCTCGAGCTCGGGGCCGTTGGTCTCCACCACGTCGACCGCGAAGCGCCCGCCGCGCGCTTCCGTTACCGCGCGCTGCAGCACGTTCTCCGACCCGGCACGCCACATCGTGACCTTGACGCCATACTTCTGCTCGAAGGTTTTCGCCAGCAGGTTGAAGTCATCCGCCTGGCCCGAGGTGTACATGACCAGCTCGCCTTCCTTCTTGGCGCCGGCAATGAGCCGGGCTTCGCGGTCGGCGCCCTCATAGGTCGCCGGCTGCTGCGCCAGGGCCGCGCCGGCGACCAGTGCCAGCAGCGGCGCGGCAATCAGCTTCGGAAGACTAGTCACGCTCCCTCTTTATGGCCTGCCCCTTCAGGAATAGTTCCGACCAGAGCTTGTCCCACTTGGGCGCCTCATCGATCACCACGATCGGGTCGATCATCTGGTAGGGGAAGTCGTTCAGCTTCGAATCGACCTTGTTGCTCGCCGGCACGCGATTGACCTTCTGGATCAGGCGCTGGCCCTCGAGCGAGAGCATGAAGTCGACGAACAGCAGCGCCGCATTCGGGTGCTCGGCGCGCTTCGCCACCGCGACGCCGTTCGGTCGGCCGAAGGTCGGCGCGAGCGCCTTCCACTGGATCGGCGCACCCTTGACCTTGAGGCGCTCGGCGTTGTGGTTGTAGATGGTGGCCGCGAGCGGGATCTCGCCCGAGGAGACGAGCTCGGCCATCAGTGTATGGCCGGTGCGCATCTGCGGTTTCAATTGCGCGAGCTTGCGGAAGAAGGCGAGGCCTTTCTGCTCGCCCATCGCGTGCACCATCGAGCCGAACCAGTCGGTGTCACCCGCTTCGATGCCGATGCGCCCGACCCAGTTCGGCTTGAGCAGGTCCTCGTAGGAGTTGGGCACCTCGTTCGGCTTCACCAGGTTGGTGTTATAGGCGATGGTGAAGAAGTTGAAGCGGTCGGCGACGTAAGCGCCGTTCTTGGCAAACGCCTGCGGCGGCATGTTCTTCGCCTGCGGGCTGTAGAAGCGATCCAGCAGCCCTTCGCGCCACATCGCCTCGAGCTCCGGCCCGTTCAGCTCGAACGCGTCCACCGCGTAACGGCCCGCGCGCGCCTCCGTCACTGCGCGCTGCAGCACTTTCTCGCTCGACGAGCGCCACAGGTTCACCTTGACGCCGTACTTCTTCTCGAACACCTCGACGATCGGCAGCGAGTCCTTGGTGTTGAGCGACGTGTAGACGACGACCGTGCCTTCCTGCTTCGCGCCGGCAAGGACCCGCTGGTCGCGGTCGGCGCCCTGGTACAGGTACAGCTTGCCGTGCGGCCCGGCCGCGGGCTTCGCTTGCGCCAGGGCGAGCGCCGGTATGACGAGCAGACCGGTTAGCAGAGCTCTAAGCATGGGCCATCCTCCTTTTGAAACGAGAACGGGCGCCGGAGCGCCCGTTCTTTGCTGCCCCTGCGGCTGGCGATTCTAGAACCGGTACTGCATGCCGATCGCAAACTGATAGATATCCGCTCCACGCGCCGGGCTCGACGCCGCCCAGTTGTCATACCGGGCCGATTCGCCGTTTTTCAGCACGGCGGCGAGGGCATAAACGAAAGTCTGCCGGTCGAAGTCATAGGCAAGGCCGGCGTCGAAGAGGTCGCCTTTCACGCCCGTCGTACTGCAGCTGGCGTTGTTGGTCAACGTGCAGCTCCCTTCACTGGCGTGCACCCAGGCGAACGCGGTGCGCCACGGTCCGCCCCATTTCGACTCGAAGCTCACGGCGAACGCGGTGTGCTCATAGTCGTCGAACTTGGTTACCCCCGGTGCCTGGCCTTCCTCGTCCCATTTCAGGCGCGCCACGTCGGCGCCGATGCGATGGTTGCCGAAGCGGAATGCGCCGCTCAGCCGCGTGGCGGTATCAGTGGAATGGGCACCGGCCGTAGCGGCGTTCGAAAGCGTCGAGCTGACATTGTTCGAGCCGCCGAAGAAATCCTTGTGGCGCTCGTGCTGCACGGACGCGTAGAACGGGCCCGACTCCCACTTCACGCCCATCGACAGGTTGTATCTATTGTTCTGATTGCCAACGTCATTCTTGGTCTCGTCGGGGCTGTACTGCAGGCCAGCCTGGAAGCCCGAGATCTCCGGCGTCTGGTACTGGATCGAGTTCGGCGCGCGCTCATGGAAGCGGGCCGTATTGTTGTTGCCGACGCCGATATGCGAGAGCACGTTGCTCGGCGAGATGAAGTTGCCGCTGGTGATCCCGAAGAGCTCCTCGGCCTGCCCGTACTCCTTGTAGATCGTATCCATGTTGCCGAGCTTCACCGTGCCGAAGCCGCCAGAAAGACCGAGGAACGAGTTGCGGTTGGACCACACGCCCGTGCCGGTATCGAATTCGAGCGATTGCTCGATCTGCCAGATGCCCTTGAGCCCGGTTCGGCCGAGCTGTCTCTCGCCGCGGAATCCGAGGTAGGAGTTCTGCGTATCCACCGCGACGCGGCTGCCCGCGGTCGCGCCGGTGCAGGCGCCCGTGGCGCTGCTCGTGCCGCAGACACCCGAGGGCGAGGCCAGGTTGGAAACGCTTGAGCCGGTATTCGTAGGGTTCTTGCTCTCCGCCCAGATCACCTGCGGATAGAGCTTGCCGTACAGCTGCAGCGTGCCGATGGTTTCGCTGCCGAATACGATCTGCGCCTGCGCGGCCGGCGCGATGAAAAGCCCGCCCACGGCCACGGCGAGTGCTGTCTTTCTCATCTTTCCTCCTCCCAGAAGAGTTCTGCTATTCGGAACCGCGATCGCGGGTCCGGAACAGTGCCGCCGAACGCTACCGACCTGTCTTGAGGCTGTCAAGCGAGGCGTCGCGCGCGGGCAACGTCAGCGTCGCTGTGACGGTGACAAGAAGATCGAGTCGTAGAGGCGCGCCCACTTCTCGCCTTGGTCGAGCAAGAGCGCAGGATCGACGATTCGCAACGCACCGACCTGCGGCTGCAGCTCGCGGCGCGCCGGCACGAAGCCGCGCTCGGCCAGGATGTGCTGCCCGGCGTCGCCGATCATGAAGTCGTAGTAGAGGAGCGCCGCATGCGGATGCGGCGCCGCGCGCGCGAGCCCGAGGCCGTTGGCCCGCGCGATCGCCGGCGGGATCACGTACCAGTCGAGCGGCGCGCCCTTGCGCTTGAGCTGCTCGGCGGTGAAGTTGTACACCGTGAGCGCGAGCGGCACCTCGCCGGAGGCGACGAGATTGGTGAGCAGCGTGTGGCCGCGCCGCACCGAGACGCCGTTGGTCGCGACGAGCTCGCGAAAGAGGCGCAGGCCCTCGGCCTCGCCGAGCGCCGTGACGACGCCCGCGAACCAGTCGTCGTCCCCGGCCTCGATGCCGATGCGGCCTTTCCATAGCGGGTCCAGGAGCTCGGCATAGGACTGCGGCAGCTCCGCGCGCCGCACCAGCCGCGTGTTGTACGCCTGCACGAAAACGTTGAGCCGCGAGCCGACCCACTCTCCATGCGCCGGCAGCGCCGCCGGAATGAGCGCGCCGTGCTCGGGCGAGCGCACCTGTTGCAGCACGCCTTCACGGTGCAGCGTTTCGAGCGGCGGCGCGTTCGTCTCGACGATGTCGACGTCGTGGCGCCCGGCCTTCGCTTCGGCAAGCACGCGTTGCAGCACCTTGTCGGAGGACGCGCGCCACATGTTGACCTTCACGCCGTGGCGCGCCTCGAAGGCGCCGTTCAGCGCCGCCATGTCCTCCACGGTGAGCGACGTGTAGAGCGTGAGCGTGGCGCCCTCGCGCCGCGCGCCCTCCGCCAGGCGCTGCGCGCGATCGGGACCGTCGTATTGCGCGATGTCGGCGGCGCCCGCCAGGCCGACGATCAGGGCGATAGCGAATGAAAACGTGGCTTTAGCGACCGTATTTGTCGAGCTGGTAGCGACGCGGCTTCAGTACGCGGCAGATCTCGCGCGTCACTTCCGCCTGCGGCAGCCTGAGGCCGCATTCGCGCGCCATCTCGGCGACGATCGCCATGTCGTCCTCGGCCCACGCCATGGTCTGCGTGCCCCATTTCGCGAGCGCGTCGTTTGCCGCGCTCGAGATGCCCAGCGCCTTGCGCAATTGCTCGATGTCCAGCCCATAGGAGCCGGCGAGCGCCAGCGCCTCATGATCGGCCACCAGGCATGCCCAGAGGACGAGATTATTTGCCGCCTTGGCGACCTGCGCGCTGCCGACCGCGCCCGTGGGCACGACATCGCTTGCGAAGGCGGCGAGCACCGGCCGCAGGCGCTTTACCGTGGCAGCGTCGCCGCCTACGAAGCAGAGCAATGTGCCCTCGTCCGCCGCGCGGCCGCCGCGACACATGGTCGCATCGACCACCGCCAGCCGCGGCGTGTAGGCGCTGGCAAGCTCCTGCACCGTCTTCGGGTGTACGGTGCTCAGCACGGCGACGATGGCACCGGGCCGCGCCGCCGGCGCAAGCTGCGGAAACAGCGCGCGCAGCTCCTCGTCGTAGCCCACACAGACGAGCAACACCTCGCTCGCCGCCGCAAGCGACGCGAGATCGGCCGACCATTGCGCGCCGCGCTCTTCCACGCTCGCACGCCTGGACGCATCGATGTCGTACACGCACGTACGGAAGCCTTTGCGCGCGAGATGGCCGATGATCGGCTGCCCCATACGGCCCGCGCCGATGACCCCGACCGTGGTCACGCGAGCGCCTCCTCCACCGGCACGTTGCGCGGCGTAACGCGCGACATCGCGCGCACGCGCTGCGATGCCGGATCGAGCCCGGGCGGCGTGTCGCCCCGCGCAACGCGCTCGGCCGCCTCCAGCAGGCACCGGCGGGTCATGACGATGCCCTTGTCGGTCGCGAGCAGATGCTCGCGCGCGCGATCCGCCACTAGTCCCATGCTTTCCTGGATCGCGGCGTCCTGCACTCCGACTGCGCGGACGCCGGAGAAGGTTTGCCGCGCCCTCTGCCCGGCGCGATCGATCAGGTAATCGTTGCGCCGGTTCGCGACCGGCAAAAAAGTGCCGGGCACAAGCGCAACGTGCACGCCGCGGCCGTTCTTCGCGCCTTCGAGCTCCGCCGTGTCGAGCGGGCGCTGCGGGTGGTAGTCGACGCTGAAGACCCAGCAGTTCCCGTCGTCCATCGGCACCCAGGCGTGCCCGCCGCACGGGTTATCGCCATACGGCGGAAAAAGGTTGAAGCACGGCAGCAGGAACTGCGTGACGCGCCAGAAATAGCGATCGTCGGCGACGTTGCGCCGCGTGCAGATGCGCAAGCCGCCTGGCGCCGGCAGCGGCAGGAACGCCGGACTCGGATCCGCCTTGATCATCGCCGCGCTCGCGGGGTCGCGCTTGAGCAGCGGATCGTCCTCCACCGACCAGCGATGCAGGAAGGTCGAGTGGATGGAGTCGAGCCCGCCTTCCATCGCCTGCAGGTAATTGCATTCCTGCAGCCGCTTGCTCACGTAGCGCTGCGTCGATGGGACCTCCGTCCATTCATACGCCGGCTCCGCCGGCCGTTTCTCCGGCGGCCCCATGTAAGTCCAGAGCACGCCCCCCCGCTCGAGCAGCGGATAGCCCTTCAGCTTCATGCGCTGACACAGGCGCGGATTGTCGGGCTCGGACGGGATCTCGATGCACTGGCCGGTGACGTCGTACTTCCAGCCGTGGTAGGAGCAGCGCAGCCCGTTCTCCTCATTGCGCCCGAACCAGAGCGACACGCCGCGGTGCGCGCAGAACTCGTCGATCAGCCCCAAGCGACCCTGTGTATCGCGGAAAGCGATGAGCCGCTCGCCGAGCAGCCTTACCCGCACCGGCGGGCAGTCGGGCTCCGGCAGCTCGGTGGCGAGCAGCGCCGGCAGCCAATAGCGCCGGAAAAGCTCGCCCATCGGCGTGCCGGGCCCGGTGCGCGTGAGCTGCTCGTTTTCGCCCGTGGTCGTCATTGCCGGCCGTGGATGGTGTCTTCGAATACCTTCGTCCAGCGATCGTAATCCCGGATGACCGCGGCGGGGTCGATGAACGTCAGGTGATAGCGGTCCAAGTCCTGTGCCGTGCGCCGGTCGGAGGTGATGTGCCCCATGTCGCCCATGAGGCGCTGCCCCTCGCCCAGCATGAACTCGTAGAAGAGCGCCGCTTCGCGCGGATGCGGCGCGTGCGCCGCGACGCCTACCGCGTCGGTTGCGGCGATGGTCGGCGCGAGCGCGATCCAGTCGATCGGGGCGCCGGCGCGGCGCTGCTGCTCCGGCAGATAGCTGTACAGCGTCAGCGCGAAAGGCACATCGCCCGCGACGACCAGATTGGTCAGCAGCGCGTTGCCCATGCGCACCTGCAGGCCGTTCGCCGCGAGCGCGCGGAAGAACTCGAGGCCCTGTGCCTCTCCCATCGCCTGCACCAGCGTGTAGAACCACTCCTGCTCCTTGCCCTCGATGGCAACGCGGCCCTTCCAGCGCGCCGCGAGCAGATCGCCATAGGTCTTGGGCAGCTCCGCTTTGTCCACCACACGAGTGTTGTACGCCTGCACGAAGACGTAGACGCGCGGCCCCGCCCACTCATGGTGTGCCGGCACGGCCTGCGGGATGAGCTCGGCGTGGCGCGATGACTCCATGCGACGCAGCAGCTTCTCGTTATGCAGCGCCTCCATCTCGGGCGCCGGGTTGTGGACCACGTCCACCTCGTAGCGCCCGCCGCGCGTCTCGCGCAGCACGCGCTCGAGCACGCGATTCTTTCCCGAGCGCCAGAGATTCACCCTCACGCCGGTGCGGCGCTCGAACTCGGCGACGAGCTGGCGTACATCCTTCTCCGCCATCGACGAGTAGACATTGACCACCGGCTGCGCCCACGCGCTTGCGGCAAGCGCGAACAGAAAAATAGGGACAGTCCCTATTTTTCCCAGCCGGATCATCGCTTCTGCGTAATGGTGTCGAGGAGCGCCGGCTGCCCGGCCTTGACCTTGGCGATGGCGCGCTCGAGCGCCGCCGCAACATCACCCGGCCTGTCGATCGGGCCTTCGGCGTACCAGCCGAGCGATTTCGCGAGCGCGGCGAAGTCCGGCGCCGGATCGTCCATGTCCATGCCAATGTAAGCGCGCTCCTGCGGCGTGCCGCGCAGCTTCGCCATGCGGATCTGGTGCTCCCAGTCGTTGTAGTAGGCGCGGTTGTTGTACATGACGGCAAGCATGGGGATGCGATGCTTCGCCGCCACCCACAGCGCGCCTGCGTCGAACATGAGGTCGCCGTCGGGCTGGATGTCGACGACCAGCCGCTTCGCTTCGCGATGGGCGAGCGCGACGCCAATCGAGATGCCGAGCTGCGTGGCCGTGCCGAGCGATTTGCCCGGATGCCGGTAGGGCTTGTCGAAGTCCCAGACGATGCGCGTCCAGTCCTCGAGCGTGTTGGCGGTGAGGACCCAGTCCTCACCCTTGATGGCGTTCCAGATCTCGGTGGCGAGGCGCGGCAGCGTTATCGGGCGCGCGTCCCAGTCCTCGCGCGCTTCGCGCTCCCATTCGGCACGTGCTTTGCGGCCAAGCTGCTCGGCGGCCGCGCGGCGCTCAGCGACCTGCTCGCGGCGCACCTTGCCCTTCAGCAGCGCGGTCAGAGCGGGAATCGCCAGCGTGGTGTCCGCAAGGATGCGCAGGTCGGCGTGTGCCAGGCGCTGGTAGTCCATCGCCCAGCTCGAAATCTCGAGATCGCCAAAGCCGATGTCGATCCATTTGCAGCTCGCGGGCACCACCGAGGTCACCTGACGCGTGGTGCTTACCAATTCGGTGGTCGCGCGCTCCCAGTCCCGGGTGTCGAGGCAGAGGAGCACATCAGCGTCGCGAAAGACGTCCTTCACCATGCTGAGAT
>DASSLQ010000037.1:0-9276 GCA_035689325.1 Burkholderiales bacterium | reverse complement strand
GCATCGACGCCCAGTGGGGCGGGCCGATGCGCGTGCTGAAGGATCATGACTCGACTCCCGCCGACCGCGCGCGGCTCGTGTGCTTCGCCGAGGTTGTCGGGCGCGATCCGTTCTATCTGGTCGGAAGAAAAGCTCAGCCGGGGTTTCGGCTTCAGGACATCGCCGGCATGCGGCTCGGCGTCGTCTCCGAGGTGCCCACGCCGTGGTATTGCCTGCGCGCGGATATCGAGGACGCCAGTGTCGATACCGCCGCGATGCGCGCCGCGGGCCGCCTCGTCGACAACCTCACCATGCCGCAGCAGCTCGAGGCGCTCGGCGCCGGAAAACTCGACGCCGTACAGCTCTTCGAGCCCTATGCGAGCCGCGCGCTCGCCGAGGGCAACGCAATTCTCTACACCGCGAGCGCCCGTGGGCCGACCGCCTACACGGCTTTCCTCACCTCGTACGACAGCGCTGCGAAGCGGCGCGATGAATTCGCCGCGCTCACGCGCGCGACGCAGGCGGTGCTCGATTGGTTGGCGAAGGAGGGACCGGCCGAGCTCGCGCGCCTGACCGCGCCGTTCTTCCCCGACGTGCCCGGGGACCTGCTAGGCGCGGCGCTCGCGCGCTATCACGCCGCCGGCCTCTGGTCGCGCACCACCACGGTATCCAAGGCCGGCTTCGAGCGCCTCGCCTACAGCATGCACGACGGCGGATTCATCGCGCGCCGAGCCACGTACGCGGAATGCGTCCAGAACTTCATCGGGCATTCACTGTAGTTGCGGAACGCGCAGATGCTCGTCGCTCGCCTGCTGTAGCGCGCGGCCGAGCGCGATGAGCGTTTCGTCGCCGAAAGGCCGTCCGACCAGCTGCAGGCCGATCGGCAGACCTGCTGCCGAGTGCGCCACCGGCACGACCAGCGCCGGCACCCCGAGATAGTTCATCGGTCGCAGGAAGCGCGACATCTCTTTGATGGCGTCTGGATTCGCGCCGCCAGCGGGATCGGTGTCGGCGATTTTCGGCGCCACCGCGCGCGCAGCAGGCGCGACGATGATGTCGATGTCGCCGATCGCCTCGAGATGCGCGGCAAGTGCCGGGCCCCGCCAGCGCAACGCTTCAAGATATTCCACGGCGCTATAGGCGAGACCGCTTTCCAGGCGATTGCGGACCTGGGGTGTGTAGTCCTGCGGGCGCGTGCGCAGCCACGGCGCATGAAAGGACGTTGCTTCCACCGAAAGCACGAGGTACGCCGCTGCGTCGATTGCGCCCGGATCCGGCAGATCGACGGCGACAGTCTTCGCTCCGAGCTTGCGCAAGAGCGCAATGGTGTCATCGAGCGCCGCTGCGACGTCCGCCTCCAGGTCGTCGACATAGAAGCGTTTCGGAACGCCGATCTTGAGCGAACCGACCGTGCGCTGCGTTGCCGCCTCGTTCCAGGCTGGAGCGCCGGCGGTGACCGGATCGAGCGGATCCTCGCCGAAGATCAGCTCGGCGATCAGCGCGCAATCCTCCGCGCTGCGGCATAGTGGCCCCACGGTGTCGAGCGTGAAAGAGAGCGGCATGGCGTTGGCGCGGCTGACACGACCGTAAGACGCCTTCAGTCCCGTCACGCCGCAGAAATTTGCCGGAATGCGAATCGAGCCGCCGGTGTCGGAACCGAGCGCGGCATAGGTGAGACGTGCCGCGACGGCCGCGGCCGGGCCGGAGGATGAACCGCCGGTGATGCGCGCGGTGTTCCAAGGATTGCGCGCCGGGCCGAGATAGGCGTTGTGTCCCGTCGGTCCCATGGCGAATTCCACCATGTGCAGCGCACCGAGGCGGATCGCGCCGGCATCTTGCAGACGCCGGATGACGCTCGAAGTCTGCGTTGCGATCCACCCTTCCCGTATCTTCGAGCCGCAGCCTGCGGGCTTGCCTGCGAAGTAGTACATGTCCTTGTGGGCCATCGGCACGCCGTGCAGGACGCCCTTTGGCCCGGACCTGGCAAGCTCGGCATCCGCTTCCCTCGCCGCAGCGAGCGCTTCATCGGCTTCGATGCGCACGAAGGCATTCAGCCTGGGCTGCCAATGCTCGATTCGCGCGAGCAGCGCCTGCGTGAGCTCGACGGACGACAATTTGCGCTCACGGATCTGCGCTGCGACTTCCGTGAGCGAGAGCAGTGCTGGGTCGCTCACCCTTTCAACCTTGCGTGCGCGCTCCCTTGCGCGCGATGGCCACGAAGCTCGCCGGCTCGGTCTCGAGCGGGAGCTGCAGAGCGAGCTCATCCAGGCGCCTGACCGTCGGCTCGGCCGCCCTGGCAGCGCGCGCGGCCGCGTCATCCTGGATCGGCACGCGCGCAGCCGCAGCGAATACCTTGACCCGCTCGGCGGTCACTCTTTCGCTCATCCTCTACTCGACCTTGATGTTCGCGTCCTTGACGACCTTCGCCCACTTCGCGATTTCGGCCTGCACGAACGCCGCGAAGTGCGGCGGCGTATCGCCGACGCCGTCGAAGCCCATTTTCGCGAGGCGCTCTTTCACGTCGGGCAGCGCGAGCGCTTTCGCGACTTCGGCCTGCAGCTTGTCGACGATCGCCGGCGGCGTGCCGGCCGGCAGAAAGAGCCCGTTCCAGCCGACGATCTGGTAGCCCTTGAGTCCGCTCTCGTCGAGCGTCGGCACATCGGGCAGCACCGCCGAGCGCCTGAGATCGGTCACGGCGAGCGCGCGCATCTTGCCGGAGGCGACGTACGGCGCCGTGCTGGGAATGTTTTCGACCATGAACTGGATCTGGCCGCCGGCGAGATCGGCGAGCGCAGGGCCGCCGCCTTTGTACGGGACGTGCGTGGCCTGGATGCCGGCCATGCTCTTCAGCATTTCGCCCGCGAGGTGCGGCGTGCTGCCTACCCCGCCCGAGCCGAAATGCAGCTTGTCGGGGTTGGCTTTGGCGTACGCGATGAATTCGGCCACCGATTTCACCGGCACCGACGGGTGCACCACCAGCATCAGCGGCGCCGAGGCGACCAGCGTCACCGGGAGCAGATCTTTCACCGGGTCGTACGGCAGCTTGTACAGGCTCGGGTTGACGGTAAAGGTAAGCGGCACGATCAGCATGACGTGGCCGTCGGGCGGCGCCTTGGCGACCATCTCGGTAGCGACAATGCCGGAGGCACCCGGCCGGTTTTCGACCACGACCGGCTGGCCGAAACTGTCGGCAAGCTTCTGCGCGATGAGCCGCCCCACGATGTCGGTCGAGCCACCGGGCGCAAAGCCGTCGATCAGGTGCACGGTCTTGGTTGGATACGCCTGCGCCACTGCATTGCCCGCAAGCACCATCGCAGCGCAAATCGAAATCAATCCGCAAAAGGTCTTGGTTCGCATATCACCTCCCCAATCCCGGAATTATCGGCTTCGCTGGGCATTCACTGTGAACCCTTGATGTGGAGGTCCCTGCGGACGCCGATGCAGTTCCGAGGCCGCAAATAAAAAAGCTGGCCGAAGCCAGCTTTTATGAAGGGCGGGACGATTACAGCGGCTTGATGTTCGCCGCGGCCGGGCCCTTCTGGCCCTGCGTCACGTCGAAGGAGACCTTCTGGCCTTCCTTGAGCGACTTGAAGCCCGAGCCCTGGATCGAGCTGTGATGGGCGAACAGATCCTTGCTGCCGTCATCCGGCGTGATGAATCCGAAGCCCTTCGAGTCGTTGAACCACTTCACTGTACCTGTAGCCATGTCGTTTCTATTCCTGAGTCAAACGCGAAGCTATCCGAGCTTCGCTCGCGGGCACGATTTCCAAGGGAGGGAACGACGGCTACTAGGAATACCGCCGGTGGCGGCTTTAGAAGGGTCGGACTTCACTGCTTGTGATCAATGCGGGCATTACTGTAACACGGCATAGGGTGGCAGCGTGGTGAGACGCGCATCTTCCACCGGCCCGCCTACGGTGAAGTGGTAGAGCGACTGGAACGCGAGGTCGCGAAAGCCGAACACCTGGTGCACCGGCTCGTCGAAGAAGCAGCCGATGCCGGTCGCGCGCACGCCGGCCGCTTCGGCCTCGAGGTACAGCACCTGCCCGATCGCGCCGGCCTCCCAGAAGAGTCGCCGGTAGAACGCGGGCCCGTGCGCGACCAGGCTCGCCTGGTACTCGGCGATCATGCCGAGGGAGAAAGCGCCGTCGCCCGCGATGTCCTGCCGGCAGCTCACCTGCGTCGCGAGCGCGCGCGCATCGCCGCGCTCGAGGAGATAGAGCGGCAGCCCCGGCGGGCAGCCGACCGGCGAGCGCCATTCGAAATGCGCGTGCATCGCCGCCTTCAGCTTCTCCAGCTTGCCCGGATCGCGCGCCAATGCGTAAAGGCCCGGCTCGATGCCGTCCACGCGATGCACGAAGAGGCCGAAGTGGATCGCCGGCGCCCAGGGAATCGCATCCCAGGGGGTCGATCCGCGCGGCATCACGCGCTCGAGCATGCGATAGAAGCGCGCGGCGGGAATCGAAGTCCTGCCGTCGCAGGCGAGGAGGCTGCGGCGCTGGTGGATGATCTCGCCGGCAGTGCTCACGCCTTGCGCGCCGCCGCCGCCACGCGGTCGATCGCCTCCCACGGGACCGGATCGTCGCGGCTCAGCCGATTCGCCGCTCCGTACCAGCGCTGCGCCTTCATCTCGCGCGCGGCGGCTGCATCGAGACTTGCGCTTGACGGTGCGGCGCCGCCCGGCCAGAGCGCCATCACGAGCTCGGCGCTCTCGCGCTCGGCGAGCGCGAAGTCGGCGTCGCGCTCGAGGCCGAGAAGCGCCTCGAGCGTCTCGTCCGCCGTATCGTCCAGGACGAGCGCGCACCAGCCGAGCGCGGCCGCGGCAATGCGAAGCGCGCCGATGGCGTGGCCGATGTCGTGCTGGCAGTAGCGGAAGGCGCGCTCGCCGTACTTCCAGGCCTCGCGCCAATGCACCGACGAGAGCCCGACCAGGAACGCCCGCGGCGGAAGGCGGCTCAGCAGCCGCTGGCAGAGCGCCGGCGCGCAATCGGCGCGGCGCTCGAGCGCGTGCTCGAGCGGCGCGTAATGGAACAGGCCCGGCAGCTCCCCGAGCTCGGCGATGCCCGCGACGAGCAGATAGCCCTCGGTAGGATGCAGGTTGCCGCTCGACGGATTCGCGCGCAGCGCCCAGCGCGTCTCGCCGGCCTGCTTCCACGCGGTGAGCGAGAGCGCGTATTCGAGCAGGCGCGAAAGCGAGCGCAGCGTCACCGGCGCGGCCGGCACGGCGCCGCGCTCATAGAGCTTCTCGTAGGGCGGCGACACGGGCTCCTCGTGCGGCCCGAGGAGCGGCAGCCTGGTGAGCGGCGCGCCGGCATAGCGCCGGAAGGGATCGGGCTGGTTCGCCCAGTCGAGCCCGCCGGGCCCGGGAGCGAAGCGGTTGAAGTGATGCTTGGTGCGCTCGTGGTAGCGCAGGACGGTTTCGAGCCCGGAAGCGTCGCTCACCACCGGCACGACTGCTCAGAATCAGGCGTAGCTGCGCAGCCTCATTGGCGCCGGTCCTTCCTGCCGCCGTCATTCGAGTCGGGCGTCCCCTTGCCCTGCCGCGTCGCCGTGGCTTCGAGCAGCAGTCCCACGATCTGCGTGAAGAGCGGGAGCGATATCTCTTCCTCGCCGATGCGCATCAACTCGAGCGTCTCGGTCGACACGCTCAGCGTGTCGCTCAGCGAGTCGATCCCGCCGCAGATCTGCACGGCCCGCCGCAGCGCCATCATGGGAACTTCTGAGTTCTTCATCCCCCCATGATAGCCGCGGGGGAGGCGCTCAGGCGCTCTTGCGGTGCTGCTCCTGGCCCTTGCGCTCCGGCTGCGCCGCCATGCGCATCATGTCCTGGGAGCCGCGCGCGGCCGACGCGGCGGCGCTGCGCATTTCATCGCCCGCCTGGCCGACCTGCGACTGCCACTGCTCCACCACAGCCTTCTGGTTCTCGGCGGCGATCTGCCAGGCGCTGGTCCAGAACTCCGCGAAGCGCTGAAGCTGCGTCCCGGCGAGCTGCGATTGCATGCCGACCAGGTCTTCCATGCTGCGCGCCTGTGCCAGGCGATCGCTGGAGCGCCCGTTCTCGTCGAGGATGGTCTTCACCATGTCGAGCTGCTTCTGCTGCAGGCGCACGGTATTTTCGAGCGACATCCTGGCGAGGTCCGCCGCTATCTTCATGCCGCTGCGATAGAGATCGAAGAATTGAGCTTGCATTGGGGGCCTTTCTGGCTTGCCGGTTGGAATGAGGCGAGCTGCCTGCTGAATGTATGCCCCTGTAGCCGCATTGACTATAGTCGCGACCGTGCGCTCTTTTGTCCCTCGACCGGCTACCGCCATGCGCCGCCTGATCCTCGCCTTGCTCGCGGCTGTCGGCACCGCGCATGCCCAGGGCTTTCCGGAGCGTCCCGTCCAGATCATCACGCCCTACGCCGCGGGCGGCGGGCTCGACATCCTCACGCGCACGCTCGCGCAGCGGCTGAGCGCGCTGTGGGGAAAGCAAGTGCTCGTCGACAACAAGCCGCACCGCTTCGAGCGCGGCTTTTTGCATTGCACTCAGCCGCCCGTGCGGGCGGAGAGCTCGTGCAGCACGACGCCTTCCATCGGATCGACCGGCGCCTGCCACGGCGCCCGCTCGAGCATGCGCCGCGCGTCGTCGAGGCCGGCCTGCCAGCGCGCGCGGATGCCCTCGGCGCTGAAGTCGATGTCCTTCCAGTAATCCTCGCTCGCCAGCGCCGGCGCGAGCAGGCGCACCACATGCATCGTGGTGTGGCAGCCCCACGCCGCGAGCTCGCGGCATCCGGGCTCGGCCTGCTTCTCCGGCGGCAGGCTCTTCACCAGCTCGCGGATCACGCGCCGCATGTGGTGGATCTTCTTCTGCTGCGCGATGTTGTTGTCGGCGCGGCTCGCGTACTGGATGTCCTTCTGCCGGCCGAGCACCTGCCACAGCGACTCGGGCTCCGGGCCGACCGGCTGCCAGACGTTGGCGGCGAAGATCAGCGAGTCGCGGCGCGGATCGTCCTCGAACACCACCTCGAGCGGCGTGTTCGAGTAGACGCCGCCGTCCCAGTACGCCTCGCCCTGGATGCGCACCGCCCCGAACGCGGGCGGCAGCGCGCCCGAGGCCATCACGTGATCGAGCGTGATCGCCATGTGGCGGCTGTCGAAATAGCGCATCGCGCCGCGCGCGACCTTGACCGCGCCGATCGTGAGCCGCGGCTTCCTCTGCGCGAGAACCTCGGGATGCACCAGGCTGCTCAGCGTCTCGCGCAGCGGAGAGTTGTCGTAGTACGAGGCGCGCTCGATGCCGACGGGCGCATTCAGCAAAAAGGGCGCGCGCGGAAGGAAGAAGCCGCCGACGCCGCCGACGATCGTCGCCCAATGCGCGACGGCGCCATTCAGCGGCTGCCACACCGGCGGCAAGCTCTGCTCGATCCCGCGCCAGAACTCGTGCAGCCGCTCGAGGCGCGTCTCGACGGTATTGCCGGCGATGATGGCGCCGTTGATCGCGCCGATCGAGGTGCCGATCACCCACTCGGGCTCGAGCCCCGCCTCGTGCAGCGCCTCGTAGACGCCGCCGTGGTAGGCGCCGAGCGCGCCGCCGCCCTGCAGCACGAGCACCGTCTGCCCGTGACGCGGGGTCATCACTCCGCCGTCCAGCCGCCGTCGATCGAGAGCATCGCGCCGGTGATGGCCGCCGCCGCATCACTGCAGAGGTAGGCCGCGAGCGCCGCGACCTCCTCGACCTTCACGAACTCCTTGGTCGGCTGCGGCGCGAGGATCACCTCGCGGATCACGCGGTCCTCGCTGATGCCGTGCGCCTTCGCCTGCTCGGGGATCTGCTTGTCGACGAGCGGCGTGCGCACGTAGCCCGGGCAGATCGCGTTCGCCGTGATGCCCTGCTGCGCCACCTCGAGCGCCACCGTCTTGGTGAAGCCGGCGAGGCCGTGCTTCGCCGACACGTACGCCGACTTGAACGGGCTCGCCACCAGCGCGTGGGCCGAGGCGATGTTGACGATGCGGCCCCAGCGGCGCTGCTTCATCGCCGGCAGCGCGAGGCGCGTGGTGTGGAAGGCGGAGGAGAGATTGAGCGCGATGATGAGATCCCACTTGTCGAGCGGGAACTCGTCGACCGGCGCCACGTGCTGCACGCCGGCGTTGTTCACCAGGATGTCGATCGCGCCGAACTTGTCGATCGCCTTCCTCATCATCGCCGCGATGGCGTCGGGTTTCGTCATGTCCGCGCCGTCGTACACGACCTGCACGCCGTTCTTCGCCGCCAGGTCCTTCCTCAGCGCCTCGATCTGCGCGGCGTCGCCGAAGCCGTTCAGCACGATATTGGCGCCCTCGGCCGCGAGCCGCGTCGCGATGCCGAGGCCGATGCCCGACGTCGAGCCGGTCACGAGCGCCGTCTTGCCTTTCACCATGGGGAGTCCTTCCAATGCGGGCGGCTATTCTCGCGCAGATTGGCTTGCCGGCGGCTTAACGGCGGCCGAACTGCTCGCGCAGGCGCCTCACCGCCTCCGGCTCGCCCCGCACGCGCAGGAACGCCCCGTCGTTATCCGCGCGCTCCTCGATCACGATGCAGGTGGCGAAGATCTGCCCGCGCTCCTGCTGCGCCGACCACGGCAGGTAAAGCTCGGCCTCGACGAGGCTGCGCTGGAAGAAGGCCACGATCGCCTCGCGCAGCCTCGCGATGTCGCCCTCCCGTTTCGCGCTCATCACGATGCACCCGGGGTAGCGCGCGCGCAGCGCCGCCTCGTCCCCGCCCTTATCCATCTTGTTGAACACCAGCAGCCGCGCCACGTCCTGCGCGCCGATCTCGTCGAGCACTTGCTCGGTGACCGCGAGCTGCCGCTCGAACCCCGGATCGCTCGCATCGACGACGTGGGCGAGCAGCGACGCCTCGAGTGCCTCGTCGAGCGTGGACTTGAACGAGGTGACCAGGCCGTGCGGCAGGTTCTTGATGAAGCCGACCGTGTCGCTGACGAGCACGCGCGGCACGCTCTCGGGCTGCAGCGCCCGCACCGTGGTATCGAGCGTCGCGAACAGCTTGTCCGCTACCAGCCCCTCGCTTCCCGTGAGCGCGCGCATCAGCGTGGACTTCCCCGCGTTCGTGTAGCCGACGAGCGCCACGCGCGCGAGCCCCAGGCGTGCCTCGCGCCGGGCGCGCTGCGTCTTGCGCTCGAGGGCCATCGCGTCGAGCTCCTTCTGCAGCTCGGCGATGCGGTCGCGGAGCTTGCGCCGGTCGAGCTCGCCGTGCGACTCGCCGCCGCTGCGGCCGCCGGTGCCGCTGCGCGCCCGGTCCTTCGGCCCGGCCTGCTT
>DASSLQ010000036.1:0-2148 GCA_035689325.1 Burkholderiales bacterium | reverse complement strand
CGGCAAGACGGAGGTCGCGCGCCAGCTCGCCTACTGCATGGGCATCGAGCTCATCCGCTTCGACATGTCCGAGTACATGGAGCGCCACGCGGTCTCGCGCCTGATCGGCGCGCCGCCGGGATACGTCGGTTTCGAGCAGGGGGGGCTACTCACCGAGCAGATCACCAAGAAGCCCTACTCGGTGCTGTTGCTCGACGAGATCGAGAAGGCGCACCCGGACATCTTCAACGTGCTCCTGCAGGTGATGGACCACGGCACGCTGACTGACAACAACGGGCGCAAGGCGGACTTCCGCAACGTCTGCATCGTCATGACGACCAATGCCGGCGCCGAGTCGCTCGCCAAGACGCAGATGGGGTTCACGCCCTCCGTCAAGCCCGGCGACGAGATGGAGGCGATCAAGAAGATGTTCACGCCGGAGTTCCGTAACCGGCTCGACGCGATCATTTCCTTTGGTGCGCTGGACGAGCAGACCATCATGCGCGTGGTCGAGAAGTTCCTGATGCAACTCGACGAGCAACTCGCGGAGAAGAAGGTCGAGGCGCAGTTCACCGACGCCCTCAAGCAGCACCTGGCGAAGAAGGGCTTCGACCCGCTGATGGGCGCGCGGCCAATGGCGCGGCTCATCCAGGATACGATCCGCCGCGCGCTCGCCGACGAGCTGCTCTTCGGCCGGCTGCAGCACGGCGGCAAGGTGGCGATCGACATCGGCGAGGACGAGCAAATCAAGCTGTCGTTCGAAGAGGAAGCGGCGCCGGTCACCTGACGCGCGGCTCGGGGGAAGTGCGAGAAGGCCGCCGCGCGCGGCCTTTGCTTTTTGAGCGGCCGGCAGTACGCTTCGCCGCGCGGAGGATCCGATGACTGTCAGACTCGTTGCCGCGGCGCTCGCGCTGGCGTCGGCCGCGGCACACGCGCAGGACAACGCCGCGCGCAATCTCGCCGCTTCTTGCGCCATCTGCCACGGCACCCAGGGCAAGCCGCCGCCCGACGCGCCGCTCATCCCCCTCGCCGGTCTGCCGCGTGACCACATCGCCACGCAAATGCGGGCGTTTCGGGACGGCAAGCGTCCCGCGACCGTGATGCAGCAGATCGCGAAGGGCTACACCGACGCCGAGATCGATGCGCTCGCAGCGTGGTACGCCGCACAACCGCGCTAGGGGAACGACGATGAAACGCAGAGATTTTCTCAAGGCCGCCGGCGCCGCGTCGCTCGCCGGTTGCGCGGGACTCGGCACGGGCAATCCTTCGAAGGCGCGCGTGGTGGTGATCGGAGGCGGCTTCGGTGGCGCCACCGCCGCGAAGTACATCCGGCTGTGGGACTCTTCGATCGATGTCGTGCTGGTCGAGCGCGAACCGCAATTCGTCTCCTGCCCGATCTCGAATCTGGTGCTCGGCGGCTTCACCAACATGCAGCAGATCAGCCGCAGCTACGAGGGCCTGCGGCGCCACGGGGTGAACATCGTCCGCGACGAGGTCGCCGTCATTGACCCCGCGGCCAAGACGGTGCGCCTTGCCGCCGGCGACAGCATCTCCTACGAGCGGCTGGTGGTGTCGCCCGGAATCGACTTCACTTTCCGCGAGATCGAGGGCTACGAGGCTGCGATGGCGAACGGCGCTGTGCTACACGCCTGGAAGGCCGGCCCGCAGACCGTGGCGCTGCGCCAGAAGCTCGAGCAGATGCCCGACGGCGGCGTCTATCTTCTCTCGGTTCCGCCCGCACCGTACCGTTGCCCGCCCGGACCCTACGAGCGCGCGAGCATGGTCGCGGCGTACTTCAAGCAGGCAAAGCCGCGCTCCAAGGTCCTGGTGCTCGATGCCAATCCCGACCTCACCTCCAAAGGCGCGCTCTTCAAGCGCGCCTGGACGGATCTCTATCAGGGCATCCTGGAGTACCGCGCCAACGCCAAGGTGGTGGCGATCGAGGCAGGCGCAGTGCGCACCGAGTTCGAGACCATCAAGGGCGACGTGCTGAACGTCGTGCCGCCGCAGCGCGCCGCCGACATCGCCGCGAAAAGCGGCCTGATCGCAACCAACAATCGCTGGTGCGACGTCGACTGGCGCACCATGGAGTCGAAGGCGGTCAAGGGCGTGCACGTGCTCGGCGACGCGATGCTGTCGGCGCCGGCGATGCCCAAGTCCGCCAGCATG
>DASSLQ010000035.1:0-22675 GCA_035689325.1 Burkholderiales bacterium | reverse complement strand
CGAGCGGCGTGCGCAGCTGGTGCGCGGCGTCGGCGACGAACTGCTGCTGCAGCTCCATCGACACGGCGAGGCGGTGCAGGAGCTCGTTCAGCTCGTGCACGAGAGGCCGTACCTCCTCGGGCGCCTGCTGCTCAGGCACCGGGCGCAAGTCGCGGTGCGAGCGCGTGGCGAGCTCGCCACGCAGCTCCTCCAGCGGTCCGAGGCCGCGCGCGACTCCGATCCAGACGGCGGCGAGCGCCACAGCGATGATCGCCGTGCCGAGCACGCCATATGCGGCAAGCACGTGCTCGACCAGACGCTCGCGCTTCACCAGCGTCTCGGCCGCCTGCACCATCACCGGCCCGGCGGGCGCCTCGACGGCGATCGCCGCCACGCGTACCGGTTCGCCGTGATAGGTGGTGTCATAGAACACGGGAGTGCCGACCGCGGGCTCTGCGGGCGGGGGCGGAAGCGTGTCGGGGCCGGCGATCGGCTGCCCATGCCGGCTTACGGAGAAGTACAGGCGGTCGCTGGTATCGACGCGCAGCGCCTCGAGCGCCTCCGGCGACATGTCGAGCGCAACGCCCGTGCGCGTGAACTTGAGCGCCTGCGCCATGGCAAGCGCGGGATCGAGCAGCGAGCGGTCGTAGGCATCGGTCGCAAGGCCGAGCGCCGTGCGGTAGGCGAGCACCGCCGCCGCAGCGAGCACCAGCGCAAGCGGCGCGAGCAGCCAGACGAGCAGCCGGCTGCGCACGCTGCGCTCAGTGCGCATCGTCTCCTTCGAGCATGTAGCCGTATCCGCGCACGGTGCGGATGTGCAGGCCCGCGGACTCGAACTTCGCGCGCAGCCGCGAGACGTAGACCTCGACGGCGTTCGCGCTGAGCGGCTCGTCCCAGCTCGAAAGCGACTGCACGATGCGCTCCTTGGCGAGCGCGACGCGCGGCTGGGTGAGGAAAAGCTCCATGATCGCCCACTCGCGCGGCGTGAGCTCGACGCGCTCGCCGTCGACGCGCGCCTCGCGCGTCACGAGATCGAGCGCGAGGCGACCGAACTCGAGCTGCGGTGCGACCGGTGTGGCGCGGCGGCGGATCAGCGCGCGCACGCGCGCCTCGAGCTCGGCACGCTCGAAGGGCTTCACCAGATAATCGTCGGCGCCAAGATCGAGGCCGCGCACGCGGTCGCCGAGCGCGTCGCGCGCGCTGATGACGATGATCGGCACAGTGTTGCCGCTGCGCCGCAGCCGCGCGAGTAGGTCGAAGCCATCCATGCCGGGCAGGCCGAGATCGAGCAGCACGACGTCGAAGGCCTCGTTCCTGAGCGCGAGCGCCGCATGCTCGGCACTCGCCACGCAATCGGCAGCGTGCCCGCCCGCGCGCAGCGTGCGTGCGAGCCCGTCGGCGAGCAGGGCGTCGTCTTCGACAATGAGAAAACGCACGGCCCGATTGTAGTGAGCGGCGAGACGTCGAGCGTTAAGTGCGTGGCTCGAGCTCGGTGGGTCCGTCAGTCGGCCGTCAGCAAGAGGGCCGCCGCGGTCGAACAATTGTTTTCCTTCCTGCCGCGCCGGACCTCTACACGCACCGCCCCGCGCATATTACGGTATGCATCCCCATGAGCCGTTGCAACGCCCTGTCGATCGTCGCGTCGGGACTGGTCCTGGTGGCCGGGTTGCCGGCCTGTGCCGGGGAGCCGCTTCTTGCCCCTTACACGGCAATCGCGCTCGCCCAAGATGTTGAGCCGCACGCCCATCGCCACGACAATGGTGCGCGCAATCCGTCTCCGAATCCGGACAGTATCGGCAGCTATCCGTTCTCCGACCTCGCCGCGATGCGTGCAAAGCTTCGCGCGGCCGACCGGGCGTCGGAGGGCGAGCGCACAACTTGGAGCGTCGGCGTGGGGCTGCGCACGCGGCGCTGGGTCGCGACTTCCGAGCCGTTCGGCCCGGCAGCCGATGACCCGTCCAGGCACGTCAGACTGCGCTATACGCCGCCCGAGGGCCCGCCCGATTCGCTCGCCGACAGTCAGGGGCTCGAGCCTGCGCACCGGCTCTACTCTGTGGGGCTGCGCCGGCTTTTCTGAGCCGCTGGTCCTCGCAGGGACAAGGCAGCACGCGAACGCGCGCTTCGAGCACGCTCCAACCAAGCGTTTGAATGCCGTCATCCGCGGTGCTTAAGATACGCGCCGATAACCAACAACAAAGGGCGCCTCATTCCCCGCCTGATTTGCCTGCTCGCGCTCGTCCTCACCGCCGCCGGCGCGCGCGGCGAATCCAGCGCTCCAGAGGAGCGGCAGGCCCGCTTCCAGTCGACGTACGTCTACCAGGAAAAGCCGGCCTTCAACTCGCCCTACTCCGGGCCGCGCAGCCTCAACGCCGAAAAGGAACGCAGCTACACGTTAACCGCCACCGCGTTCCTCGGCATGCGCGCCTGGCGCGGCGCCGAGGTGTACTTCGACGTCGAGGCCATCAAAGGCCAGCCCCTCTCGAACGTGACCGGGCTTGGCGGCCTCACCAACGCCGAGCTGCAGAAAGTCGTCGAGCCGCAGATCAAGTTCTACGTGCCGCGGCTCTTTCTGCGCCACACCTTTGCCCGCGGCGGCGAACAGGAATACGTCGACTCCGACAACAACCAGCTCGCCGGCCCGGTGCCGAGCGAGCGCGTGGTGCTCACCGCCGGCAAGCTCTCGATTACCGACATCTTCACGCGCAACCAGTACGCGGGCGACCCGCGCACCCAGTTTCTCAACTGGTCGTTCCTCACGTACGGCGCGTTCGACTACGCCGCGGACCTGCGCGGCTATAGCCTGGGCGCGGCGCTCGAGTATTACCGCGGGCCGTGGGCGCTGCGCGCTGCGCGTTTCGAGCAACCGAAGGTGCCGAACTCCATGGCGCTCGACCATCACGTGTTCAGCACCTTCGGCGACCAGTTCGAGCTCGAGCACCGCCACCGCCTCGGCGACGCCGACGGCAAGGTGCAGCTGCTCGCGTTCCGCAACCGCGCGCGCATGGCGAGTTACGCCGATGCGATTGCGCTTGCCAGCGCGAACGGGGGCGTGCCCGATCTCGATGCCGTGCGCAACGACTCGCGAGTGAAGCTCGGCCTCGGCGTCAGCGTCGAACAGGCGCTCGCGCGCGACATCGGGATCTTCGCGCGACTCTTGGCGCACGACGGCAAGACCGAGACCTATGCCTTCACCGATATCGACCGCGCGTTGACCGCCGGCGTGGCCGTCAAGGGCGCGCGTTGGTCACGCGCCGACGATACGCTCGGCGTCGGCATTTCGGTGAACGGCATCTCGTCCAACCACCGGGATTACCTCGCGGCCGGTGGCGTCACCGCGTTCCTGGGCGACGGACGACTGAACTATCGGACCGAGCAGGTGTTCGAGGCCTACTACAACATGGGCATCGCGAAGCGATTCTCCGCGTCGGTGGACTGGCAGCATATTCGCAATCCGGGTTACAACCGCGACCGCGGTCCCGCGCAAGTCTACAGCGTGCGACTGCACGCGCAGTTCTGAGCTTCAGTCCTCGGCCCTGAAGCCCGACGCCGTGACGATCGGGCCCCATTTCTCGAGGTCCTGCCGCACGATTTCGCGGAACGCGAGCGGCGACATCGCCTGCGGCTCCATGCCGAGCTTCAGCATCCCGATCTGCGCTTCGCCGTGCTGCGTGGCATCGGTGACGCCGTTCGCGAGGCGCTTCACCAAGTCGGGCGGTGTCCTCGCCGGCGCGAAGAAGCCGAGCCAGGGGGAAATGACGATGCTGGGGAAGCCCGACTCCGCCATCGTCGGCACGTCGGGCAGGAACTTCGAGCGCTTGTCGCTGGTCACCGCGAGCACCCGCACTTTGCCGCCGGGCAACTGCGGCAGCAGCTCGCCGATCGGGTTGATGCTCACCGGAATCTGGCCGCCCATCAGGTCCTGGAGCGCCGGCGCGCCGCCTTTGTAGTGCACGGGCGAAAGCGCGACGCCTGCATCGCGCGCCAGCATCACGCCGACGAAGTGCGGCGTGCCGCCCGCAGCGGTCGTCGCATAGAACGCCTGCTTCGGATTGGAGCGCACCCAATCGACATACTGGCGCACGGTCCTCACTTGTGCCGGCAACGCCGGGCCCGCCGCGAGCGCGAGGCCCGAGCGCGCGATGAGCGCAATCGGCGTGAAATCGGCAAGCGGGTCGTAGGAAAGCTTGCGGAAGCTGTGCGGATACACAGTCATCAGGAAGTCCGGCGTGAAAAGCAGCGTCGTGCCGTCCGGCGCCGCGTGCGCCACGGCCTCGACGCCGGTGCGCCCCGAAGCGCCCACGCGGTTCTCGACGATCACCGCGGGCGCGTAGTTGCCGCGCAGCTTGTCCGCGATGAGGCGTGCCGCGACGTCGGTGCCGCCGCCCGCCGGGAAAGGCACGATGATGCGCAGCGGCTTCGCGGTGGTCTGGGCCGCGGCGCTCCTCGCGAGCGGCAGCGCGAGCACGCTCGCAGCTATTAGAAAAGCCCGTCTTGTCATGCGACGTGAATAGTGCATAGCCCGCCTGTGCGCGGCAGCGCAGTGCTCGCGGCGACGGCCGCGCGACACTGCTGTTGCCAAGAGAGGGAGGAACGCATGGACTACGAAAGCATGCCCTTCGGCATGAAGCTCAGCGCCTTTTTCGCCGCGATCCTGGTGCTCACCTATGCGGTCGCCGCCGTCGCACCGCAGTCGGACGAGGACGCGGGCGTCAAGATCGAGTACGCCGCGCTCTCCGACTGAGCTTCACGCCGTGGTCTTGATGTTGAGCTCCTTCAGCTCGCCGAGCTCGGCGCCGTCGTCCATCGAAAAGCGGTCGCCGAAATCGAACAGATCCTCGTTCTGCACGCCGGGGTAGTATTGGATCTCCCACCAGTTGTGGTCGAGATCCTCCATGTAGAAGGAGTACACCCCGTGCTGCATCACCACCGGCAGCACCTGGCGGATCTTGTACTTGTCCTTGTGCTTGAGCGCGTTCGCGTGCGCCTTGTCGACCTCTTCCTTCGAGCCGACGTCGAGGCCCCAGTGGTTTAGCACGTTGCATGGATGCACCGCGGCGCCGACCTCGACCGCGACGATGTGGAACTTGAGCCCGCAGCGCACCACCATCGCTGGCTTGGCGTGGCGTACGCACTCGAGGCCGAGGAACTCCTCGTAGAACTTGCGCGAGTCCTTCAGGCTGTAGCACTCCATCGTGCCGTGCGACATGACGTAAGGCTTGATGATCGAATTCTCCGTCTTGGCGTCGGCGATGCCGTCCTGGATCATTTCCCGCGTTTGTGGCATGGCTCTCCTCCTCAGGCAGCGGCCTTGTCGGCCTCGGTCAGGAACGAATCAGCATAGAACTCATCCGGCGGCAGCTTGCACTGCGCGCTGAAATCCTTGCGCGCCGACTCCACCATGATCGGCGCGCCGCAGGCGTAGACCTGCACGCCCGACATGTCCGGAAAATCCTCCATGACGGCGCGGTGCACGAAGCCCATGCGGCCGCTCCATTGCTCCTCCGAGAGCACCGGAATGAACTTGAACCCGGGCCGCTGCCAGCCTTCGGCGATATCCATCTGGTAGAGGTCTGGCTTGATACGGCAGCCCCAATAGAGCGTCATCGGGCGCTTCTTCTCGATGTTGTTTTCGAAAGCGTACTCGATGATCGCCTTGATCGGCGCGAAGCCCGTGCCGCTTGCGAGCAGGACGATCGGCTTGTCGGACTCCTCGCGCAGGTAG
This sequence comes from Burkholderiales bacterium, assembly GCA_035689325.1. Classification (GTDB taxonomy): domain Bacteria; phylum Pseudomonadota; class Gammaproteobacteria; order Burkholderiales; family SG8-39; genus SCGC-AG-212-J23. Next base: position 16,974 of record DASSLQ010000035.1, on the reverse strand, counting down.
AAGCTGCCCAGCGGGCCTTCGAACCTGAGAAGATCGCGCACTTTGAGCTTGTTGAACACCTGTTCGGTAAAGAGCCCGCCCGGGGTCGCGCGCACGTGGATCTCGAGCGCCGTCACGCCGCTCGGGTCGGGCTTGGTGGCGAGCGAGTAGCTCCTGCGCTTGCCCTCCTTCAGCAGGATGTCGATGTACTGCCCGGCGAGAAAGCGGAAGTTCTCGTTCATCGGCAGGCGCAGGCCGAGGACCGCGACGTCCGGCGCCGGCTTGTCGTAGCGCTCGACGCGGCACGGGATGATGCGCGGCCGCACGCCGTGCACCTCGCGCACTTCCACGGTCAGGTCGGTGAGCGGCTTCGCCTGGCAAAGCAGCGCAAGGCCTTTGTCGCGATCGCTCTGCGGCAGGTAGGTCTCGTGGGCGAGGCCGTAGTCGACCTTGCCCTCGAGGATCGTGCCGCGGCAGGTGCGGCACACGCCGGCACGGCAGCTGTAGGGAAGCATGTAGCCGGCGTCGAGTCCGGCTTGCAGGACCGACTTGCCTTCCGGTACCTCGTAGCTGTGGCCGCTGGGCTTCAGCGTGACGCGATGAACCATGACCTAGTGTAGATCACGCGGCGGGCTTGCGTGACAATGCATGCGCGTATGCAATATACCGCCGCCCGAGGAGGAGCTCGCAATGGAATTTGGCTACTTCACGCTTAGCGATAACCACTACCCGAACAACACGCGCAGCGCGAACCAGTTCGTACTCGAGATCCGCGAGCAGGCGATCCTCGCCGACCGGATCGGCATGCACTCGGTGTGGATCGGCGAGCACCACTTCGATTCGCTCGGCGTCAACTCGCGGCCGGATCTGGTGCTGGCGAACATCGCCGCCCAGACCAAGAACGTGCGCCTTGCGCCGGCGGTGAACGTGCTGCCGCTGCACCATCCGGTGCATGTCGCCGAGTGCTGGGCGACGCTCGACCTGCTTTCCGGCGGGCGCGTCGACTTCGCCAGCGGCCGCGGCTACGACCGCAAGGAGTACGCGCCCTTCGGCGCCGACTTCATGGCCTCCGCGGAGATCTTCGAGGAGGGCATCGACGTGCTGCTCAAGGCCTGGAATTCGCCTGGCAAGTGGTCGCACAAGGGCCGCTTCTACGATATCCCGGAGATGGCGATCACGCCCAAGCCCGTGCAGCAGCCGCTGCCCTTCTACGTCGCCTCCTTCTCCAAGACGAGCGTCGAGATCGCCGCCAAGCGCGGCCTCAACATCATCTACGCGCCGTTCGCCGCCGGCATGGTGTTCGGCGGCCTCGACAAGGCGGTCGAGAGCTACCGCGAGGCCTGCGCGCGCGCCGGCAAGAAGCCCGGCCGCGCCATGTGCAGCTACTTCATCTACATCGCCGACGACGCAAGACAGGAGGACTATGGCCGCCAGACGCAGATGGACTACTTCAACCACTGCGTGCTGCAGGCGTTCCCGCAGAAGCCCGAGGACGCGCCGCCGACCATGCAGTACTTCATGAAGATCGTCGACATCCTGAAGCATATGAAGAAGGAGGACCTGTCCGAGCGCTCCATCCTGCTCGGCAGCCCGCAGAAGATCATCGACACGCTAAAGAAAGTGGAGAAGTCGGGCGTCGAAGAAGTGATCCTCTACTTCAACGTCGGCAGGAAGCCCCACAACCTTGTGAAAGAGCAGATGCAGCGCTTCATGCAGGAGATCGCGCCGCACTTCCAGGGCAAGCACCTCGAGCGCACGAAAGTAGCGGCCTGAGATCGGGGACGCAGCCCGATCTGGTTCGGGCTGCGTCCCCGAATTATTTGGCTGTCACCGGGTCGTCGGCGGGTGTACCGAGCGTGCGCCAGTCGACGGATTTCGGCACCACGCCCTCGAACGACGCGAGCTTGACGTGCGGCGTGTGCTCGCTGGTGCCGATAGCGGCGCCGCCTTCCGCGAACTTCTTCGCCGCCGCGACCATCATACGGCGGAACTGCGCCACCGCGAGGTCGCTCGAGCCGAAATGGTCTTCCGAGCGGTCGGTGATCGGCCCCATCGATTCCCACATCGCCATGTCCTGCGCCGGGATGCCCTTGATGCCGGTCCAGTCGCCGCGCTTCATCGCCTCGCGGTCCTGCAGGTAGTTGTTTGCGAGCGTCCTGATCTTGCGGTAATTGCGGTCGATATCGACGCCGACCTCCGCTGCGCAGAACTTGCGCCACGCCTCCTGCGTGATGCCTTTCGCCGGATCGGGATGCCACGCGATCCAGTAGAACATGGTGTTGACGTCGTCGATCGGCACGAGCATCTGCGCGAGGTGGTAGCGGTTGTTCGGCGGAATCAGCACCGTGAACGGTGCGATGAAGAGTGTCGTGCGCACGTACTGGTGCGTCTCGGGATTCTTGATCGGCTTGCGGATCGCGGCGTAGCGAAAGCCGTAAGGCGTCGGCTCGAACTGCAGCCGCGGCGCCTTGTCGTTCGAAGGCCGCAGCCACGCTTCGTCGGTCGCGGTGGAGCCATACACGTCTTCGGCGGCCGGCATGTTGGTCGAATGCAGCGTCGAGCTGTGCGCCGAGTCGATCGAGCCTTCGAGCACCTGCGCCCAGTTGCAATCGGTCCACATCTTGACGATCGCGTACTTGATGCCAGGCTGCGGCGCCCACGCCGGCGGCTCTAGCTCGCGCATCTCGTCCTTCGGCCCCATCCAGATCCAGACGAAGCCGCCCGCTTCGCGCGCCGGATACGCCTTGGCCTTTTTCCCCAGCCGCTCGGCCGCACCGGGCGCCTCCGAGGGCATGTCGACGACGTTGCCCTCGACGTCGAATTTCCAGCCGTGATACAGGCAGCGCAGCCCGCACTCTTCGTTGCGCGCGAATGCGAGCGATGCGCGGCGATGCAGGCAGTACTCGCCGAGCACGCCCAGAGTGCCGTTGGTGTCGCGAAAGACGACGAGATCCTCACCCAGCAGGCGCGAGCGCACCGGCGTGCCGTCGCGCCCGACGACTTCCTCCGACATGCATACCGGCAGCCAATGCCGCCGCATGATGCCGCCCATCGGCGCGTTGCCCTCGACACGGCAGAGGAGCTCGTTCTGTTCGCGGGTGAGCATGGCTGCAAAGATATACTCGCCGCGCGATGCGGACAATCGCCATTGGCGCCGCCGGCCTGGGGCGCGCGTTCTCGCTCATGGCACCGACGCTCGCCGCCGACGAGCGCGTGCGCCTGGTGGCCGCGGCCGATCCACGCCCCGAGGCGCGCGCGCAATTCGAACGCGACTTTGCCGGACGCGCTTACGCGACGGTCGAGGAGCTGTGCGCCGATACGGCGGTGGAGGTGGTCTACGTCGCGACGCCGCACCAGTTCCATGCCGAGCATGCGCAGCGCGCCTTTGCCGCCGGCAAGCATGCCCTGGTGGAAAAGCCGATGGCTCTTTCCATGGCGGAATGCCGCGCGATGATCGAAGCCGCGCGCGCGGCAGGCCGTTATCTCGTCGTCGGCCATAGCCACAGCTACGATGCTCCGATCCGGCGCACGCGCGAGCTGATCGCGAGCGGCGCCTACGGGCGCCTGCGCATGATCACGGCGCTCAACTTCACCGACTTCCTCTATCGGCCGCGCCGGCCGGAGGAGCTCGATACCACGCGCGGCGGCGGCGCCGTTTACAACCAGGCGGCGCACCACGTCGATATCGTGCGGCTCCTGGCCGGCGGCCGCGCGAAGAGCGTGCGCGCGCAAACCGGCGCCTGGGATCCGGCGCGGCCGACCGAAGGGGCGTACAGCGCGTTGCTCACATTCGAGGACGGCGCGTTCGCGACCTTCACCTATAGTGGTTATGCGCACTTCGATTCGGACGAGTTCACCGGCTGGGTCGGCGAGAGCGGCGCGCGCAAGGATCCGACGAGCTATGGTGGCGCGCGCAAAGCGCTCGCCGGCAACGAGATGGCGCTCAAGAACGCCCGCAATTACGGCGGGAGGGAGCAGCCGAAAACGCCGCCGCAGCTGGCGCACCAGCATTTCGGCGTGCTGATCGCAAGCTGCGAGCGTGCGGATCTAAGGCCGCTGCCGGAAGGCGTTTGGATCTATGACGACGGCGAGAGACGGCTGCAAGCGCTGCCGACGCCGAAAGTGCAGCGCGCCGATGTGATCGACGAGCTCTACGGCGCCGTGGTCGAGGGGCGGCCGCCGCTGCACGACGGTGCATGGGCCGCTGCGACGATGCAAGTCTGCTTCGCCATGCTGCGCTCGGCGCGCGAGCAGCGCGAGATCGAGCTGGAAGACTAGACTCCCAGTCGGCCTGAGTATACTGAGCCGGTGAAGAAGCTACGCCTCTCCTTCGCCTGCTGGGAGTACGACCGCACGCGCGCGCTCGCCGACGGCACGGTGCGGCCCGATGGCATCGAGCTCACGTATCTCACGCTCCCCGTCGAGGAGACGTTCTTCCGCATGATGCGCTCGCGCGAGTTCGACGCCTCCGAGATGTCGCTCTCGTCGTACACCGCGTCGCTCAACGCGCCGAATCCGCCTTTCATCGCGATCCCCGTATTTCCCTCGCGCTTCTTCCGCCACTCGTGCATCTTTGTCTCCGTCAAGGGCGGCGTGCGCCGGCCGGAGGAACTGAAGGGCAAGCGCGTCGGTGTCCCCGAGTACCAGATGACCGCGCCGGTATGGATCCGCGGCATCCTCGGCGATGAGTACGGCGTCAAGGTCGCCGACTACGAGCATCTCTCCGGCGGGGAAGAGGAACCGGGCCGCATCGACAAGCTGAAGGTCGAGCTGCCGCCGCAGATCCGCGTGCGGCCGATCGGCCCGACGCAGACGCTCGCGCAGATGATTGCGAGCGGCGACATCGACGCGCTCGTCACCGCGCGCGCGCCATCGACGTTCTACCGGCAGCCGGAGGCGGTGAAGCGGCTCTTTCCCGATTACGTGAGCGCCGAGCGCGACTATTACCGGCGCACCAAGATCTTCCCGATCATGCACACCGTGGTAATCCGCCGGGATGTGTACGAGAAGAATCGCTGGGTGGCGCAATCGCTGTACAAGGCGCTGGAGGCGGCAAAATCGCACGCGCTCGAGCTCTACAAGCAGACCGCCGCGATGCCGGCGATGCTGCCGTGGCTCGTGGCGCATCTGGAAGAAGCGCGCCGCGAGATGGGCGAGGACTGGTGGCCCTACGGGCTCGAGCCCAATCGCCACGTGCTGGACACGTTCCTGCGCTATCACCACGAGCAGGGACTCTCGAAGCGGCGCCTGCAGCCCGAGGAGCTCTTCGCGCCCGAGACGCTGGAAGCATTCAAGGTCTAGCCTGACAGTTTCCAACGGCCGGGCCGCCGTCCTTCCGGTAAATTGGCGGCCATGCGTCGGATCATCGCTGCGTTAATAGTTCTCACGCTCGCGCCGGCGTGTGATCGACGCGCATCTACGTCCGACGCCGCCACCCCCGAAGCTCGGCTCGAGCAATTGGCGCAGTCGAATGCCACCGTGGTCGGCTATCTCTATACCGCGGACAAGCCATTCGTCGTTGCCGCCTTCAGCAACGGCGCGCTGCAATGGCGCCACGACCCTGCGAACAAGTCGATCATCCAGGGACCGGCCGAGCTTTTCCGCCTGGCCGACAGGACCTGTATCGGCTTTGCGGGGAAGAACCCCTCCATGCCGGCGCAAGGTCCGGAACGCTACCTCGTGTGCGAAGCGCTCGCGCCAATCGAGCATCACAACAGCCTGCCGCGTTCGCAGGACTTCAGGCTGCAGACCGGCACGATGTTCATCGAGTACGAGCCGCCGGCCGGGACGGGTTATCCGCAACTCTTTTACGCCAGCCGCTCGAAATAGCGGATTACCTATCATTACCCTTGCGACGGCCTGACGGGCAGGCGCGGTCAGGTAGTTGAAGGGCGCAATTGGCTAATCTGCCGGCGTGGAAGCGAACCAGCCGGCCGCGACGCTCAGAAGTCTCACGCCATTCGCCATCATTGCGGCGGTCGTCCTGTCGTTCTTGTGGTTCTCGGTGCAGAACCCGAGCAAGCAGGTGGCGGAGTTGAGCGGCGTCATCGAAGCGGTCACGTTCAGAGGTGCCACCGATGACCCGCTGGCCTCGGATCGCACCGCTGTCATTCGCCTCGCAGACGGCACAATCGTGCAAGCGCATATCGTCACGCCGCTCAACGTGCATGCCGGGCAGCGCGCCCGGGTCGCCGTGTACGAGCGTGTGCTTTCCGCCGAGCGGACCTACAAGCTGGTCGAGGCGCGGGACGCGAACTGAGCGCTACGGCTCGAGGCGCGCCCGCACGCCGGGATTTTCGTCGGTGAGCAGGTAATGGTGACCGTCCCCAGCGGCAAAAACAAAACAAGGCCGAGAACAAGGCGCATCGGCGCCTATCATAGGGGCGGGAGGCCGCAATGGAATACAGGACGCTTGGCTTCGAGCTGCGCGACCATGTCGCACGCATCACGCTGAACCGTCCGGACGTCGGCAATGCGCTCGACGGCGAGATGGGGCGCGAGCTGATGGACGCGGCGATCCGCTGCGGCGAGGATCGCGCGGTGCGCGCGGTGCTGCTCACCGGCGCCGGGCGCATGTTCTGCGTCGGCGGCGATCTCAAGAGCTTCGCCGCACAGAGCGAGCGCCTTAGTGCGCACCTGAAGGAGCTTGCCGGCATGCTGCACATGGCGATCTCGCGCTTCGTGCGGATGGATGCGCCGCTGATCGTCGCGGTGAATGGCGCCGCTGGCGGCGGCGGCATGAGCTTCGTGCTAGCGGCGGATTTGGTGCTCGCGGCGGAATCGGCAAAGCTCACCATGGCATACACCAGGGCGGGCCTGAGCCCGGACGGCGGCTCGACCTACTTCCTGCCGCGCATCGTCGGCGTCCGCCGCGCACTCGAGCTCGCGCTCACCAATCGCGTGCTGACCGCGCGCGAAGCTCAGGAATGGGGGCTCGTGACGCGCGTGGTCCCCGATGCAGCGCTTGCCGCGGACGCGCAAGCGCTCGCCGTGCAGCTCGCCGCGGGCGCCACGCGCGCCTACGGCGCGGCGAAGCGGCTGCTGCATCACAGTTTCTCGGAGTCGCTCGAGACGCAGATGGAGCTCGAAGCGCAGGCGATCGCCGAGCGCGCGCGCGGCGCCGATGCACGCGAAGGCATCGCCGCCTTCATCGCCAAGCGCGCGCCGCGCTTCGGCGGCGACTGATGCGCCTGGCGATGGTCCTCCTGCTCGCACTGCCCTCGCTCGCGGCAGCGCAGGACGACGACTACATGTTCCTCGGCGCCGGAGGATACGCGCGCCCCAAGTTCGAAGGCTCGGGCGAAAGAGCCGTCGAGCTCATTCCAGCGGTGCGCTATTTCGCCAAACCTTGGTTTGCGCGCACCACGCAGGGCATCCTGGAGGGCGGCGCGCAATGGAACCTGCACCCGGGCCTCGACGGCGGCGTACAGCTCGCCTACGAGGCGGGACCGCTGGACCATGATCCGGACGCCTCGATCGGCGTGCACCTTGAGGCCGACGGCAAGATCGGCCCGGCGCCGGTCAACGGCCTCGTGCGCGCGCGCCAGCATCTCAAGACCGATCGCGGCGCGCAGCTCGATGCGCGCGGCACGGTTGGCGTCTACGACGGCCACGGCGTTCTGGCCGGCATCTACGCGCAGGCGACCTGGGCAACCGAGAAGTTCTTCGAGACCTATTACGAGCTGCACGAGAGCGGGTTGTTTTTCGTTGCTGTCGGGGCGCTCGGCACCTACAACCTCACGCAGCGCTGGATCCTGTTCGGGAGCCTCGAGAGCCGGCGCCTGAGCGATGCTGCGGCGCGCAGCCCGATCGTCGAGCGCCGCAGCGGCGTCTACACCAGCCTGTCACTCGCCTACCGCTTCTAGAAGCAGCAGATCGTTTCGCGCGGTCGCCGGTCCAAGAGTACCGATGCTCGAGACGTCCATCCCGGCGCGCCTCGATCGCCTGCCGTGGTCCGCATGGCACTGGCGCGTGGTGATCGCGCTCGGCGTGAGCTGGCTGCTCGACGGGCTGGAGGTCACCGTGGTCGGCTCGCTTGGGCCGGCGCTCGAGCGGCCCGACACGCTCGGCCTCACCGCCGGCGAGATCGGCTGGGCGGCCTCGGCCTACATCGGCGGCGCGGTGCTGGGTGCGCTGTTCTTCGGCCGGCTCGCCGACAGCCTCGGCCGCAAACGCATGTTCCTCGTCACGCTGGTCGTCTACCTGGTAGCGACAGTAATGACGGCGCTGTCGTTCAACATATGGTCGCTTGCCATCTGCCGGTTCTTCACCGGCTTTGGCATCGGCGGCGAATACGCCGCGATCAACTCCGCGATCGACGAGCTGATTCCCGCGCGCGTGCGCGGCACGGTAGATCTCGCGATCAACGGCACGTTCTGGGTGGGCGCGGCGATGGGTGCGGCACTTTCGATCGTGCTGCTCGAGCCGGCATGGCTCGGCGCGCACTACGGCTGGCGCCTCGCGTTCCTGCTCGGCGGCGTGCTCGGCTTCGCCATCCTGCTCGTGCGCCGGCACGTGCCCGAAAGCCCGCGCTGGCTGATCCGCCATGGACGCGCCGAAGAAGCCGAGCGCGTCGTCGCCGAGATCGAGCGCCAGGTGGCAGCAAAGCATGGTGGCCTGCCCGCGGTCGCCGAGCGTCTGGCGATGCGCGCGCTGCCATCGCCGGGGTGGCTGGAGATCGCGCGGCTGATGGCGACGCGCTACCGGCGCCGCGCGGTGCTCGGCCTCGCGCTGATGGCATCGCAGGCGCTTTTCTACAACGCCATCTTCTTCACCTACGCGCTCGTGCTCGCGCGCTTCTACGGCGTGCCGGAGCAGAACGTCGGCTACTACATCTTTCCCTTCGCGCTCGGCAACTTCCTTGGGCCGCTCGTGCTCGGGCGCCTGTTCGACAGCATCGGGCGGCGCAAGATGATCGCCGTCACCTACGCGCTCGCCGGTCTCGGGCTGATTGCGACCGGCCGCGCCTTCGCGGCCGACGTCTTGACGCCGGCGGAGCTCTCGCTCTGCTGGAGCGCGATCTTCTTCGTCGCCTCGGCGGCGGCGAGCTCCGCTTATCTCACGGTGAGCGAGGTGTTCCCGGTGGAGATGCGCGCCATCTCGATCTCGCTTTTCTACGCCGCCGGGACGGCGCTGGGCGGCTTCGCCGGGCCGCCGCTCTACGGCGCGATCATCGAGACCGGGAGCCGCGATGCGCTCTTCGCCGCCTATGCGCTGGCGGGAGTACTGATGTGCGCGGCGGCGGCGGTGGCGGCGTGGATCGGAGTGGACGCGGAGCGCCGCTCGCTGGAGCAGGTGTGTCCACCGCTTGGCTGCGACCTGCCAGCCTAGGGCAGTCCGGGAGCGTCGCCCCCGCGCAAGCGGGGGTCCAGTTCTGAAAATCCTTGGGTTCCCGCTTGCGCGGGAACGACCGTCGGGAATTCCTAGCGGCGCGGCAGCGAGGCGAGCAGCTTCAGCATCGCCTGGTGGTTGTAGGGCTTGGAAACGAAATGGTGGAAGCCGCTGAGCTCCGCCCTCTCGCGCGCCTCGGCCTCGCTGCAGGCGGTCACGGCGACGAGTATCGGCGATACGCCGTCCCAGCCCCGCGCAAGTTCCCGGGCGACGTGAAAACCGCTGTAGTCGGGCATTTCGAGGTCGAGCAGCGCGACGTGCGGATGGAATTCCGCCGCTTGCGCAAGTGCCTCCTTGCCGCCCTGCGCCAGGCGCACATCGTAGCCTTCGCTGCGCAGGAGGATGCTCAGCACCATGACCGCGTCGCGGTTGTCATCGGCGATCAGCACGCGGACCGGGCCGTTGGCTTTTGTTGTCATGCGGGAGGAGCGAATGGTGCCACGGCTCGCAGGTCGCGGGGTAAAACTGTTTTCACCCTAAGCGTCGTCATCGGCCACGAGCCGATAGCCGACGCCGGTTTCTGTTAAAAAGTGCCGCGGCCGCATGGGATCGGCTTCGAGCTTGTCGCGCAGCTGCTTCATATAGATGCGCAGGTAGTGTGTCTGCTCCACATAGGACGGTCCCCACACCTCGCGTAGGAGCTGCCGGTGCGTGACCACCATGCCGAGGTGCTGCACGAGACACGTGAGCAGCCGGAACTCGAGCGCGGTGAGATGCACCTCCGCGCCGTCGCGTCGCACCTTGTGGCGTTGCAGATCGACCGTCACGTTGCCGAGCTCGAGCATGGATTTGCCGCTCGCCGAGCGCGACACATGGCGCAGCGCGACGCGCACGCGCGCGAGCAGCTCGCTCACGCCGAAGGGCTTGGTGACGTAGTCGTCCGCGCCCGCATCGAGCGCCTGGACCTTCGACTGCTCGAGCGCGCGCGCGGAAAGCACGATGATCGGCATTGCCGACCAGCTGCGGATGCGCTTGATCACTTCGACGCCGTCGACGTCCGGCAATCCCAGGTCGACGATCGCGAGGTCGGGCTTGTGCGTGCCGGCGTCGATGGCGCCGCGCTCGCCGGTCTCCGATTCGACCACGCGATAACCCTCGGTGCCGAGCGACGAGCGCAGGAAGCGCCGGATGTCGGGCTCGTCCTCGACGATCAGCACGGTCGCGCGCGCCTCGCTCATACCGCTGTTTCGATGCGCACCTGCGGCGCTTCCTCGAGCGGCAGCGTGAAGCGGAACGCAGCGCCACCATCGGGACGGCGCTCCGCCCAGATCGTGCCGCCATGCAGCCGCACGATCGCGCGGCAGATCGCGAGCCCGAGCCCTACGCCGCCGACCGAGCTCTCGGGCGCGCCGCGGTAGAACTTGGCAAACAACTGCTCCGGGTCGCCGTCGGGCAGCCCCGGGCCGTCGTCCTCCACCGAGACGAGCAGCGCGTCCTCGCGCCGGTCGATGCGCAGCGTGATGCGCGTGCCTGCCGGCGTGTACTTGGCGGCGTTCTCGAGCAGATTGACGAGCACCTGCTCGACGAGCGCCGCGTCGACCCGCACGAGCGGCGGGTCCATCGGCAGGTCCACCTGCACCGGGTGCGAGTCGAGCCGCTCCTCCATGCGTCGCAGCACCGAGCCGGTGATCTCGCCGATCGCGTGCCAGTCGCGGTTGAGCGCGATCGCGCCGGCCTCAAGGCGCGTCATCTGCAGCACGTTGCCCACCAGCTCGCCCATCTGGCGCGACTGCGCGAAGATGGAAAGCGCGAGCGCCTTGCGCTCCTCGGCCGGGAGCCGCTCGCCGCGCTCGGCGAGACTCGAAGAAGCGCCGGCAATCACGGCGAGCGGCGTGCGCAGATCGTGCGAAATCGACGCGAGCAGCGCGTTGCGCAAGCCTTCGGTCTCCGCCTGCACCTGCGAGCGCTGCGCCTGCTCGGCGAGGAGCGCGCGCTCGAGCGCGATGGCGATCTGGCCGGCGAACGTCTCCAGTAGGTGGAACTGCTCGGGAAGCAGCACGCGCCGCGGATTGGCAGGCAGCAGCGCCAGCACGCCGAGCACCGCTTGCGAGCCTTTGAGCGGGAGATACACGGCTTCTGCCGCCGGCAGCGTGCTCGTGCCGAAACCCGCGGGCTCGCCGTGGTCCTGCACCCATTGCGCCACCGCCAGGTCGGCGCCGCGCAGCGACCCCGGCAGTGCCTCGCCGCCGGGATGGTGCAGCTTGCCGTCCCCATCGGGCAGCAGGATGACCACCTGGCTGTCGAACACCTCATTCACGTGCCGCACGGCGACGCGCGCCATCGCCTCCTGGCCGCGCGTGGCGGCGAGCTCGCGCGTCATTGCATAGAGCAGCGCCGTGCGGCGCTCGCGGTGCCCGGCGACGTTCGCCTGCAGCCGTACGCTCGCGGTCAGGCTGGAAATGATGAGCGCGACGGCGAACATGATGGCGAAGGTGATCAGGTACTGGATGTCACTCACTGCGAAGGTGAGCTGCGGCGGCACGAAGAAGAAGTCAAACGCCGCAACAGCGATCACTGAGGTCGCCACCGCGGGCCCGCGGCCGAAACGCGCGGCGATCAGCACGACGGCGAGCAGATAGATCATCGCGATGTTAGTGAGCTCGAAAAGCGGGCTCATCCATCCGCCCGCGATCGTGCAGAGTCCGATCGCGAGCACTCCCCAGGCGTAGCCCGGCCAGCGCCGCTTGCGGCTCGGCGGCGCCGTGCCGAGATAGGCGCGGGCGCGTGCCAGGAAGGGGCTTCTCAGCGCTGCCGCCTGGTCCGCACCACCCACGACGTGCACGTCGATGCCCTCGGTCCGCGCCAGCAGCTCGCCGTAGGTCGAGGCACGCAGCAGCCGCTGCCAGAGCGGGCGGCGCGGCCGACCGATGACGATGCGCGTCACGTTGCGCTCGCGCGCGTACTCGGCGAGCGCCTCGCCGGCCGAAGCGCCGGAGAGCGTCACCGCCTCGGCGCCGAGCGACTCGGCCAGGCGCAGGAGCGCGATGCGCTCGTTGCGCTTTTCTTCCGACAGCCGCAGCAGCCGCGGCGTCTCGACGTACACGGCGATCCAGTCGGCGTGCAGCGCGTTCGCGAGCCGCTTGCCCGCGCGGATCAGGCGCTCGCCCTGCTCGTCGGGCCCAACCGCCACCATCAGCCGCTCGCCGGCGGCCCAGGTCGCGCGAATGCCCTTGCCTTCGCGGTACTCGCGCATCGCGCGGTCGACGCGCTCGGCAGTCGTGCGCAGCGCCATCTCGCGCAGCGCGATCAGGTTGCCCTTGCGGAAAAAATTCTCGATCGCGTTTTTCGCCTGCTCCGGGATGTACACCTTGCCGGCGTGCAGGCGCTCGAGCAGCTCGTCGGGCGGCGTATCGATCAGCACCACCTCGTCGGCGTTCTCGAACACCGCATCGGGCACCGTCTCCTGCATGCGCACGCCGGTGATGCCCGCAACCACATCGTTCAGGCTTTCGACGTGCTGCACGTTCACCGTCGTGTAGACATCGATGCCGGCGGCGAGCAGCTCCTCGATGTCCTGCCAGCGCTTGGCGTGCCGCGGCTTGGGCTCCGCCTCTACCGGGTTGGAGTGCGCGAGCTCATCGACCAGCAGCACCTCGGGCCGGCGCGCGAGCGCCGCGTCGAGATCGAAGTCGCGCAGCGTGCGGCCGCGGTAGTCGAGCTGCAGGTAGGACAGGCGCTCCAGTCCCTCGAGCAGCGCTTCGGTCTCGTTGCGGCCGTGCGGCTCGACGTAGCCGACGACGATGTCAGCGCCTTTGCGCTTTCGCTCCCGCGCCGCCTCGAGCATGGTGTAGGTCTTGCCGACACCGGCAGTGGCGCCGAAGAAGATGGTGAGCTTGCCGCGCTTCGCCTTCGCTTCCTCGCGCTGCACGCGCGCAAGGAGCGCATCGGGATCTGGTCGAACGGCGCTCACGCCGTCACTTTAGCCGCTTTTCTCGAGGGCATTCATCACCGCCTTCATCACCGCCGGCACGAACTCGCCCTTCAACGAGGCAATGATCTTGTAGCGCGGCGTCCCGTCGACCGGCGCGACCGTAAGGCGCTGCAACGCCTCACCGGCGACTGTACGGATGGTGTCGGCGATGAGCGTGGTTTGCGCCGGCTCGACCACGAATTCGAGCGACGGCATGGCGGGCGATTAGACCAGGCTACGCGCGATGACGTGCATCACCAGCGGAGCCGCAGACAAGCCGGCAAACAGCATCTGTGCAATGCGATCGCACAGGCGCCGCTCGGTCGGAGCTGGCTCAGGTAGGCGTTGACGATGACCCATGCCAGGATACCGAGGCACAGCGCGGCCGAGGTAGCGGAGATGCGGGCCGTGGAAGGCCCGGTGATGTGTTCGCCCGCCCACGCGGCGGCGTTCGCGGCGTTCGCGGCGTTCTGCCCGAAGGGCATGTCCTTTGTGACGATTACCTTCATGCCGCCAGCGTAGGCCAAGGCGTGTATAGACGGCGTAAAGAGAAGGCGTGCGCGGAAAACCTCGGTGAAGATTCACCTAGACGCTACATGATCTCAGCACGAGCACGGCAGCGATAATCGCCAAGGGCAGCGCGATTAGCAGCAACTCGTCCAGCGTTTCGCGTCTCATTTGGTCGCGGCGTCGAGCGCGAGATTGAGCTCGAGCACGTTCACGCGCGGCTCACCGAGGATGCCGAGGCTTCGTCCCTCGGTGTACCGCGCGACGAGCGTGCGAACAGTCTCTTCCGGCAGCTTGCGCACCCTCGCCACGCGCGCGACCTGGTATTCGGCGGCCGCGGGCGAGATGTGCGGGTCGAGCCCGGAACCGGATGCGGTGACGAGGTCTACCGGAATCCGCGCAGCCGCGCCGCCGCCGGCGTCGCGCAGCGCCTTGATGCGGCCTTCGACCGCCTCCTTGAGCGCCGGGTTGGTGGGTCCCTGGTTGGTGCCGCTCGAGGACGCGCCGTTGTAAGGCTGCGGCGAAGTGCCCGAGGCGCGGCTCCAGAAGTACTTCGGATCGGAGAACGGCTGTCCGATGAGCCGCGAGCCGAGCACCTTGTCGTCCTTGACGATCAGGCTGCCATTCGCCTGCTGCTTGAACGCGACCTGCGAGATCGCGGTCACGATCAGCGGATAGGCGACGCCCGTGATGACTGTGAAAACGATGAGGGCGCGAATCGATTGCAGCGTGGTTTGCAGCATGGCGTTCTCCTAAGCGAACCCGAGAACTACCAGGACGAGGTCGATGATCTTGATGCCGACGAACGGCACGATGATGCCACCCAGGCCGTAGATCCACAGATTGCGCTCGAGCACGGCCGCCGCGCCGACCGCGCGATAGCGCACACCCTTCAGCGCGAGCGGGATGAGCCCCGGAATGATGAGCGCGTTGAAGATCACCGCCGAGAGGATCGCCGACTGCGGCGTGGCAAGCGCCATGACGTTGAGCACGTTAAGCTCGGGGTAGGTAGTGGCGAAGGCCGCCGGAATGATGGCGAAGTATTTGGCGACGTCGTTCGCGATCGAGAAGGTGGTAAGCGCGCCGCGCGTCATCAGCATCTGCTTGCCGGTCTCGACGACCTCGATGAGCTTCGTCGGGTTGGAGTCGAGATCGACCATGTTCCCGGCTTCCTTCGCCGCCTGCGTGCCGGTGTTCATGGCGACGGCCACATCGGCCTGCGCGAGGGCGGGCGCGTCGTTCGTGCCGTCGCCTGTCATGGCGACGAGCTTGCCCTGCGCCTGGTGGTCGCGGATCAGCCTCAGCTTCGCTTCCGGCGTTGCTTCCGCGAGGAAGTCGTCGACGCCCGCCTCCGCCGCGATGGCCGCGGCCGTGAGCCGGTTGTCGCCCGTGATCATCACCGTCTTGATGCCCATGCGGCGCAGCTCGGCGAAGCGCTCCTTGATGCCGCCCTTGACGATGTCCTTGAGCTCGATCACGCCGAGCACGCGCGTGCCGTCGGCGACCACGAGCGGCGTCGAGCCGCGGCGCGCCACCTGCTCGACGATCACCGAGAGCTCGCGCGGCACGCGGCCGCCGAGCTTCTCCACATGCTGCTGGATGGCTTCGGCCGCGCCTTTGCGCAGCTGCCGGCCGTCGAAGTCGACGCCGCTCATGCGGGTATACGCCGAGAAGGGCACGAACTTCGCGTGCAGCGAGCCGAGATCGCGCTCGCGCAGGCTGTGCTTATTCTTGGCGAGCACCATGATCGAGCGGCCTTCCGGCGTCTGGTCGGCGATGGACGCGAGCTGCGCCGCCTCGGCGAGCTCGCGCTCGTTCACGCCGCTCACCGGCAGGAACGCCGCCGCTTGGCGATCACCGAGCGTGATGGTGCCGGTCTTGTCGAGCAGCAGCACATCAACATCGCCTGCCGCCTCCACCGCACGGCCGGACATCGCCATCACGTTCTTCGCGATCATGCGGCCCATTCCGGCGATGCCGATCGCGGAGAGCAGCCCGCCGATCGTCGTCGGAATCAGGCAGACGAGCAGCGCAACGAGCGTGGTGATGGACACCGGCTCGCCCTTCTTCGTGAGCTCGACCGCATATACGGCGTAGGGCAGGAGCGTCGCGCAAGCGAGCAGAAAGACGAGCGTCATCACGACGAGCAGCACGGTGAGCGCAATCTCGTTCGGCGTGCGCTGGCGCTTGGCCGCCTCGACCATGCCGATCATGCGATCGAGGAACGATTCGCCGGGGTTCGCGGTGACGCGCACCACGAGCCAGTCGGAAAGGAGGCGCGTGCCGCCGGTGACCGAGGAGAAGTCGCCACCGCCCTCGCGAATCACGGGCGCAGACTCGCCGGTGATGGCGGATTCGTCGACCGAAGCCACGCCTTCCACGATCTCGCCGTCGGCCGGTATCACGTCGCCAGGCTGCACCAGGTAGAAGTCGCCCGCGCGCAGCGTCGTGCCAGGCACGTTCTGCGATTCGGCGTCCCGCTTGGCCGTACGCAGCTTCTTCGCCATCACCTCGCGGCGCGCGGCGCGCAGGCTCGCCGCCTGGGCGCGGCTACGGCCCTCGGCGAGCGCCTCAGCGAAGTTCGCGAACAACACGGTGAACCAAAGCCACAGCGAAACCCAGAAGATGTAGGCGGCCGGGGCTTCGCCCTTGCCCGTCAGCGCCTGCAGCCACAGGCCCGCCGTGAGGATCGCGCCGACATAGCAGACGAACATCACCGGGTTGCGCCACTGGGCGCGCGGCGCCAGCCGCTTCACCGATTCCCAGAGCGCGGGCGTGACGAACTGCGGCTCGAACATCGAGCGCACGCTGCCGGCCTGGGCCGCGCGCAGCGCTGCAGTATGAGTAGTCATGGCGGTTCCTTATTTGAGCGCGAGCATCTGCAGGTGCTCGACGACCGGTCCGAGCGCGAGCGCCGGCACGAAGGTAAGCGCGCCGACGAGCAGCACCGTGCCGACGAGCAGCACGATGAAGAGCGGCGTGTGCGTGGGCAGCGTACCAAGCCCGGCCGGCACGGTTTTCTTCGCCGCGAGCGAGCCCGCGACGGCGAGCGCCGCGATGATCAGCGGATAGCGTGCGAAGAGCATCGCGAAGCCGAGCGCGGTGTTGTAGAACGGCGTATTGGCGGAGAGCCCCGCGAAGGCGCTGCCGTTGTTGTTACCGGCCGAGGAGAACGCGTACAGGATCTC
>DASSLQ010000034.1:0-32392 GCA_035689325.1 Burkholderiales bacterium | reverse complement strand
CACTTCTGCCGGCAGCCCGCCCAGCTTGCCGCCGTTCAGCTTGATGGCGAGGTTGAAGCCGTCGCGGATGTCGGTGCCGATCGAGGCATTGGGGCCGGAGAGCGTGCTGATGAAGCCGATCTTCACCCTGTCGGCCGCGTGGGCCCCTACCGCTGCCGCGAGCGCGGCAACGACGATGATGCTGCGCATGTCCCCCTCCTAACGTGTCTCGCGCGTTACGCGCATCCCTTGATCAACGATCTTGCCGCGCTCGATGACGACTTTGCCGTCGAGCGCCACCGTGCAGTCGCGCATCGGCACGTCGTAGTGGCCGCGCGTGTTGCGCTTGCCGCCGCCCTGCGTGTTCGGCCCGGTCGAGAAAAGGAAGTTGCCCGGGAAGGTGCGCGCCGCCGCGCGATGGCGCTCCGGCGTGTCGCCGTGAAGCGCGATGCCGTACCACAGCGCCTGCGGATTCATGCCCCAGCCCAGATGCGACACCGCGTACGGATCGCGATCGCTTGGCGCTGATTTGCCGTCGTCCAGCCAATCGCGCATCAGCTTCGCATCCATGCCGCCCTGCACTTCCACGATGTGTCCCTCGCGGATCGTGAGCTTCACCGGATCGGCGACGTAGCGGCAGTACGGCAGGATGACGATGTCGCCCGGCTGCAGCACGACCGTGCCGTGCGCGCTGCCTTCGTTCGGGAACGTATGGATATGGCCGCCGCCCCAGTGATCGAAGTGCCCGCGCTCGTCGGCGTAGCCCCATTGCGTCATGACCGGATACTCGCCGCACTGGTAGGTAAGGTCGGTGCCCGCCTCGCTCGTCACCTGCACGCGCTTGGTGCGCTTGTAGAGCGACTCCGCGTGCTTGCACGCTTGCTTGAGACCCGCCGGCGACATGAGCTGCTCGAGATCGTCGGGCGCATCGATGATCATCAGTACACGCGTCCCGCCGTCCATCACCTGCTTCAGCCATTTTGTAAACAGCGGCACGTGGAACACGACGACCATGTCGGCGGCGCTCACCGCCTCAAGCGTGCCTTTGCACTGCCCGATGGTCGGCACGCCGACCTTGGTCCACGAGGGCAGCGAATTGACACAGAGCTCGTAGATGTCTGCGCCGAGGTCCTCGGCCGCGGCAAAGGCCGCCTGGATGTATTCGCGCCGCGTCGCGAGATCGCTTACCACGGCGATGGTCTCGCCTTTGCGCGCCTGGCAAAGCTGGAACTCGCGCCGATAGAGCTGCGCCAGCTTGGCCGGGTTTACTTCCTGCGCGCGAAACGCACCCTGGATCATGCGCGCATTATGGCGCGCCAGATCTGATCCGGTGTAGCCGGCATCTCCAGGTCGCGGACACCATATGGCGCGAGCGCGTCCAGTATGGCGCTCATCACCGCCGCCGGCGCGGCGATGGCGCCCGACTCGCCGCAGCCCTTGGCGCCGAGCGGGTTATGGGTGCACGGCTGGCTTTCGTCCAGCTCGGCGACGAAGAACGGCACATCGCTCGCCCGCGGCAGCGCATAGTCCATGAACGATGCGCACAGGAGCTGGCCGTCGTCATAGGCGGTGCGCTCGGCGAGCGCTTGTCCGAGGCCTTGCACCACGCCGCCATGCAGCTGTCCGTGCACGATCATCGGGTTGATCACCGTGCCGATGTCGTCGACCGCCCAGTAGCCGAGGATCTGCACGGCCCCGGTATCGCGATCGACTTCGACCTCGCAGACATGCACGCCGTTGGAGAAGGCGAAGTTCGGCGGATCGTAGAACGCGTTCTCATCGAGCCCGGGCTCGAGCTCGGCGATCGGATAGTCGTGCGGCACGTACGCCGCGCGCGCTACGGCGTCGAACGCCACCTTGCGGTCGGTCCCCGCGACGCCGAATGCACCATGCCGGAATTCGATATCGCGCTCCGCGGCTTCCAAGAGGTGGGCGGCGACGCGCTTCCCCTTCTCGATGATCTTGGCGCCCGCGACATGCAGCGCAGAGCCGCCGACGGCAATCGAGCGCGAGCCGAACGTGCCGGTGCCGACCGGCACGGCGGCGGTGTCGCCTTCCACGACGCGAATGCGCTCGAGCGGTACGCCCAGCTGGGCGGCGATGATCTGCGCATAAGTGGTCGCATGCCCCTGGCCGTGGTTATGCGTACCGAGAAAGGCCGTGATGCCGCCGTCGGGCGCGACGCGCAAGTGCGCCGATTCGTAGAAGCCCACGCGGGCTCCCATCGCCCCCGCGAGCCGCGAAGGCGCCACGCCAGACGATTCGACGTAGCACGCGAGGCCGATGCCGCGGCCCGGGGGCCGCTTCTCGGCATAGCCCGAGATCTGCAACGCGCGCTCCAGGAGCTTCGCGAAATCGCCGCAGTCGTAGGTCGGCCCCACTGGCGTCTTGTAAGGCATCGCGCTCGCCGGGATCAGGTTGCGCCGGCGGATCTCGGCACGATCGATGCCGAGCTCGCGCGCCGCCTGGTCGGCGAGGCGCTCGAGGACATAGCAGGCCTCCGGCCGCCCGGCGCCGCGATAGGCGTCGGTCGGCACGGTATTGCTGAAGACGCCGGTCACTTCGACGAACACGGCGGGCGTCTTATAGACGCCGGCGAGCAGTGCGGTATAGATTGGTCCGGGAATGGCCGCGCCGAAGCTGGAAACGTAGGCGCCGAGATCGGCACGCGTATGCACGCGCAGGGCAAGGAAATGCCCCTCGTTGTCAAGCGCGAGCTCAGCGCGCGTAACGTGGTCGCGCCCCTGCGTGTCCGAGAGAAACGACTCGGTGCGCCGCGCGATCCACTTCACCGGGCGCCTTAGCCTGCGCGAGGCCCAGACGATGAGCGTTTCCTCGGGGTAATGCTTGCCCTTGTAGCCGAAGCCGCCGCCCATGTCGCGCGACACGACGCGCAGCTCGCCCTCGTCGATGCCGAGCTCCTCGCAGACATAGCGGCGGATGTGGTGCGGCGCCTGCGTGCCGCAGTAAAGCGTGTCGCCGGTGGCGCTGGCGCCGCGCGTCTCGATCGCCGCGCCGCACAGGCGATTGTTCACCAGCTCGAGCTGCACGCGCCGCGGCGCGCGCGCAAACGCGGCATCAACTGCGGCGCGATCGCCGCGCTGCCAGGTGAACGCCTTGTCCTCGCTGAGAAGCGGTAGCTGCTCGTACTCGACCTCGACGCGCTCCGCCGCATCCTCGGCGGCAGCGCGTGACTCGGCAAACACCGCGGCGACTGGCTCGCCAACGTGCCGCACCGTACCGCGTGCCAACGCATAGCGCGGCGGCTCGACCATGCCGGCCAGCACCCAGCCGCAGCGCATCGGGCGGACGCCGTCGCGCGTCATGTCCTCGCCTGTCAGCGCGAGCACGCCAGCTGGAACCCGCACCGCGCGAATATGCGCATGCGGATGGGGCGAGCGGACGATGGCGCAATGCAGCTCTCCCGGGAAAGACAAGTCTTCTATGAAGCGGCCACAGCCGGTGAGAAAGCGCTGGTCCTCGACCCGCAGGACCGACTTGCCGATCACTGGATCTCTTCGCGCAGCAGGTCGAGACGCTCGTAGATCGCGCGGTCTGTGACGACGAACAACTCGGCCGCGACGCGCGGTTCGTGCACGGCCCAGGTCCAGTGGGGGATGGTAAACACATCATGGCGTGACCAATCGAATGCCTTGTCGCCGACCGCCGAGCGCCCTTCGCCCGAGACGACCAGGCAGATCGCGTTGCAGGTCGCCCGCGTGCGGCGCGTCGGCTCATCGAGGCGCTTGAGGTACAGATCGAGCGTCGGCATCACGGCGCCGCCGTTCCTGGTGTAGCGATGCGTGCGCGATCCGTCCGCTCCCCGCGGTGCGGCAGCGAGCGCGCGGCGCGCCTCGTCGCCCGGGAACCGGTATTCGGCCGAGCCCTCGGTGCCGACCTCCCAGAAGCGCTCGTCCTGGCGCGTGCCGGGCTCGAAGAAGCTCGCATCGAGCATGCAGATCGCCGGCATGTTGGCCGCATCGAACCACACCGTGCGATGCGAGCTCTGGTTGATGTGCCCATGCCAGCACATCGGCGGCGTCAGGACAAGGTCCCCCTCCTTCATCTCGCAGCGCCGGCCGTTGACGATCGTCACTGCGCCTTCGGCGCGCGTCGAGAAACGGATCGCCGCGGCGGTATGCCGGTGCGGCACCGCCCTGTCACCGGGCTCGAGCACGGTGAAAGCGCCGATCAGGTTGTGCGTGGTGACCGTCTCGCCGCCGAACGCGGGGTTCGCGAGGATCAGCGCACGGCGCTCGACGTCCTCGATTGCGACTTCCTCGGCGGCGCGCGCGGTGAAGGGCTCGATATCGCGCCAGCGCCAATGCATCGGCGCGTCCTTCGGCTGCGGCGCGACCGGCGTGATGCGCTTGTAGCGATCCCAGAGCGGATGCAGGTGGGACCGCTCGAGCGCGGCAACGAGCGATGCGTCGGACCTTGCCGTCAACTCTTGTCGACCGAGGCGCCGCCGGGGCCGAACGTCGCGACGAACAGCAGGCCGCCGATGATCGCGAGGTTCTTCATGAAGTGATTCATCTGGTTCGCGTACTGCGTGGCGTCGAACTGCCAGAAGCGGTGAGCGGCAAGCGCGGCAATCAGCACGAAGAGCGCGAGCAGCCAGGCGACCCAGCGCGTCTTCCAGCCGATGATCAGCAGGATGGAGCCGCCGAGCTCGATCACGATGGCGAGCACCGTGAAGAGCTCAGGTGCAGGAAAGCCGAGCTTGGTGAAGTAGCCCACCGTGCCGGCGAAGCCAAGCAGCTTGCGGATGCCCGCGTTAAGGAAGATTGCGCCCATCAGGATGCGCCCGGCGAGCAGGACGAGCGGACGGGAGCTCGGTGCGACTGCGCTGTTATTCATTGTTACCTCCTTTGTGCCGCGGATTATGCCGGAAACGCGCGGGCGTCGATTAGTACAAAGGCGATGCGGCACGGCGCGGCGCCGCGGTTCACCCACGCATGGTTGGTGCCTTGCTGCACCAGCACATCGCCCGTGTTCAGATGCACCTCGCCTTCGTCAAGCAGCATGTCGATCTCGCCTTCGAGCACGATCGCGTAATCGATGCTGCGCGTGCGATGCATGCCGGGATGGCGCGCGCCGCCGTGATCGCCGACGCCCATCTCGGCGAGGATGGCGTCACGCGTGCGCACGCCGCGCTCGGGCGGAAAATCGACCACCCGGAAAATGGTGCCGTTCGCCGGCGGCGGCACGCCGATCTCGCATACCGAGCGATCGGCACTGCCGGAGATATCGGCTGGCGTCTCGTCGGTGACCCAGACCAGCGTCGAGACGAGGCCGGACGCCTGCCGCAGCTTCTGGTTCGGCGCCGCGCTGTCGTAAAGCACCACCGCTTTTCCATCGCGATGCCCGGTCACCACGCGCCGGACCGGCTTCACTCGGGCCTCACGCCGGCCGCACGCAGCGCGTTTCCGTATTTATCGTAGTCGCGCCGCAGGATGGCCGCGAAGTCCTCTGGCGTGCCGCCGGAAATTTGCAGCCCCGAGGTCGCGAAGCGCTCGCGCACGTCCGGCCGTTCGAGCACGGCATTGAGCTCGCGGTTCACGCGCTCGATGAGTGCGCGCGGCGTCGCGGGCGGCAGCATCACGCCGTGCCAGGTGACGAGGTCGAAGCCAGGGATCGTGTCTGCGACAACCGGCAGGTCGCCGAGCGGGCCGATGCCGCGCCGCGGCGCCGTCGTCGCGATGGCTCGCACACGGCCTGACTTTACGTGGCCGACGGCGATGTTCACCACGTCGAAGAGCAGATTGATCTCGCCTGCGATCAGCGCATTGAGCGCCGGGCCGTTGCCCTTGTACATCACCATGAGCATCTCGGCACCCGCATGCGCGCGCAGCAGCTCGCACGCGACCGACGGCAGCGCGCCGGAGGAACCGCAGCTCACCTCTCCCGGACGCGCCTTGATGTCGTTCAGCACCTCCGCCACCGTGCCCGGTGAATAGGACGGATGAGCGATCAGCACCATCGAGGCGTTGTCGAGATGGATGACCGGCGCGAGATCCCGGAACGGGTCGATGGCGGCTTTCAAATAGAAGGGGTTGGTGATCACGCTTGGCACGACGAACACGAGTGTGTGTCCGTCAGCGGCCGCCTTGGCGGCATTGGCATGGGCGATGTTGCCGCCGGCACCCGGCTGGTTCTCGACGATGTTGGCCTGCCCGACGCGCTCGGCGAGCGCAGCAGCGACGATTCGCGTTACGACATCGGCCGGCCCGCCCGGCGCGAAAGGCACGATCCAGCGGATCGGCTTGGTCGGCCATTCTTGCGCAGCCGCGCTGGTAGCGAAGATCGCCAGAATCAATGCGATGCGTCTCACGCTTGCCCTCGGGAAAGTATTTTCCACACGCGTTCCGGTGTCGCCGGCAGCGGCACGTCCTCGACGCCGAGCGCATCGCAAAGCGCGTTGATCACCGCGGCGCTCGC
The DNA here is from genome assembly GCA_035689325.1 of Burkholderiales bacterium. Lineage (GTDB taxonomy): Bacteria > Pseudomonadota > Gammaproteobacteria > Burkholderiales > SG8-39 > SCGC-AG-212-J23. The sequence continues at coordinate 25,972 of DASSLQ010000034.1, read as the reverse complement.
GGGGACGATACCGCCTTCGCCACCGCCCTTGATGCGCAGCGGGTTGCCGGGCGTGGGATCTTCCGTCAGGGCGGTGTCGAACGACGGCAAACTCTCCGCGCGCGCGATGCTGTAGTCCATGAAGGAGCCGCTCAGCACCTGGCCGCTCGCGTCGCGCGCCACGCCTTCGTAGAGCGCCTGGCCGATGCCCTGGACGATGGCGCCGTGCGTTTGGCCATCGACGATCAGCGGATTCACCGGTTGGCCAACATCGTCGACGCTCACGTAGCGCAGCACGACCACCGTGCCCGTGTCCGGATCGACTTCCAGCTCACACACGGCGCTGCCCCCCGGAGAGGCCGGGATGCGCGCATTGATCTCCTCGGCAACGTCGAGCGGTGCCAGATCGAAGAGGCCGATCGCCCGGTCGGTGCCGGCAATGCGAAACGTGCCGCGTTCGTAGACCACATCCTCGGCGCGCGCCTCAAGCCGCTCGGCGGCCGCCCGGCGACCTCGTTCGATGAGCGAGCGCGCGGCCGCCACGATGAGCGTCGCGGCGTAGCGCATCGACCGGTCGGAATGCGAGCCGCCGCCGACCTTGACGATCGCCGTGTCCCCCGTGCGCAAGCGGATTTTCTCGATCGGCAACTCGAGCCGATCCGCGACCACCTGCGCAAAGGACGTCTCGTGTCCCTGCCCCGCCGATTGCGTACCGCTTGTCACGACGAGCGCGTTGCGCTCGACCAGGAGCTCGACCCGCTCGCGCGCCGCGCCGACCGGCGACTCGACGTAGTTGGCGATGCCGATGCCGCGCGGGCGGCGCGCCTCGCGCTTGCGTGCCGCGAAGCCGGCGTAATCCGCCATCTCGAGCGCGCGCTCCATGTAGCCTGCGAAGTCCACGGCGTCGAGGACGAGCCGCATTGGCGTGCGATACGGCAGCTCCGCCTTGGTCACGACGTTGCGCCGACGAATCTCCGCGCGATCGAGGCGCAACCGCTGCGCCGCCCGGTCGAGCAGGCGCTCGATGACATGATGAGCCTCCGGTCGCCCGGCGCCGCGATAAGGCACCGCCGGCACGCTGTTGGTCGTGATCGCCTGCAGGCGCAGCGCCACCGCTGGCACGCGATAGACGGTCGTCAGGATGCTGCGAAAGTTGGAGAGCGGAACGAACGACACGGTATGCGCGCCGACGTTGCCGCGCGTGTGGACGTCGTAGGCCAGGATGCGGCCGTCGGAGTCGCAGGCGAGCGCCGCCTTGATGGCGGCGTCGCGGCCCTGGAAATCGGCGAGGAAAGCTTCGCTGCGCGTCGCACGCCAGCGCACCGGCCGCCGCAGGCGCTTGGCGGCCCAGACGACGACGATCTGCTCCGGATGCAGGTAATTGCGCGGGCCAAAGCCGCCACCGACGTCGCGCGAGATGACACGCACCTTGTCCGACTGCAGCACCTTCCCCAGCAGGTGCTTGAGAAGCACGGCGCCCTGGCTCCCGCTGACAAGCGTGTGCCCGTCGTCGCCGTAGAGGCCGATGGCCGAGCGAGGTTCCATCTGGCAGTTGACGATGCGCGGGATGTGGAATTCCTGCCGCACGACGCAGGCCGCTTGGCCGAGAGCCGCGGCAACGGCGGCCGCGTCGCCGAACTGGTAGTCAAAGCAGAGCGTTTCCTCGACCGGTAGCGGGTCGTAATCGACATCTACAGCGTCCGCGGCGTCGCGCGCCTGCTCGTGCGTTTCGGCGACGGCAAGGGCGAGCGGCTCGCCGACATGGCGCACCTTCTCGCGCGCGAGCGGCCAATGCGGCCATTGCCGTGGATTGTCGAAGGCCCGCTTGCCGATATCGTGCAGGTCGAGCGGATTGGGTACGTGGTCGACCGGCTGCAAGCCGTCGGCCGCGTAGTCGGCACCCGTCAGTACCGCCAGGACGCCCGGCATGCGCGCAGCGCGCGCCGTATCGATACGCGCGATCCGCGCATGCGGGTGCGGCGAGCGCACGAACGCGCAGCAGGCTTGTCCTGCGTAGCTTTCGTCGTCGCTGTAGCAACCGCGACCGGTCAAGAACCGCTCGTCCTCAATGCGCGGCAGCGCCCGGCCGATATACATAGCGTCCTTCGGCATCGCGCTCGAGCCTGCCGCTCGCGCGCAGCCGCTCGAGTTCGCGCACGATCTCACGGCCGTCGCGGCTGTCCCGCGCGCTCATCAGTTCGACGAAGAATTTCGGACCCTCGGCAAGCGCGGCTTCGAGGCTGTCATGGCGCCTGCCTTCGTATCGCGGCGGGACGGGCAGCCGGGCTTCGATGCCTTTGCGCTCGCCAAATGGCAGCGTCAGGTCGAAGCCTGCCTTCGAGCCAGTGCGCGCGCCGCGCAGCGATGGATCGAGCGGCATGCCGCGGAAGCCGTCGGCAATAACGAGGTCGCGCGCGGCCTGGAAACGCGTCGCCAGCGCCCAGTCCATCTGCTCGTCGGAGAACACGTCGACGTCAGCATCGACCACGAACACATGCTTCACATTGACGAGGCAACCGAAGACTGCGGCGATCGCATTGCGCGCTTCACCGGGCACGCGCTGGCGCAGGGCGACGCGCACGTTGAAGGCGCCACCGCTCGAGGGCGTTGCGTACACCGCTTGCACTTCGCGCACCGCAGTCTCGAGCGCGCGCCAGACCGTCACCTCGGCGCGCAGCGCGTTCAGCTGCGCCGTGTCGGTACGGCTGAGCGTGCGGCCGCTGATCGTTGCCGCCTGGAAAATCGCGTCGCGACGGCGCGTAATGGCGCTCAGGTGGAAAACCGGGTTCGCCTTCACGCCGCCGTAGTAGCCGAGAAATTCGCCATACGGTCCTTCCGCTTCCGCATAGCCGCGCTCATCGAGGTAGCCCTCGAGCACGTACTCGGCGTCCGCCGGCACGCGCAGGTCGTTCGTCTTGCACTTCACCGCCGGCAGCGGTGCGCCGCGCAGTGCGGCGATCAGCGCGAGCTCGTCCCCCGCAAGCCGCATGGTCGCCGCGACATGGTCGATCGGATGAGAGCCGACCACGAATGCGATCGGCAGGCGCTCGCCGCGGCCCACCGCCGCCTGGTAGATCGCACGCAGATCGGACGGCGCGTTGAGATCAACCCCGGCTTCCCGCCGCCCCCGCAGCATCAAGCGCCGGATGCCGACGTTGGTGATGCCACGCTCGGTATCGCGCGTGAAGTCCATCGACGCCGAGATATAGGGCGCGCCGTCGAACGCGTGCTGCAGATGGACCGGCAGCTGCGTCAGGTCCGGCTCGCGCTCCACGACCGCCTGCACCGGCGCATCGTTCACCTCGAGCACGGGCTGCGGCTTCGCCAGTCGCATCAGCACCTCGGCGAGCAAATATCCCGGCGTAGTGCCGAATGCGAGCGCAAGGCGCGAGCGGCTGGCGGTGACGTTCGCGGCGAGCTCGGCGCCGCCGGCGCGAGCGAACCAGACCGCCTTCGGATTGCCGTCGTGGATTGCGGCGACGTCGCCGAGGGCGATCGGCTCGTCGCGCCGCTCGAGCTCGTGCGCGGGCAGCGACTCGAGGAAGCGCCGCAGCCGGAACCGCTCGAAATCCATCAGTCGAGTTTAGCGCCCGAGTCCTTGGCGACCCGGCCCCAGCGCTCGACCTCGGAGGCGATGAACGCCGCGAACTGCGCCGGCGTCGTCGGCGCAGGCTCCAATCCCTGGCGCGTCAGCGCCTCGCGAGAGTCGGTCGCGTTCAAGGCTCGCACGAGCACGCCGTTCAGTTTGCCAACAATTTCGTCCGGCGTGCCGGCCGGCGCGACCAGCCCGCTCCAGAAGTAGGCCTCGTACGTGGGCAGCCCCGCTTGCGCGAACGTCGGCACCTCGGGGAGCTCCGGGTCGCGCGTCACGCCGGTGATGGCGAGAGCGCGCACCCTGCCCGACCTGATGTGCGGCAGCAGCACGACCTCGCCTTCGAAGATGGCCTGCACCTGAGCGCCGACGAGACCATTGATCGCCGGCCCGCCGCCCTTGTACGGTACATGCAGCAGGTCGACGCCGGTGAGGCTCTTGAAGAGCTCGGCGGCAAGATGCGGCGGCGTGCCGCTGCCGGCCGAGGCATAGGAGAGCCCGCCCGGGCTTTTCTTCGCGAGCGCGATGAATTCCTGCAGCGTGTGCGCGGGTACCCCGGCATTGACGGCGGCGATGATCGCGCCGCGCGACACGAGGCTGATCGGCGCAAAGGCGCTGCGCGGGTCGTACGCCAGGTCGCGATACAAGGCCGGCGCGATCGCCAGGGTAGTCGTGCTGCCGTAGAGCAGCGTGTACCCATCCGGCGGCGCCTTTGCCGCTGCCGTGGAACCCAACGTGCCGCTGGCACCGGGGCGGTTTTCGACGATCACCGGCTGGCCGAGCCCCTCGGAGAGCTTCTGGCCGACCAGGCGGCCGACGATGTCCGTCGGTCCGCCGGGCGGGAACGGCACGATCACATGGATCGGCCTGGAGGGGTAGGTCTCCGCGAGCGCCGCTTGAAAGCCCAGGGCGAGTACAGCGATCAGGAAGCGGAGCATCAAACTTCCACCGTGGTTGCGTCGTAGCGGAACAGCCACTCGTAGCGCTCGGCGATCCGCTGGCTAGCCCATTCGCGGTCGATGAACCGGCGGCCCTCTTCGGGGTCGGCGAGCGCGCGGTTGTGAAAGCGATGGATGTTGGCTGCCGAGCCCTCGACGGTGCGGCGCGTGCGCTCGCGCCGCGCCGCCTCGTAGCGCTGCAGCGCCGCCTCCGCCGGGTAGCCGGCGAGGCAGCGCGCGAGCACGTATCCGTCTTCGATCGCCATCACCGCGCCCTGCGCGAGGAACGGGAGCATGGAATGTGCCGCGTCGCCGAGCAGCGTGACACGGCCCACGGACCAGCGCTCGAGCGGCGCCCGCACCATCAACGCCCATTTGTACGGGGTCTCGATCGCCTCGATGAAGGCCTCGATGTCCGGATGCCAGCCGCGGAAGTCGGCGGCGAGCTCAGGCTGCGTCCCGCGGGCGCTCCAGGACTCGACCCGCCAGTCGGCGCGCTCGCGGGCGCCGACGAAGTTCATGAGCCGACCCGCGCGCAAGGGGTAATGCACGGCGTGCCCGCCCGGCCCGACCCAATTCGAGCCGACCATGCGCGCCATGTGCGCGGGCAGGCGCTCCATCGGCACGACGCCGCGCCAGGCAATCACGCCGGTGAATTCCGGCCGGTCGGGGCCGAACAGCGCCTGGCGGATGCGCGAGTGAACGCCGTCCGCGCCGATCAGCGCGTCACCGGACACGGCGCCGCCGTTTTCGAGCTGCAGCGTGACGCGACCCGGCTCCTGTTCGAATCCGCGCACTCTGGCGCCGAGGTGCAGCGCGTCCGGCTTTTCGCGCATTACCGCGAGCGCAAGCACATCCTGCAGATCCGGGCGGTAGACCGTGAAGTACGGGGCGCCGTAGCGCTCGAGGGAAACAGGACCCAGATCGAACAGCTTCCAGGTCTCGCCGCTCTGCCAATGGCGGATTTCCTTGCCCTGCGCCTCGCACGACAGGGCCTTCAGTTCCTCGCCGATGCCGAGCGCGTAGAGCACGCGAGTCCCGTTCGCCGCCAGCTGCACGCCGGCGCCGACCTCCTTCAGCTCGCGCGCCTGCTCGTACACGTCCACGTCGATCCCGTGCTTGAGCAGCGCGAGCGCGGCGGTCAGCCCGCCGATGCCGCCCCCGGCGATCAGAACGCGCATGGCGTCCAACTATACTGCAGCGCATGCGACTGACCCTGGCTTGCGGACGCTACGACCGCACGCAAGCGCTGATCGACGGGCGCGTGACGGTCGAGGGCGTCGACGAGCTCACCTACCTCGCGCTGCGGCCCGGCGAGACGTTCTGGCGCATGCTGAACCACGAGGAATTCGACGTCTCGGAGATGTCGCTCTCCTCCTATACCATCCTGCGATCGGAGAGCGATGAGCGCTTCATCGCCATCCCGGTATTCCCGTCGCGGGTCTTCCGCCAGAACGCGCTCTACGTGCGCGCCGACTCCCCGCTGCGCGACCCGCGCGGGCTCAAAGGCAGGCGCATCGGCGTCGGCGACTATCAGATGACCGCCGCAGTATGGACGCGCGGCTTCCTGCAGCACGAATACGGGGTGCGGCCGGAGGACATGACATGGGTCGTCGGCCGGCCGATTCGCGCCATCCGCCAGCCGCAGGACGTGCGCATCGAAGCGCTCGGCGGCGCCGCCATCCTTGAAGAGCTGCTCGAGGAAGGAAAGATCGACGCGCTCATGTCGGTGATGCTGCCGCAGCGCCTCGGAGCCACCGTGCGAAGGCTGATACCGAACTTCCGGGAGGTCGAGCTCGCGTACTACCGCAAGACGCGCATCTTCCCGATCATGCATACGCTGGTCCTGCGCCGCGCGGTGTACGAAGCGCAGCCGTGGCTGGCGGTGAACCTGTATCGGGCTTTCGTGCGTGCCCGCGACCTGGCGTTACGCCACCTGTACGACACCGACGCGCTCACGGTCAGCCTGCCGTGGGTGATCGACGAGATCGAGCGCAGTCGCGAGATCCCGTGGGACTACACGATCGAAGGCAGCCGGCCAACCCTCGAGGCGCTGGTGCAGTACCTCGACGAACAGCAGCTCACGCGACGCCGCATGGACGTCGCGGAGCTCTTTGCGCCGAACGTCGATCTGGCGCTCGGCGCTTATCTCAACGCTACGGCGGAGGAACGCTAGCGCCTCGCCAGCGCGTCGACGCCTACTGAGCCGCCTTCGCGCCGGCCTGCGAGATCGTATCGTCTTGCGAGCCGGTGCCACCGGACACGCCGATCGCGCCGATGATCTTCCCGTCGACGACAAGGGGATTGCCGCCGCGCGAGGCGATCACGTCATCGAGCGTCGCCAGGTAACTGAAAAACGGCCCCTTGCCGAGCAGCCGCTCGAAGACCACGGTCGGACGCCGATAGCGCGCCGCGGCCCGCGCCTTGTGCTGGGAAATCTGGATGGAGGCGTATTGGCAGTCGTCCATCTTTTCGAAGTAGACCAGCTCGCCGGTCGGACCCACGACCGAGATGCACATCGGCCAACCGCGCTTGGTTGCTTCGGCCAAAGCCGCAGCGGCGACTTTCCTCGCCTGCTCAAGCTTGATCGGCTCGCCATACGGCGTGTAGCTGTACTTCTCGGGAACCGCCTCGTTCGGGTTGTTCGGATCCGGCGGCACCTGCGCCATGGCAGCCGACGCCATGATCAGCGCCGCGCACAAACCGCCCGTCACTGCTCCAGCACGAAGCATATCGACCTCCCAGTTGGATTACGGTTTAAGTATCAGGACTACCCGCTAGACAACACTCAGCCGAGGGCCTTGATTCCCGCGGCGGCGATCTGCTCGTCCTCGTGCGACTGCACGCCGGAGACGCCGACCGCGCCGACGCAGGTGCCCTCGACGACGATCGGCACGCCGCCCTGCACCGGCGTCACTTGCGGCATGCGCAAGAGCTCGATGCGCTTCGCCACCCGCTCCTGCCAGTTGGCGGTGGAGCGGCGGGTCTCGGCGGCGGTGCGGCCCTTCTCCAGCGCGATGCGCGCGTTGGCCGGCGTCGCGCCATCCATGCGCGCGAGGTGCAGCAGGTGCCCGCCATCGTCGAGGATGGCGATGCAGACATTCCAGTTGTTCCTCCGCGCTTCGGCTTCGGCGGCGGCGGAGATCTTCTTGCAGTCGTCAAGCGTAAGCATCGGTCGTTGCTTCATGTGCGCAGGGCCTCTTTGATCTGGCTGAGAGCGTTCGGATCCTCGATGGTCGTAAGGTCGCCCGGATCGCGGCCTTCGGCAAGAGCCTGGATCGCACGGCGCAGTGTCTTGCCCGAACGGGTCTTGGGCAGCAGCGTCACGAAATGCACCGCCTTGGGCCGGGCGATGGCGCCGAGCTGCCGGTCGACCGTGTGCATGACCTCTTCGGCGCTGGTGCGCTTGCCGGCGTCCTTCAGCACGGCAAAGGCGAGCGGCATCTGGCCCTTCAATGGGTCGACGACGCCGACCACCGCGCATTCGGCGACGTTCGGATGCATGTTCACCGCCTCCTCGATCTCGCGCGTGCCGAGGCGGTGGCCGGCCACGTTGATGACGTCGTCGGTGCGCCCGAGGATGTAGTAGTAGCCGTCCTTGTCGCGGATGCCCCAGTCGAACGTCGAATAAGTGAGCTGGTCCTTGAAGTCGCGGAAATAGGTGTTGACGAAGCGCTCGTCGTCGCCCCACACCGTGCTCATGCAGCCAGGAGGCAACGGCGGTGCGATGGCCACCACGCCTTTCTCGCCGACGCCGACCGGCTTGCCGGTCTGCTCGTGCAGCAGGCGCACGTCGTAGCCGTACACCGGGAAGCTCGGCGAGCCCATCTTGATCGGCGTCCTTTCGACGCCGGGGTGCGCGGAGAGCAGCGGCCAGCCGGTCTCCGTCTGCCAGTAATGATCGATGACCGGGCGGCCGAGCGATACGCTGATCCATTCGTGCGTCGGCTCATCGAGCGGCTCGCCTGCGAGGAACAGATGCTTGAGCGAGGCCACATCGTATTTGCGCAGGTAGGAGACATCGTGCTTCTTCAGCACGCGGATCGCGGTGGGTGCCGAGAACATCACCGAGACCTTGTAGTCCTGCACGATCTTCCACCAGACGCCCGCATCCGGCCGGATCGGCACGCCCTCGTACATGATCGTCGTCATGCCGGCGATGAGCGGCGCGTAGATGATGTACGAGTGGCCGACGACCCAGCCGATGTCCGAGGTGGTGAACATGGTCTCGCCCGCTTCGCCGCAGAAGATGTGCTTCATCGACGACGCGAGCGCGACCGCATGGCCGCCGACGTCCCGCTGCACCCCCTTCGGCCGGCCGGTCGTGCCCGACGTGTACAGGATGTAAGACGGTTCGTTCGACTCCAGCCAGGCGCACGGGACGCTCGCCTTGCCGAACCCTTTCGCCGCGCTCGCCCAATCGACATCGCGCTCGGCGACCGCCGGCATATTCGGGTCCAGGCCGCGTCGGAAGATCAGCACCTTGCGCGGCGGATGCCTGGCGAGCTTGAGCGACTCGTCGACCAGCGACTTGTAGAGCACCGTCTTGCCCATGCGGCTGCCGCCGTCGGCGGTCAGCATGAGCGCCGGTTTCGCGTCATCGATGCGTGCGGCGAGGCTCGCCGCGGCGAAGCCGCCGAACACGACGGAATGAATCGCGCCAAGGCGCGCGCAGGCGAGCATCGCGAACGCCGCCTCCGGAATCATCGGCATGTAGATGATCACGCGCTCGCCGCGCTTTACGCCGAGGGACTGCATCATCGCGGCCACGCGGTTCACTTCGGCATGGAGCTCGCGGTAGGTGAAGCTGCGTGTTTCGTTCACCTCGGTGGAGATCCACACCAGTGCCGGCTGCCCGGCCCGCGTTGCGAGGTGCCGGTCGAGCGCGTTATGGCAAAGGTTGGTCTCGCCGCCGACGAACCAGCGCGCGAACGGCGGCCGCGAGTAGTCGAGCACCTGGCGGAACGGACGATGCCAGTCGATGAGTGTCGCCTGTTCGCGCCAGAAGCCGTCGCGATCCTCGAGCGAGCGACGATGGAAATCGCGGTAGGTCGTCATGCGCCTAGTTTAACTAGCGCCGCTTCTCGTGGATCATTTTCGCGATGCGGTGCAGGCGCTTAAGCACCTCGGTTGCCGCGCCGCCAATGCGCGCTACGTCGGCCCGCTCCAGCGTCTGCAGCGCCTGCTCCACATCGGCCGGGAGCTGGGCTGCCGCCGCCCGGGCCGCGGGCGCCGGCGCGCTCGGCGCGGCATCGAGTCGCTGCAACGCAGCGCGCATCAGCTCCTCGATGCTTTCCGCCTCATCGTCACCGAGCGAGGCGACGCCGAAGCGGGTCGCGATCTTGAGCGGCTGGCCGCCGAAGCTGATCTTTGCCTGCTCGAGTTGCGCGTGCAACCGGTCGGCGAGGTTCTGCATTTGCGCCGCGGAAATGCCGGGCGCCACGACCACGAACGTATTGGCCGCGGTGCGCGCGATCGAGTCCTCGGCGCGGATCTGGCTCGACACCAGCTTGGCAATGCGGGCGAGCACCTGATCGGCGGCATCCTTGCCGGCGGTGCGCGCAACGTCGCCATGACTGTCGATGCGCAGCGCCATCACCGCGAGGTCGCTGCCATGGCGCCGGGCGAAGGAGAAGCGCTTGCGGCTCTCGGTGACGAGGTATTCTCCCGTCAGTGTGCCGGTGAGGGCGTCGCGCGCCACGGCGACCTCCTGCACCTGGCGCGCCGCCTCGAGCTCCTTGCGGGTGGAAACGAGCCGCAGGACGTTCTCGAGCCGCGCGAGCACCTCCGTCGCGTCGGCCGACTTGGCGATGAAGTCGTGCGCGCCGGCCTCGCGCGCGCGCTGCTTGTTGGCCTGCTCCTCGACCCCGGAAATGACCACCACGGGAAGCTCGCGGATGCGCACGTCGGTGGAAGCGCGCATGCGCGAAAGCAGCCCGAAGCCGTTGAGCTTGGGCATGTCGAGGTCGGTGAACACCATGACGATGGTCGGGTCGCCCTGGATTGCGTTCCACGCCGCCTCGCCGTCCACCTCCTCGTGCACGTCGAACGAGCCGCGCAGGATGGTGGCGAACGTCTTGCGCACGAACTTGGAATCGTCGACGACCAGCACGCGCTTCTTCGCCTCGGTCGCCGGTGCCAAACCCGCCTACTCCGAGAGATCGACCACGATGCGGCGGTTCACCCTGGCGTTGATGAAGTCGTCGAACACGCCCGGCAGCTCGCGGAACGGGATCGTGCGGCACATCTCCTTCAGGTGCGGCGGCTTCATGTCGGTCGCGAGCCGCTGCCACACATGGTCGCGGATATCGCGCGAACTTTCGCCGGTGTTGATGCCGAGCAGGCTTACGCCGCGCAGGATGAACGGCATCACCGTCGTGTTCAGGCTGTAACTCGCCGCGAGGCCCACCGCCGCGATCACGCCGTTCTCCTGCATTGTGCTCGCGATCCACGCCAGCATCTCGCCACCGAGATTGTCGAGTGCACCGGCCCAGGTCGACTTGTCGAGCGGCCTGATCTTCTCGAGATTGATGTTCTGGCGCAGCAGGACCTCCTTGGCGCCGAGCTGCTTCAGCCAGTCCGATTCGCTTTGTTTGCCGGTGAGCGCGACCACGTGATAGCCGAGCTTGGCCAGGATATCGACCGCGATCGAGCCGACGCCGCCCGTCGCGCCGTTGACGAGCACCGGCCCGTTGGCGGGCTTGAGCCCGTTATGCTCCATGCGCACGATGCCGAGCGCCGCCGCGTAGCCGGCGGTGCCGATCGCCATCGCTTCCCACAGCGACAAGCCCGCCGGCACCTTCGTGATCCAGTCCCCGCGCACGCGCGCGTAGGGCGAATAGCCGCCGTCGTGCGACACGCCGATGTATTCACCGCCGACCGTGAGCACCGCGTCGCCTTTGGCATAGCGCGGATCTGTCGAGGAGATGACCGTGCCGGAGAAATCGATGCCGCCAATGGTCGAGGGCCGGCGCAGGATCCTGCCTTTGCCGGTGACCGCGAGCGCGTCCTTGTAATTCACATCCGAATAGGCGACCCGCACCACCACGTCGCCGGGGTCGAGCTGCTCGAGCGTGTAATCGACGAATTCCGCCCGGATCTTCTTGTCCGGTGTCTCCGTGAGCTTGAAAGCCTTGAAGCGTTCCATGGTTCCTTTCACTCCGCCTTGATGCCCGCCTGCTTGACGACGCGAGTCCATTTTTCGGTCTCCGCGGCGATGTGCTTTCCGAACTCGCCGGCCGTCATGCGCAGCACGTCGGCGCCTTCGGTCTGAAAGCGCCTTTGCGTCTGCGCCGAATCGAGGATTGCCGCAATCTCCGCTTGCAGCCGGCCGAGCGCCGCGGCCGGCGTGCCCCCGGGCGCGACGATGCCCCACCAATTGGTCGCTTCGGCGCCGGGCAGACCTGCTTCAGCGAACGTCGGCACCTCGGGCAGCGCGCTCAGCCGGTGCGGACCGCCGACACCGAGCGCGCGCAGCTTGCCCGAACGCACCTGCGGCACGTTCTGCACCGCGCTGCCGATATTCAGCTGCACCTGGCCCGCGATCGTGTCGGTGAGCGCCGGGCCGCCGCCCTTGTACTGCACGATGACGATATCGATGCCGGCCTGCAGGCGGAAGAGCTCGGTGGCGAGATGCTGAAAGCTGCCGACGCCCGCCGCTGCAGCGTTCAGCTCGCCGGGCTTGCGCTTGGCAAGCGCCAGCAACTCCTGCAGCGAGTTCACCGGCAGCGTCGGCGGGACCACGAGCAGGCTCGGACCCGTGCCGACCGCCGCCACCGGCACGAACCATTGCAGCGCTTCCTGCGGCAGCTGGCCGAGCGCGATGCTCACTGGGAAGCCGACGGAGACGAACAGCAGCGTGTAGCCATCGGCGGGCGACTTGGCCGCGGCGTTGATGCCGATGGTGCCGCCGCCGCCGCCGCGGTTATCGACGATCACGCCCTGCCCGAGCCGCTCGCCGAGCTGTGCGGCGATCACGCGTCCGACGACATCGTTCGAGCCGCCCGGCGGAAAGGGGATGATGAGCCGCACCGGCTTCGCCGGATAGGCCTGCGCGTGCGCCAAGGCGCATGCGAGCGCGAGGAGTAACGCGAGAGAGGCCCGCATCGCTATATTGTTGCACGCTCGCCCCCGGCGCTTGATGTGGATCAAGCCCTCTCCTGCTCGTCAAGGTACGGTCTTGGAACCACTGCATCGAGGGAGACTGTCATGTCTGTGCGCCTGCTCGCCGCCGCGCTCGCCTTGCCGTTTGCCGTATTCGCCCAGGAGCCGATCCGCGTCGGCGCCTTTCTCTCCGTCACCGGCCCTGCCGCGTTTCTCGGCGATCCGGAGCAGAAGACGCTCGAGCTCTACGTCGAGAAACAAAACGCCGCGGGCGGCGTGCTCGGGCGCAAGCTGCAGCTCGTCGCCTACGACTCCGCCGGCGACGCCGAAAAGGCGCGCGGCTACGTGAAGCGCCTGATCGAGCAGGATCGCGTCGACGTGATCATCGGCGGCTCCACTACCGGCGAAACCATGGCCGCCGTGCCGCTCGCCGAAGGCGCGGGCGTGCCGTTCATCTCGCTCGCCGGCGCCGTGGTGATCATCGAGCCGGTGAAGAAATGGGTCTTCAAGACGCCGCACACCGACCGCATGGCGTGCGAGAAGATCTTCGTCGACATGCGCGCGCGCGGCGCGACCAAAGCCGCGCTCATCTCGGGCGCCGGCGGCTTCGACCGCTCGATGCGCGCCGAATGCCTGAAGGTCGCCGAGAGGCACGGCGTGCAGATCGTCGCCGACGAGAGCTACGGCGCGGGCGACACCGACATGACGGCGCAGCTCACCAAGATCAAGAACACGCCGGGCGTGCAGGCGGTGCTCAATTGCGGCTTCGGCCAGGGACCCGCCATCGTCACCAAGAACTACCGCCAGCTCGGCATCGCGACGCCCTTCTACCAGTCGCACGGCGTCGCCTCCAAGCAGTACGTGAAGCTTTCCGGCGACGCCGCCGAAGGCGTGCGGCTGCCGGCGGCGGCGCTGCTCGTGGCCGACACGCTGCCCGCGGAAGACGCGCAGAAGAAAGTCGTGGTCGCCTACAAGCACGAGTTCGAGAAGCGCTTCAACCAGGAGGTCTCCACCTTCGGCGGCCACGCGTACGACGGCCTGATGCTCTTCGTGGAAGCGGTGAAGCGCGCCGGCAGCACGGACAAGGCCAAGGTGCGCGACGCGCTCGAGCAGACGCGCGGCTACATGGGCACCGCGGGCGTCGTCAACATGTCGACGCAGGACCACATGGGGCTCGATCTCACGGCGTTCCGCATGCTGGAGGTGCGCAAGGGCGACTGGCGGCTCGTCGACTGACGCGCCGTGCTCGCGCAATACCTGGTCTCCGGGGTGACGATCGGCGCGATCTACGCGCTGGTCGCGCTCGGCTTCGCCATCATCTACAACGCGAGCCACGTCATCAACTTCGCGCAGGGCGAGTTCGTCATGATCGGCGGCATGACGAGCGCGGTGTGCGTCGAGGCGGGCCTCGCGCTGCCGCTCGCCGCGGCGGCGGCGATCCTGGTCGCGACGCTCGTCGGCATGCTGCTCGAGAAGCTCGCGGTGGAGCCGGCGCGCGGCGCCTCGGTGGTCACGCTGATCATCATCACGATTGGCGCCTCGATCCTGCTGCGCGGCCTCGCCACGCTCGTCTGGGACAAGAAAATCCACTCGCTGCCCGCTTTCTCGGGCGAGCAGCCGATCGCGATCGGCGCCGCCACGCTGCTGCCGCAGGTGCTGTGGGTGCTCGGCGTGAGCGCTGCGGCCGTTGCGCTCCTCGGGTGGTTCTTCAACCGCACGCTTACCGGCAAGGCGATGCTCGCGGTCTCGCATAACCGCCTCGCCGCGCGCCTGGTCGGCATCAGCGTGCGCCGCGTGCTGCTCGCCTCGTTCGCGCTCTCCGCGGCGCTGGGAGCGCTCGCCGGCATTCTCATCGCGCCGATCTCGTTCACCTCCTGGGACGTGGGCGTGATGCTCGGCCTCAAGGGATTCGCCGCCGCGATCCTCGGCGGGCTGGGCAGTGGGCCCGGCGCCGTCGTCGGCGGACTCGCGCTCGGCCTGATCGAGTCGCTCGGCGCGGGATATCTCTCATCGGCCTACAAGGATGTGTTCGCTTTTCTCATCATCCTGGCGGCGCTTGTGTTCCTTCCCGACGGCCTCTTCGGCCGCCGCGCGGCCGAGCGCGTCTAGGCGCGGCCTCGCGGCGCTCGCGCTGGTCGTCGCGCTGCTGCCGCTCGCGCTCACCAATGCGTACACCTACGAGATCGCAATTCTCGTCGGGCTGAACGCGATCACCTGTGTCGGCCTGAACATCCTCATCGGCTACGCCGGGCAGATCAGCCTGGGACACGCGGGCTTCTTCGGCCTGGGCGCCTACGGCTCGGCGATCCTCGCGGCGCGCTACGGCGTGCCGCCGCTCCTCGCGCTCGCCATCGCGAGCGGCGCGGTCGGCGCGGCTGCCTGGCTGATCGGCCGGCCGATCCTCAGGCTGCGCGGCCATTACCTCGCCATGGGCACGCTCGGCATGGGCGTCATCGTCTCCGTGGTGCTCGCCACCGAAGACCGCGTCACCGGCGGGCCGGACGGCATGCCGGTGCCGCCGCTCTCGGTATTCGGCTATCCGCTGAGCGGCGAGCGCACCTGGTACTGGATCGTCGCAGGCGCCCTGATTTGTGCCGTGGCGCTTGCACAGAACCTGATCGAGTCTCCGCGCGGACGCGCGCTGCGCGCGCTGCACGGCTCGGAGATCGCCGCCGGCGCCATCGGCATCGATGCCGCGCGCCACAAGCTCGGCGCCTTTGTCCTCTCGGCGGTCTTTGCCGCCGTGGCGGGCGCCCTGATGGCGCATTACTCAGGCTTCATCACGCCGGGCAAGGCGTCGTTCCTGCATTCGATCGAGCTCGTCACCATGGTGGTGTTCGGCGGCATGGCGTCCACGTTCGGCGCGGTCGCCGGCGCAGCCGTGCTCACCACGCTGCCGCAACTCCTCACCGCGCTCAAGGAATACGAGATGGTGACGCTCGGCGCCGTGATGATGCTGACCATGATCGTCATGCCGCTGGGACTCGTGCCGACGCTGGAGAAGCGCATTGCTGCTGCGCGCGGAAAACCTGTCTAAGCACTTCGGCGGCGTCGCCGCGCTGCAGGACGTGGCGCTCGAGCTCGAGTGCGGCATCGTGCACTCGATCATCGGCCCGAACGGCGCCGGCAAGACCACGCTGCTCAATCTGCTCTGCGGCATCTACCTCCCGGACTCGGGGCGCATCCTGTTCGAGGATGCGCCGCTCGCCGGCGCGCCGCACGAGTTCGCCGCCGCCGGCGTCGGCCGCACCTTCCAGAGCCTGCAGGTGTTCTTCAACATGAGCGCGCTCGAGAACGTGATGGCCGGGCGCTGGCAGCACGAGCGCTGCAGCCTCCTCGCAGCGCTTCTTCGATTGCCGCCAGTGGCGCGCGAGGAGCGCCGCTCGCGCGAGGCGGCGCTCGAGCTGCTCGAACTTGTCGGCCTTGCGCGCTGGGCCAGCCGCGCCTCGCACACGCTGCCCTACGGCGCGCTCAAGCGCCTGGAGATCGCGCGCGCGCTCGGCGCCAAGCCGCGCCTGCTCCTGCTCGACGAGCCCGCCGCCGGCCTGAATCCGACCGAGACGCGCGACCTGGACCGCCTGATCCGCGAGATCGCAGCGCGCGGCATCACGGTGGTGCTCGTCGAGCACAACATGAAACTCGTCATGGAGCTATCGCAGCACGTCGTCGTGCTCAACTACGGCCGCAAGCTTGCCGAAGGCGAGCCGCGCGCGGTGAGCGCGGACCCGCGCGTCGTCGAGGCCTACCTCGGATGCTCCGCGTAGAACAGCTCGAAGCGCGCCACGGCCGCATCCCGGCGCTGCACGGCATCGATCTGCATTTGCAACGCGGCGAGCTCGTGGCGCTCGTGGGCGCGAACGGCGCCGGCAAGACGACGCTGCTGCGCACGCTTTCGGGAGTGCATCCCGCGAGCGGCGGCCGCGTGCTTTTCGACGGCGAGGAGCTCACGCACGCGAGCGCCGAGCGGCGCGTCGCGCTCGGCATCGTGCAGGTCCCGGAAGGCCGCCAGGTGTTCGCGCCGCTCTGCGTCGAGGACAACCTGCGCCTGGGCGCCTACCGCCGCGGCCGCGCGCGCAGCGCGCGCTCGCTCGAGCGCGTGTACGCGCTCTTCCCGGCGCTCGCCGAGCGCCGCGGCCAGCTCGCCGGCATGCTCTCCGGCGGCCAGCAGCAGATGCTCGCCATCGGCCGCGCGCTCATGGCGGAGCCGCGACTGCTGTTGCTCGACGAGCCGAGCATGGGGCTCGCGCCGCGCCTGGCGGCGGACACCTTCGCCTGCGTGCGCCAGCTGCGCGAGGCCGACACGGCGCTGCTGCTGGTCGAACAGAACGCGCGCGCGGCGCTCGCGATCGCCGACCGCGGCTACGTGCTCGAAACCGGGCGCCTGGTACGCGCGGGCAGCGGCGCGGAGCTGCTGGCCGATCCCGCCGTGCGCGCGGCCTATCTCGGCCTTTAACCTGGATCAAGCCCCCTGTCCACCAAAGTGATCGGATAAGCGGATGAAGACCACCTTGAAAAGCGGCCTTGCCGCGAAGCGCGCCTTCAGCGTCGGGCGCGACAGCACCATCGGCTTCATGGGCGATGACGCGCGCGTGTACGCGACGCCCATGCTCGTGCGCGACATCGAGATCACCTGCCGCGATCTGCTGGGCGAGCACCTCGACGCGGGCGAGGACTCCGTCGGCACCCGGGTCGATATCGAGCATCTTGCGCCGACGCTCGAGGGCATGCGCGTGACGATCGACGCGCGGCTTGCCGAGCTCAACGGCCGCGCGGCGCTGTTCGAAGTGAGCGCGACCGACGGCGTCGACCAGATCTGCCGCGGACGGCATGCGCGCTTCATCGTCGGCGTCGAGCAGACGCGCAAGCGGCTTGCCGCGAAGCGCGCCAAACCTGCGTGAACCGGATCCCGACCTACTGCTATCAGTGCGTCGCGGGCCCCGACCTGCTGACGGTGGGCACCTGCGACGGCGTGGTGCACGACGTGGAGCCGAACTTCGCGGCCGCGGCCATCCACCCGGCGAACGGCAAGATCTGCGTCAAGGCCTATGGCCTCCCGCAGAAGACCAATCACCCGAGCCGCATCCTTACGCCGATGAAGCGCACCAACCCGCGCAAAGGCCGGCATCAGGACCCGCGCTTCGTGGCGATCGGCTGGGACGAGGCGCTCGACACGGTGGCGCGCAAGCTGGCGGAGATTCGCGCGCGCGGCCTTACCGACTCGTCGGGCTACCCGCGGGTCGCCGCGAGCTTCGGCGGCGGCGGCACGCCGCAGTCCTACATGGGCAGCTTCCCGGCGTTTCTTGCCGCGTGGGGGCCGATCGACATGGGTTTCGGCTCCGGCCAGGGCGTGAAGTGCTATCACTCCGAGCATCTCTACGGCGAGCTCTGGCATCGCGGCTTCACCGTCGCGCCCGATACTCCGCTCACCAAGTTCCTGATCTCGTGCGGCGCGAACGTCGAAGCTTCCGGCGGCGTCGCCGGCGTGTGGCGCCACGCCGAGGCGCGCAGCCGCGGCATGAAGCGCGTTCAGGTCGAGCCGCACCTCTCGGTCACCGGCGCCTGCTCGGCCGAGTGGCTGCCGATCAAGCCCAAGACCGACGCCGCGTTCCTTTACGCGCTGATCCACGTCATGCTGCACGAGGAGCCGCGCGCGCGGCTCGACGTGCAGTTCCTCTTCGAGCACACGTCCTCGCCTTATCTCGTCGGTCCGCACGGCTTCTATCTGCGCGACCCGGATACGCGAGCGCCGGTCATCGCGCCGTCGCTCGAGAGCGATTTGCGCGTCCGTGCGATCGAGACCGGCGCCGATGGCGCCGTGCTCGCCGAGGGCGAGCTGCAGGGCAAAACCGCGTTCACCAGGCTCGTGGAGCACATGCGGCCTTACACGCCGGAATGGGCGCAGCCGATCTGCGACATTCCGGCAGCGACGATCCGCCGCGTCGCGCGCGAATATCTGGACGCGGCGTGCATCGGGCAGACCGTCTGCATTGACGGGCGGACGCTCCCCTACCGGCCGGTGGCGGTGAGCCTCGGCAAGACGGTGACCAACGGCTGGGGCGGCTACGAGTGCTGCTGGGCGCGCACGGTGCTCGCGACGCTCGCCGGCGCGCTCGAGGTGCCGGGCGGCATCCTCGGCACGACGGTGCGGCTCAACCGCCCGATGTCCGAGCGCCATGAGAGCGTGCAGCCCGGTCCCGACGGCCTCATGGCCTATCCGTTCAATCCGACCGACCGCGAGCACTGGAGCGCGCGGCCGAACATCCGCAACGCCTATCGCACCATGGTCCCGCTCGCCGCCGACGGCGCCTGGAGCCAGGCGCTCGGCCCGACGCACTTCTCGTGGCTGTTCCTCGACAAGACGCCCGCGGGCCTGCCGGAAGTAACGCTGCCGGAGCTATGGTTCGTCTATCGCACCAACCCGGCGATCTCGTTCTGGGACACCGAGCAACTCGCCAGCCACATGGCGCGCTTCCCGTTCGTCGTCGCCTTCGCCTTCACGCGCGACGAGACCAACCACTTCGCCGACATCCTGCTGCCGGAAGCCTCCGACCTCGAGAGCCTGCAGCTCATGCGCATCGGCGGCTCGAAGTACATCGAGCAGTTCTGGGACCACGAGGGCTTCGCGCTGCGGCAGCCGGCCGTGGCGCCGCGCGGTCAGGCCAAGGACTTCACCGACATCGCCACGGAGCTCGCGCAGCGCACCGGGCTGCTCGAGAAATACAACGCCGCGATCAACAAAGGCGCCCTCGGCGTACGCCTTGGCCGGTTTTCGCTGGACGTGGCCAAGTCGCATACCGCGGAGCAAATCTGGGATGCCGCCTGCAAGGCGGCGAGCGCCGAGCTCACCGACGGGCGCGAAGCGCACGGACTCGCGTGGTGGAAGGAGAAGGGCTTCGCCACGCGCCCGTGCCCGCGCACCGACTGGTATCTCTATCCGACGCTCGTCGCGAAAGGGCTGCGCTTCGAGATGCCGTACCAGGAGCGCCTCGCGCGCATCGGCGCCGAGCTCAAGGCACGGCTGCACGAGAAAGGCATGCACTGGTGGGACAAGCAGCTCGCCGAGTACCAGGCGTTGCCGGCATGGAAGGATTTCCCGCGCGAGTGGACCGACCAGCTCGCGTCGCTCGGCGGCGCAGAGGCGGACTATCCGTACTGGCTGCTCACCTCGCGCTCCATGCAGTACGCCTGGGGCGGCAACGTCGGCATGCAGTTCATCAAGGAGGTGGCGGACAATGTGGCCGGGCATCGCGGCGTCATCGTCAACGCAGGCAGAGCAAAGGCGCTCGGCATCGGCGACGACGACTGGCTCGAGATCGCGACGCCAAGGCACAAGGTGCGCGCGCGCGCCGTGCTGCGCGAAGGCATCCGTCCGGATACCCTGCTGCTGCTCGGCCAGTTCGGCCACTGGGCAACGCCGGTAGCGAAGGACTTCGGCATGCCCTCGATGAACCCGCTCGTGCCGATGTCGCTCGAGCTCACCGACGCGACCGGCTCGGGCGCCGATCTGGTGCGTGTCGCGCTGAGGAAAGCCGCATGAGCCGCAAGGCGAGCCTCTTATGACACGCTGGGCCATGGTGGCGGATTTGCGCCGCTGCGTCGGCTGCCAGACCTGCACGGCCGCCTGCAAGCAGGCGAACGACACGCCGGTCGGCGTGCAATGGCGGCGCGTGCTCGATCTCGAAGTCGGGGAGTTCCCGAACGTCAAGCGCGCCTTCGTACCCATCGGCTGCATGCATTGCGACGACCCGCCCTGCATGCACGTCTGTCCGAGCACCGCCACGCGCAAGCGCGCCGACGGCATCGTCACCATCGATGCGGATCTGTGCATCGGCTGCGCCTACTGCGCGGTCGCGTGCCCGTACGACGCGCGCTACAAGGTGAATGGCGTCGCCACGAAGTGCACCTTCTGCGCGAAGCGCATCGATTCCGGGTTGGCCCAGCGGCTCACGCCGGGCGTGCATCCGGAAGCGACGCCGGTGTGC
This sequence comes from Burkholderiales bacterium, assembly GCA_035689325.1. Classification (GTDB taxonomy): domain Bacteria; phylum Pseudomonadota; class Gammaproteobacteria; order Burkholderiales; family SG8-39; genus SCGC-AG-212-J23. The sequence goes on along the minus strand of DASSLQ010000034.1, from coordinate 5,378 downwards.
GTGAACTCGTGCATCGCGGGAGCGCTGCATTTCGGCGATGCCGATGACCCGCGGAGCAACATCTCGCAGCTGCTCGCCGAGAACCAGCACTTCCGTCTCAACGAGGAGCTGGGCACCGGGCCGAACATCCATTACCTCTGGGACCGCCGCGCATGAGCGCGCTGCAGACGAACTGGGATGCGCGCGCGGCGCTCAACTTCATGTGCGGGGGCACCGGTGCCGGGCTGCTCGTTGCCACTGCGCTCACGCAACCGGCGCAGGCCCGCTGGGCCATCGTGCTCGCGCTCGCCCTCGTCGGCAGCGGCCTCGCGGCGGTGTGGCTCGAGCTCGGCAAGCCGCTGCGCGCGCTGCACGTGTTCTTCAATCCGTTCACGTCCTGGATGGCACGCGAGTCGCTCGCGGCGCTCGCGCTCTTCGGACTGGGCATCGCAGCGCTCTTCGAACCGGCGCTGGTTTTCGCCGCCGCGGCCGCGGCCGCCGTATTCGTCTTCTGCCAGGCACGCATGCTCCAGGGCGGCAAAGGCATTCCCGCGTGGCGCGCGCGCGAGACGCTGCCGCTCTTGCTCGCCACCTCGCTCGCCGAAGGCGCGGGCCTTTGCCTGCTCTTCGCGACCGATGAGGTCGCGCTCGCCCTGTTTGTGACGGCAGTGCTGGCGCGCGCGCTCGCCTGGTCCGGCTATTGCGCGGCGGTGAAAAGCCCCGCGCTCGCCGCCGCCGGGCGCGTCCTCCTGCAGTTCGGAACGGGGGCGGCGCTCGCGCTGCTGATCGCCGGGGCACTGCTGCCGCAAGCGCTGCCGCTCGCCGGGCTGATCGCCGCAGCAGCCGGCTGGTATCTCAAGTTCGCGCTCGTCACGCGCGCATCGCTCAAGCAGGGCTTCGCACTGCCGCGCCTGCCGGTGCGGGGTGCCCGATAACCGGAGGCTAGAGATGAGCGCCATGCTGCAGCCGCGCTTCACCGCAAAGGTGCATCAACCTGCGCGCGCCGCACGCCGCACCTATTTCGACCGCGCGGCGGAGACGATGCCGCGCGATGCGCTCGAGCGCCTTCAGCTCAAGCGCTTGCGCGCGACGCTGAAGAACGCGTGGGACAACGTGCCGCTGCAGCGCAGCCGCATGCAGGCCGCCCGCCTGCGGCCGCGGGACGTGCGCTCCCTCGACGACCTCGCCGCGCTGCCCTTCACGGTAAAGGCGGACCTGCGCGACCAGTATCCGTTCGGCCTTTTTGCCCGTCCGCGCGAGACGCTCGTGCGGCTGCATGCGTCATCCGGCACCACCGGCAAGCCGACGGTCGTCGGCTACACGTCCCATGACATCGCCGTCTGGGCAGACCTGATGGCGCGCTCGCTGGCGTGCGCGGGCGCGAGGCCCGGCGACGTGATCCATAACGCATACGGCTACGGTCTGTTCACCGGCGGCCTGGGCGCGCATTACGGCGCCGAGCGCCTTGGCGCTACCGTCGTGCCGATGTCGGGCGGCGCGACCGAACGGCAGGTGATGCTGATCCGCGACTTCGGCGCGCGCGTGCTTTGCGCGACGCCGTCTTACGCGCTCAACATCGCCGAGGTCGCCCAGCAGCAGGGCGTGGACCTGAGCGAAAGCAGCCTTGAGATCGGCGTCTTCGGCGCCGAGCCCTGGAGCGAGGCGATGCGCGCCGCGGTACAGGCTCGCCTGGGGCTGAAGGCGGTCGACATCTACGGGCTCTCCGAGATCATGGGACCGGGCGTCGCGGTGGAATGCGACGCGCAGGACGGGCTGCACGGCTGGGAAGACCACTTCCTCTTCGAGATCATCGACCCGGACACGGGCAAGCCGCTCGCCGAGGGGCAGGCGGGCGAGCTCGTCATCACGACCCTCACCAAGCAGGCGCTGCCCATGATCCGCTACCGCACGCGCGATATCACGCGGCTCGATCGGCGGCGCTGCGCCTGCGGCCGCAGCCATGCGCGCCTGAAGCGCATCACCGGGCGCAACGACGACATGCTGATCATCCGCGGCGTGAACGTCTACCCGTCGCAGATCGAGGCGGTGCTCGTCGGCCTGCCGGGCATCGCGCCGCACTACCAGCTCGTGGTCGCGCGCCGCGGCAGCCTGGACGAGCTCACCATCGAGGTGGAAAGCGCAGCCGCCGAATTCAACGCGCGCGACATCGAGGCGCGCGTCCAGCACCATGTGAAGTCGATGGTCGGCGTGAGCGCCGCGGTGAGCGTGAAGCAGCCGGGCGCGGTGCCGCGCTCGCAGGGCAAGGCCGTGCGCGTGCGCGACCTGCGGCCTAAAGGCGCTTAGAGAAGCTCAGCCGCTCCGCCGGGCGCAGTCCGGCGGCATGGAAGAAGCCGAGCAGGTCGAGCGCGCCCGGCGCGACCACGGTCTCGACGCGCTCGACGCCGAGCGCCGCGAGATTGATGAAGAGCTGCGACAGCAGCGCGCGTCCGACGCCCTCGCGCGCGCGCAGCGGATCGACGCCGATCGTGTCGATCACCGCCACCGGCTCGGCGCGCCCGAAATCGCCGTAGTCGACGCGCGCCATGAGGTAGCCCGCGACGATGTCGTCGGCGCGCGCCGCGAGCGACACCCTCAAAGCGGAATCCGCGAGCGCCTCGCTGAAGGCGTGGCAGAGGTAGCCGCGCCGGTCGCGCCCGGTGAGGCGGCGGTCGATGCGCGCGATCGCTTCGAGGTCGGCGAGCTTGAGCACGCCCACCGCGAAGACGTCGCGCGCCAGGCGCTCGAAATCATCGCTCGGGCCGCTCGCGAGCGGCTCCTCCCTGCTCGAGCCGAGCTCCGCGTCGGCCAGCGCGCAGTCGAGCACGTGCTGGCCCGAGAGCCGATAGCCGGCGCGATCGAGGAAGCGCAACAGCTCGTGGCTGCGCCAGAGCGCTGCGGTGCGGATCTCGCCGATGCCGCGTCGCCTCGCTTCGGCCTCGAACGCCGCGGCGAGCGCGCTGCCTGCGCCGTGATGCTGCAGCGTCGGCCGCACCCCGAACGCTTCCAGCCTGAGCGCCGGATCGCTGCGGCCGAACTCGCCCTCGAGCACGCGCCCGAGCATGAAGCCCGCAAGCGCGCCGTCGTGGTCGATGCCAAGCTGCACATGGCGCTCCGCATCCCGGTAGGCAGCGCTCAACCGGCGCTCGAAATAGGCGCGGCGCGTGCGCGCGCCGAGCGCCGCATCGATCGCAATCACGGCGCTCAAGTCCCCGGCCTCGAGTGGCCGGGCCCGCGCGGCGCTGGCAACCAGAGTATTCACGCTGTCAGGTATTCGGCGCTGAGCTCGGCATCGGCCTGCTCGTCCAGCGCGTCGTCGACGGCCGGCAGAAGCGACAGCTCTTCTTTTTGCACATGGGAAAAGATCAGCTCGGCGAGCTCGACCCCTACGGCGCGCGCGGCTTCGAAGCGCGCGCTGCTGAGCGCGGCATCCAGGCGCGCCGCGGCGTCGCGGATCACGACGTGCTCTTCGCCGAGCAGCTCGCCGATCTCGCCCTCGCCTGCGGCCGCGAGCCGCGGGAACAGCGCTTCCTCTTCGAAGCGGAAATGGCGCCCGATCTCGCCTGCGAGCGCGGCGGCCGCGCGGCGCAGGAGCTGCACGCCGTCGGCGTCCGGCTTGATCGGCAGGCGCGGCACGCGCCCCCAGAGCGCGAGCGTCGCCTCATGCTCCTCGTGCAGGCGCCGCGTCACCTGGCGTTGAAAATCCACGGCCCGCTAGCCGTGCAGCGCGGCGTACTTCTCCGCGAGCTGCTCCGGCGTCTCCTGGAAGTCGGGGTGCTGCACGATGCAGTCCGACGGGCAGACGAGCTTGCACTGCGGCTCGTCCTTCGCGCCGACGCACTCGGTGCATTTCAGCGGATCGATGATGTAGACCGGGTCGCCCGCCTTGATCGCCTCGTTGGGACACACCGGCACGCAGGCATCGCACAGGGTGCAGGCTTCGTTGATCAACAGTGCCATTCGCTCGCCTCCTTAAGCCGCAACGCGCTCCTGGAGCGCCTTCAGTTTCTCGTGCCGGAAGGCACCCCACAGGGCGGCCCCCACCGCGCCGGCGAAAATCGAATCCGGATGACTCGTGATCGTGAGCCCGCCGATTTTCTCGGTGACCAGTTCCTCCTGCACCGCTGCCAGCAGGCCTGCGTCGAGCGCCAATCCGCCGGTCATCAGCACCGTGCCCTTGGTGATGCCGGTGACCTTGAGCAGCTTCACCAGGCGTGAGGCCATCGACAGGTGGATGCCCTTCAGGATGTCCGGCGTCGCGATGCCGCGCGACACCATGTTGATGACATCGGTCTCCGCCAGCACCGCGCAGATCGAGCTCACCTTCTCCGGGTTCTTCGACGAGCGCGACAGCTCGCCGATCTCCTCGACCGCGACGCCGAGATAGCGCGCGATGTTCTCGAGGAACTGCCCCGAGCCCGACGCACATTGGCTCGTCATCTTGTAGGAGAGCACCTTGCCGCGCTCATCGATGTAGATGGCGCGTCCGTTCAGGGCTCCCACGTCGACCACCGCGCGCGCCTCGGGCTTGAGAAACACGCCGCCGCGCGCGTGGGTGGTCATCGAATAGAAGTGGCCGGTGGCGAATCTCACGTTCTCGCCCTCGCCGGTCGTGGCGATGTAGTCGACGTCCTTTTCCGCGACGCCCGATTCGCGCAGCACTTCGTCGAAGCCTTGCCGCGCGAGCTCGAACGGGTCGCGCCGGCGGATGCGCTCGACGCGCTTCGCGAGCCAGGCGGCGTCGCGAAACAGCACGCTCTTCACCGCGCCCGAGCCGATGTCGATGCCTGCGGTAACGGTCATGCGGCCACCTTCTCCGGCTTGCGCTCGGCGCTCTTGCCCTCTTCCACCACGGCGCGCCAGGCGAATGTCGCGCCGCCGAGCGCGCCCGTGTAGATGGAGTCGGGGTTGATGTTGATTGTCATGTCGCCGTAGTTCTCGCGCACCAGGTTCCGCAGCGCTTTCACCGCCGCCTCGTTCTTCGCCACGCCGCCGGTGAAGGTGAACTCGTTGCGGATGCCGCCCGAGCGCGCGAGGATCGACATCGCTCGCAGCACGATCGCGCGGTGCAGGCCGGCCATGATGTCCTCGCGCTTCTCGCCGAGCGCGAGGCGATCGCGCAGCTCGGCGCCGGCGAACACCGTGCAGGTCGAGTTGATGCGGATGGTCTTGGTCGCCTTCATGGCGAGCGGCCCGAGCTCGTGCAGGCCCATGTTCATCTCGTCGGCGATGTAGCCGAGATAGCGCCCGCAGCCTGCCGCGCAGCGGTCATTCATCTGGAAGCTCTCGACGATGCCGTGCCTGTCGACCTGGATCGCCTTCGTATCCTGGCCGCCGATGTCGAGCACCGTGGCGGTGTTCGGATACATCACGTGCGCGCCGAGCCCGTGGCACAGGATCTC
>DASSLQ010000033.1:0-7707 GCA_035689325.1 Burkholderiales bacterium | reverse complement strand
ATTTGCGTATCTTCGATGCGGGCGTTCATTAGCGCTGCACAATCCAGGGGGCCTGCTGAAGCGCCGAAGGCGGTCATCACCAAACCGGTGCCGCACGCAGCACGTGCGGCCGATACCAAATGCATTCTCATCTGGCCTCCTCCCACGTGAAACTATAAAGTTAGGCGCCGTGACGCTATCGGCACGGCGTCGCCGCTCATTACGAAAACCGGATCCGGTGTGTCGAGTCTGGTGAGGCTATAGCGGCGCCGATGGCGAGCGCCACCGGGACAAGCAACGCGCGCTTCATGTTCCCTCCTCTCGGGATCGCGACCTACCTAATGATCGCTTGTTCGGTCAACGTACCGCTGCGCAGCGACGGCGTCAATGGCTTTCGCGCAGGGACTCTCCGCCGGCTGTGTCAGCGCTTTCGCGCGCCTTGCATTGACCGGCTTTGGCGAATCCTCTATAACCCTTCGCCCACGAGGAGGAGTCATGGACCGCAGAACATTCAGCAGAAACATGGCGCTAGTCGGCGCCGCCACGGCGCTTTCTCCGTTCGGCATTGTTCGCGCCCAGGCGCAGAAGCTGAAAGTCGGCGTGCTGCTGCCGCGCTCTGGAGTGCAGGCCGGCATCGGCCAGGATTGCCACCGCGGCGTCGAGGTGGCCGCCGGCATCCTGCGCGAGCTCGGCTACCCGGCGCTCGAGATCATGAGCGGCGACACCGAATCCAACGTCGACGTCGCCCGCGCCCGCGCCGAGCGCCTGATCAGCGACGGCGCGCAGCTCCTCGTCGGTGCCTTCGACTCCGGACAAACCACCGCCATTGCCCAGGTCGCGGAGCAGCGCGGCGTGCCGCTCATCATCAACGTCGCCGCCGCGCCGCCGATCACCGAGCAGGGCTACAAATTCGTCTTCCGCAACTTCCCGACCGCGCCGGTGATCCTCCGGGACGCCTTCGCCAACCAGCTCGAGATCTTCTCGATGACCGGCCAGGCGCCCAAGACCTGCGTGTTCATGCACGTGAACGACACCTTCGGCGTCGCCATGCAGAAGGGTTTCACCGGCGTGATGTCGAAGTTCACCATGCCCTACAAGGTGGTCGACACCATCGCCTACGACCCGGCGGCGCGCGACCTCTCGGTCGAGGTGGCCAAGGCCAAGGCGAGCGGCGCGGAGGCGCTCATCATGGTAAGCCGCCTGAACGACGCGATCCTCATCACGCGCGAGCTCGTCAAGCAGCGCTGGGACCCGCTGGCGGTGCTCAGCATGGGGCCGGGATGGTACGAGGACCAGTACCTGAAGACGCTCGGCAAGCTCGGCGACGGCCCGTTGAGCTTCGTGCCGTGGTACGACCCGAACAAGAAGCTCACAAAGCAGCTCGAGGCGGCGCACCACAAGGCGTACCCGGACATCAACCTGAACACCAACCACGTCTACACCTTCGAGGCGCTGCTCGTGGCTGCCGATGCGTTCAAGCGCGCCGGCTCGACCGACCCGAAGGCGCTCGCCGACGCGATCCGTGCGACCAGCATCAAGGACAACGTCAGCCCCGGCCCCGGCATCCAGTTCGACGCCAAGGGGCAGAACGACAAGCTGAAGAACTCCGCGATCCAGAATCGCGGCGGCAAGCTCGTGACGGTGGCGCCGAAGGACGCGGCGAATGCCAAGCCCGAAGTGCCGATGAGGCCGTACAGCAAGCGCTAGCGCCTGCCCGCCGAGATCTACCTCAACGTCGCCGCCAGCGGCCTCCTGACCGGACTGGTCTACGGGCTGATGGCGCTCGGCCTGTCGGTGATCTTTGGCGTGGTGCGCGTGGTGAACTTCGCGCACGGCGAGATGATGGCGCTGGCGATGTACCTCACGCTCGCGCTCTTCACCGCCCTCAAGCTCGATCCGCTCGTGTCCCTGGTGCCGGTCGCCGCCGCGCTCTTCGTCTTCGGGTATCTCTTGCAGCTCGCCCTCATCAACCCGTTCATCAACCGCCCCGAGCACAGCCAGTTCATGCTGCTCGTCGCCGTGGCGCTGATCCTGGTGAACCTGCAGCTCATCGTGTTCGGCCCCGACGCGCAGGGCGTGCGCACTGCCTACTCGTTCGACAGCTTCCAGCTCGGGCCGCTCATCGTCGACGCCGCCAAGGTCTACGCCGCCGCCGCAGCGCTGATCGTGGCCGCGGCGCTGTTCGCCTTTTTCCGCTTTACCCTGCTGGGCAAGGCAATCCGCGCCTGCGCCGACAACTACCAGGGCGCACTCGTCGTCGGGCTCGACGTGAAGCGCCTCTACGCACTCACGTTCGGCATCGGCGCGGCCTGCGTCGGCGCTGCCGGCGCCATGCTGATGGCGATCATCGACGTCACCCCGGCGATCGGCCCGGCTTACACGCTGCTCGCCTTCGTCATCGTCATCACCGGCGGCCTCGGCTCGATGATGGGCGCCCTGCTCGGCGGGCTGCTGATCGGCGTGACAGAGGCATTGGGCGGCGTGCTGTTCGTCCCTTCGGCAAAGAGCATGTTCGCCTTCGGCCTGCTCGTGCTCGTGCTGCTCTTTCGCCCGCAGGGCATCCTCGGCAGAAAGCACCTCTGATGGGGCGCGTGCTCGAGGGCGTGCCGCGGCGCGGCCTCGCGCTCGCCGCCGCGGTCCTCGCGCTGCTCCTCGTCTTTCCCTTTTTCGCCAGCGGCTATCTTCTCGCGGTCGCCTTCCTCATCCTCTACTTCGCCTACGTCGGCCAGGCTTGGAACATCATGATGGGCTTCGCCGGACAGCTCTCGCTCGGTCATTCGCTCTACGTGGGGCTGGGCGCCTATGCCGCGGCAGCGCTGTACGTGCACTTCGGCCTGAGCCCGTGGCTCGGCCTCGGCGCCTCGCTCCTGCTCTGCGCGGCCGCCGGCGCGGTGATCGGCATCCTGGCCTTCCGCTTCGGCGTCGCCGGCGTGTACTTCGCCATCCTCACCATCGCCTTCGCCGAGTTCGCGCGCATCGGCTTCGACCACTTCAACTGGGTGCGCGGCTCCTCGGGCCTCTTCCTGCCGGTCGCGAGCTACGCAAAGAACGACCTCTGGAACCTGCGGGGCAGCCCGACGATGTTCTATTACCTGATGCTCGCGCTGACCGTGGGCGCGTTCATCGTCTGCCACCTGCTCCTGCGCAGCCGCATGGGCTACTACTGGCTCGCGATCCGCGAAAGTCCCGAGGCGGCGCAGGCGCTCGGCGTCAATCTCTTCCGCTACAAGATGATCGCGGTGGTGATCTCGGCGGCGATGACCGCAGTCGGCGGCGTGGTCTACGCCTTCTACTACAACAACCTGTTCCCCGAGCAGATCTTCCACATCTCGCGCTCGATCGAGCTGATCCTCGGGCCGATCATCGGCGGCATCGGCACGCTGGCAGGCCCGATCGTCGGCGCGTTCCTGCTCACCGGGCTCGCCGAGGGCCTGCGCGAGCTGATGCTGCGGCTCGGCATCGAGCTTCCCGGCGTGAAGCAGGTGTTCTACGGCCTGTGCCTGCTCGCCGTGGTCATGTTCCTGCCCGACGGTGTCTGGCCGCCGCTTGCGCGCGCGCTCGGCCTCGAGCGCAAGGCAAGGGACTGATGGCACTGCTCGAAGTCCGCGGCGTATCGAAGTCCTTCCGCGGGCTGCGCGCGGTGCGCGAGGCGTCTTTCGGGATCGCCGAGGGCGCCGTCAACGCGCTCATCGGCCCGAATGGCGCCGGCAAGACCACGATCTTCAACCTGATCGCCGGCGTCTACGCGCCGGATGCAGGGCAGATCCTCTTTGCGAACGAGAGAATCGACGGCCTGCGCCCGGACCAGGTCTGCGCTGCGGGGATCGGACGCACCTTCCAGCTGGTGAAGCCCTTCGCCGGCATCTCGGTGCTCGACAACGTGACCGTGGGCGCCCTCCACCGGGAGCGCAGCGTGCAACGCGCCCGCGAGCATAGCCTGGCGGTTCTTGGGAAACTGAACCTGGAGGCGAAGGCGCATCTGCCGGCTTCCGCGCTCACGCTGCCCGACCGCAAGCGTCTCGAGGTAGCGCGCGCCCTCGCCACGCGGCCGCGCCTGCTCTTGCTCGACGAAGTGATGGCCGGGCTGCGCCCGACTGAGTGCGACCAGATGGTGCAGGTGTTCCGCGACCTGAACCAGGCCGAAGGCATCACCATCCTCCTCATCGAGCACGTGATGCGCGCGGTGATGGCGCTCGCGCAGCACATCGGCGTGCTGCACCACGGCGAGGTGATCGCGCGCGGCACGCCCGAGCAGGTGGTGCGCGACCCCGCCGTGCTCGAGTGCTACCTGGGCGAAGAAACCGAGGTCTGATGCTCTCCGTCAAGGACCTCGATGTCTTCTACGGCGACGCGCAGGCGCTCGATCGCGTGTCGCTCGATGTGCCCCGGGGCGCGATCGTCGCCATCGTCGGCGCGAACGGCGCCGGCAAGTCGTCGCTCATCCGCACGATCGCCGGCATCGAGGTGCCGCGCTCGGGCGCCATTACCTTCAACGGCGAGCCGATTGCCGGCCTCGGCTCGCATCTGATCTGCGACCGCGGCATCGGCCAAGTCGCCGAAGGCCGCCAGGTGTTCCCGTCGCTCACCGTGCTCGAGAATCTGGAGGTGGGCGCAATGATCCCGCGCGCGCGCCGGCAGGCGAAGCGCACGCTCGACGAGGTGTTCAGTCTCTTCCCGCGGCTGCGGGAGCGCCGCGCCCAGCTCGCCGGCACCATGTCGGGCGGCGAGCAGCAGATGCTCGCCATCGGCCGCTGCCTGATGGGCGCGCCGGAGCTCATCATGTTCGACGAGCCTTCGCTCGGCCTCGCGCCGCGGGTGGTGCAGGAGGTGCTGCATACCATCCGCCTGCTGAACGGGCGCGGCATGACGATTCTCCTCGTCGAGCAGAACGTCGCCGTCTCGCTCAAGATCTCGAGCCGCGCCTACGTGCTCGAGAACGGCCGCATCGTCATGCGCGGCACGGGCGCCGAGCTGCTGCACAATGACCGCGTCCGGCAGGCATACCTTGGCCTATAGGAGCATCGCGATGAACACCGCACTCGCGCTCGCGCTCGCGCTGCCGCTGCTTGCGACGGCGCAAACGTTGACGCCGCACCAGCGCCTCGCGCGCGACATTTACAAGGAGCTGCTGCAGATCAACACGGTAACCAACACCGGCGATACCGCGAAGGCGGCCGAAGCGATGGCCGCGCGGCTGCGCGCAGCCGGCTTTCCGGCGGACGACGTGCGCGTCTTCACGCCGGCGCCGCGCAAGGGAAACATGGTGGCGCGACTGCACGGCACGGGCGCAAAGAAGCCGATTCTGCTGCTCGCGCACATCGACGTGGTGGAGGCGAAGCGCGAGGACTGGACCACCGATCCGTTCAAGCTGGTCGAGCAGGACGGCTACTTCTACGCGCGCGGCTCGGGTGACGACAAGTTCATGGCGGCCACCTTCGTCGCCAACCTGATCCGCTACCGGCAGGAAGGCTACCGCCCCGAGCGCGACATCATCGTCGCGCTCTCGACCGACGAGGAGATCGGCGACGCAAACAAGCTCGGCATCCAGTGGCTGCTCGAGCACCAGCGGCCGCTGATCGACGCGGAGTTCGCGCTCAACGAAGGCGCGGGCGTCGGCCTGAAGAACGGCAAGCCGATCCGCAACGGCGTGCAGACCTCGGAGAAGAACTACGTCGACTACAGCCTCGAGGTGAAGAACTCGGGCGGCCACAGCTCGCTGCCGCGCAAGGACAACGCCATCTACCGCCTCGCCGAGGGCCTCGCGCGGCTGGGCAAGTACGACTTCCCGATCAAGCTCAACGAGACCACGCGCGCCTGGTTCGAGCGCGGCGCGCCGTTCGAGGAGCCGCAGACCGGCGCCGACATGAAAGCGCTCGCCGCCGGCCGCGCCGATGCCGCCGCGATCGCGCGCCTCTCGGCGAAACCCACGTACAACGCGCAGCTGCGCACCACCTGCGTCGCCACCCTGCTGAGCGGCGGGCATGCGCCGAACGCGCTGCCGCAGACCGCGCGCGCCAACGTCAACTGCCGCGTGCTGCCCGGCGAGCCGATCGCCGAGGTCACCGCGACGCTCAAGCGCGTGCTCGCCGACGACGCGATCGACGTGAAACCGGCTGGCGACTTCGGCTCGGCGGGCCCGTCGCCGCTGCGGCCCGACATCATGCAATCGATCGAGAAGCTGACCGCGGAGTTCTGGCCGGGCATTCCCGTGATTCCCTCGATGAGCACCGGCGCGACCGACAGCCGCTTCCTGCGGGCGATCGGCATCCCGTCCTACGGCCACTCGGGACTCGCCGGCGACATCGACGACAACCGCGCGCACGGGCGCGACGAGCGCGTGCTGGTCAAGGCGTTCGACCAGGGCACCGAGTATCTCTATCGACTGGTGAAAGTGCTCGCCGGCGGGGCCAGCAAAGCAAGCCCGTGAGAGTCATCGGCGCCATCGCAGCGGGCCTCGCGACCTGGATCGTCGTCGCCACGCTGCTCAATCTCGCCTTGCGCTACACGTGGCCCGCATACGCGGCCGTGGAGCAGGCGATGACTTTCAGCCGCGGCATGATGGCCGCGCGACTCATCATCGGCGCCGTCTCCTCGCTCTTCGCCGGATTCGTCGGCGCCTGGCTCGCCCGCGGCAAGCCGCTCGCCGCGTGGTCGCTGGTCGTCGTGCTGCTCGCCATTTTCGTTCCCCTGCATTACCAGCTCTGGCAACGGTTCCCGGCCTGGTACCACGTCGTCTTCCTGTTATCGCTGGTCGTCGTCACGCCGCTCGGCGCGCTGCGCAGACAGCGATGATCCGCGCGGCGATCGTCGGCATCGGCGGCTGGGGCCGCAACCTCGTCGCCGCGGTGCAGGGCAAGAGCGAGCACATCCGCTTCGTCGCCGGCGCGACGCGCACGCCGGAGAAGGCGCTGGAATTCTGCCGCCAGCATGGCATCTCGCTCGCCGACAGCTACGAGCGCCTGCTCGCCGATCGCGCGATCGAGGCGGTAGTGCTCGCCACGCCGCATTCGCAGCATTGCGAGCAGATCATCGCTGCCGCGCGCGCCGGCAAGCATGTGTTCGTCGAGAAGCCGCTCGGGCTCGACGCGCGCGAAGCCGAGCGCGCGGTCCGCGAGTGCGCCGAGCGTCGTGTGACGCTCGCCGTCGGCTACAACTGGCGCTTCCAGCCGGCGCTCAACGAGGCAAAGCGCATGCTCGACGATGGCCGGCTGGGAAAGCTGCTGCACATCGAAGGCAACTTCTGCGGCCCGAGCGCCTATCGTTTCGCGCGCGAGCATTGGCGCCACGACCTGGCAGAAGTGCCCGCCGGCGGCATGACGGGCCGCGGCGTCCATGTCGTCGATGCGATGCTCTATCTCGCGGGCAGCCGCATCCGCTCGGTGTTCGCGCAGAGCGCTCGCCTGGTCCTTGACTTCGGCGTCGACGACACCACGTCGATGCTCTTTCGCTTTGGGTCGGGCGCGACCGCCTATCTCGGCACCGTAATCGCGACCGCCGAGACCTGGCGCCTCCAAATCTTCGGCGCCAAGGGCTGGTTGGAGGTCGGCGACGTCGAGCATCTGCATACCTGGGAGCTGAAGCGCTGCTTCATCGACCCGCAGGACGTGACGCGCAAGCAGCGCCCCGAGCTCGTCAGCTTCCCCAAGGCGAGCACCGAGCGCGCCGAGCTCGAGCATTTCGCCAAGACGGCGGCGACGCGAGCGCCGCTCGCCGTTCCCGGCGGCGATG
>DASSLQ010000032.1:0-37923 GCA_035689325.1 Burkholderiales bacterium | reverse complement strand
GGCGGCATCAGCATGGGCATGCTCGCGCTCGGCGCGGGCGCGCTTGGCGTGGCCGCCGCCGCGGGCGGTGGTGGTGGCGGCAGTGGTGATGGCAGCGGCGGCGGTACATCGGCAGCGCCGGCACCGACACCCACGCCGACGCCGATGCCGACGATGCAGATCCATAACTTCGGCGAATACACGGCCGCCATCAACCAGGGCGGCGCCAGCGCAGCGACCAATGCCATCGTCTCGCCCGGCGCCGCGGCGCAGGTCGATATCTCCGGCGGCTTCTCCCGCGGCGCCCTGCCGAAGATGCTGGGCGACCTGCGGCCCTCGACCGGCTACAACGTTACCGGCGCGAGCGCAGCCGCGATCAACGATGGCGGCATCGTCGTCAACCTGCAGGGCAATGCGGACTCCAGCGTCACCGCGCACTCGGACGCCGCTGCGGCCTCGAGCAATCTGATGTGGATGCAGACCATGGCGGTGAGGAATTTCGCCGGCCAGACACCGACCCTCGCCAAAGCCTCGGCGAGCGCGAGCGGCGCGGGCAGCGACGCCGAGATCGGCATCCAGCATCTTTCGATGGACTCGACGGGCACCGGCGCGCTCAACGGTCAGGCGGAGCTTGCCGCCACGGCGGCGGGCGGCGGCGTTGCGCACGCGCTCGCCGGCGACGTGACTCTGCACATCGACAGCAGCGGCGTCGGCACCAGCGTTGCTCCCGTCGCCTCGCAGATCCACATGGGCTATGGAGAAGGCGACGTGCCCGGCATTCTCGCCTCGGCGAGCGGCGCGGGATCGAGCGCGACCGCCGGCGTGAGCGGCAACGTATCGCTCAGCGTCCATGGCGACGACGTCTACGCGTTCAACAGCGGCGTCTTCGCGCAGGGCACGGAGGGCGGCTCGGCGCACACCGACGTCGGCGGAAACATGTCGTTCGCCGCTGACGGGCGTGAAGCGCATTCCTATGTGCTGGTCGACGCGTCGACCGACGCGGCGGCGGGCTCGGCCGCCGACGTTCACCTTCACGGCAACGTCAGCCTCGAGTCGACAGGCACCCAGTCGGCGCTCACGCGGGCGGCGGTGCGCGCCGACGGCGCAGGTACGGTGGAGATCGACGGCCACCTCAGCGCCGATTCCAGCTCTCCCGACTCGAGCTCGTACATTCAGGTCATCGCGCAAGGCGGAAGCGGGGATGTCAGCATCGGCTCGATCGACATGAGCCTGCACGGCGGCGGCCGCGGCTGGATGGATCTCTACACCGACCATAGCGGCGGCCTCAACATCGGCACCGTCAACCTGTCGAGTGCCGACGGCTACGATATCAGCCTGCACGTGCAAAACGCCAACCAGCCCGTCACCGGGATCGTGGACACCACATTCCTCGCGCACACCGACGGCACGGCCGACGTGCAGATCGGCACCGCGAACCTGGGCGGTGGCGGTGAAATCCACATGTTTCTCAACTCGCAAACCTTCGGCACGATCAACCAGGCCGCGGGCGTCACGGGACTCGACGTGCATTACCAGCTCGCAGACCAGGGCTTCTCTGGCGTGGGCAGCGCGCCGCTGACCACCATCAACGGCTTTAGCGCAGGCCACGACGACGTGATCTACAACGGCGTGTCCGCGGACGATACCAATTTCGCGAACGCGGGCAGCTTCGACTCGCTGACGGCGCTGAACGCGGGCCTGGACGCGGCGCTCGACGGCACCCACAAGTACGTGTTCGCGGTGTACAACGGCACGGAAGACATCAACCACAACGGCGTCGCCGACGACCACGGCGCGGGCATTCTCGCCTGGGACGACAACGGCACCGGCATCACTTCCGCACTGATGCTTCCAGGGGTCACGGCGCTCGCCGCGAGCGACATCGCCTGGCAGCCGGCGCCTCCGCCGCCGCCGCCGCCGGTGGGCTAATCGGGGTCAGGCACCGATTTCTTAAGTAGGGACCGTCCCGGAAACGGCACAGTCCCTATTTTTCTCACCAAACGCGCTTAGACTTGGCCCCGCCGGGACCTGGTGCCCGCACGGGAGACAAGAGATGCGCCACGTTTTCGCTCAACTGCTGCTTCTCGGTCTCTGTTTTGCTGCCCGCGCGCAGGCCGATGCATTGCCGCGGTATTTCGGCGCCGCGATTTCGCCGGGCGGCAACTATCTCGCCGTCGCAGCGAAAGGCTCCAACAGCCGGTACACGGTCAACGTCTTCAATCTCGTCAGACGGAACGGCAGGAAGCCGATCGCCGACTTTGGCGGCGACGTCACCCGCGTGCTCTGGCAAAGCGAAGATCGCATGGTCGTCTACGTTGGCGATCTCAGCAGCGGCGAGCCGCGAGAGCGTGGCATCGTCGCGATCGACGCCGACGGCCGCGATGCCGTGACGCTCGGGCGCTACGGCGTTCCCGATTTCGTGCATACCACGAACAGCGACGACATCCTGCTCGGGGTTGCAGGCTATGCCGGCCGCCCGGGCCACGACGTCTATCGCGTCAACACGCGTACGCTCAAGGAAACGCTGCTGACGTCCGAATCCCCGGGCAAGGTCACGAGCTGGGTGGTCGACCTCGCCGGCGTGCCGCGCGCGGCGGTCGTTGCCGATCGCGAGTCCGATCGCAGCGCCTGGTACGTGCGCAAGAGCGCGGCCGCTCCCTGGCAAGTGGTCGAAGAGGCACGACTCGACTCCCTGCCAAGCAAGCCCATGGCGTTCGACAGCGACGGCAAGACGCTGTACGTCCTGTCGCGCAGGAACGGTGATCACTCCGCGCTCTATGCCTTCGACGTTACGTCCGCGAGCTGGGACGGCCCGATCCTGCGGCATCCCAAGCGCGACATTGCTGCGGCCTTCTATTCCGACTTTGCGCGGCGCCAGTTCCTCGGCGTCTCCTACCAGGACGACAAGCCGTCGTTCCTGTGGTTCGACCCGGAGCGGATGAAGATCCAGAAAAGCGTGGATGCCGCGCTGCCCGGCCGCAGCAACCAGATCGACAAAGGCGGCGATTGGTGGCTGGTGGTCTCCAGCTCCGATCGCGAGCCGGGGGAAGTGTATCTGCTCGATGGCAAGAGCATGAGCATGCAGAAGCTGCTCTCCTACCGCTAGGTCTTCAATGCGGCATTGATGCGCGGCATCACTTTCTCCGCCATCAGCTCCATCGAGCGGCGCGCGAGGCGCGCATCGGCCCAGTCCATGCCGGCGTAGCAGATCTCGCCGAACGGGCCTGCCTGCTCGCGCAGCGCGAGCAATTGATCGGCGACTTTCGCCGGCGTGCCGCAGATCACCAGCTCATCGAGCAGCCGCTCGAGCGTCACCGCGCTGTCATCCTCCTCCGGGTGCCGCTTGAAGATCACATGCCGCTTGGCGCGCATCATGTTGCCGCGCAGCTTGTCCCAGTAGTAGCGATACGGGCTGCGCGCATCCTCCCGGCCGTAGCGCTCGGCGATCTTGTCGTCGTCCGCGACGAAGATGGTGCGCGCCACGCGCCAGTCGTGCGCATCGGCTTTCACTCCCGCCTTCTCTTTGCCGGCGCAATAGTTCGCCCAATGGCTCGGCAGCCAGTGCGCGAGCAGGAAATTCGCCGAGAGCGGATGGAAATCGCGCTCGCCCATCGCGATCACACCCTTCGAATGGGGAGCGACCACGGTGCCGACGATCTCCGGGCGCGGGCGCTGGTAGGGCTTGTACATCTGCCCGCGGCCGACCTCGGGCACCTGCGTGCGGCGCGTCGATACCTTGTAGCGGTTGCCAGGCAGGTCGATGTCGTAAGGCGCCTCGCGCTCCCAGATGGCGAGGATCACGTCGATCGCCTCCGCAAAGCGCTGGTTCCTCTCCTCCATCGCGAGGTCCATGCCGAGCGCCTCGGCGTCGGAGGCGAGCGTCCCCGGGCTGATGCCGAAGATGAAGCGGCCCTTGGCGAGATGATCGAACATGGCCGCGTGCGCCGCGAGCAAAACCGGATGGCTCTGCGACAGGTTCGAGGTGCCGGTGCCGAGCTTGATGCTCCTGGTCTCGGCAAGCACCGAGGCGAGGAAGATGAAGCTGTTGGTGACGTTCTCTTCCGGATCGGTGAGATGCTCGCCGACGAAGGCGTCGTAGAAGCCGAGCTTGTCGGCGAGGATCACCGCCTCGCGGTCCTCCTGCAGGGTGGCTGCCGGGTCGCGCGTGCGCGGGTGCAGCGGCATCGTGAAAAAGCCAAGACGCATGAATCTCAGCCCTCGAGCGTGACGATATGCGCCTGGATCTTGCCGTCCACCTTGCCGCGACCGAAGCGCGCAGCGATCGCTTGCGCGGCGACGTCCGTCGCTTCAGCAAGGCGCGTGGCGCCGCGCGCCTCGATCTCGCTCCGTAGCGGCGTCCCCTGGCAGTAGGCGATCGCCGGGATGCGCGGCGATTCGGCGCGGCTGCGCGCCGCTTTGGCGTCGATGCGCGGCGCGCCGAAGCCGCCGGCGGCAAGATCGCGACGTATCACATCGCCGTCGTGATAGCCGTGCGGCGTACGCGCCAGGAAGCGCGGCGCATCCGCCGGAAACACCTGCGCAAGTGCCTGGGTCACGACGTCGGCGAATTCGTTCTCCTCGATTCGGTCCCAGACGTTGAAGAGGTAAACGCCGCCCGGCTTCAGCACCCGGCGCGCCTCGGCGAACGCCTTCGGCTTGTCCGGGAAGAACATGACGCCGAACTGGCAGACGATGGCGTCGAAGCTCGCGTTTTCAAACGGCAAGCGCATTGCATCCGCCTGTCGCCATTGCACCGGGCGCGACGTCCCGACGGCCGCCGCCTGGTCGAGCATCGCCTGATTCAGATCCGTAGCAACGATCGCCGCGCTCCGCGGCAGGCCGCGCGCCAGCGCCCGCGTGACGACGCCCGTGCCGGCGGCGATCTCGAGCAGCCGCGATACACGCCGCGCGCGCAGCCGCTCCGCGAGATCCGCCGCGTACGGCTCGAAGATGAGCGGCACGAGGTGCTTCTCGTAGAGCTGCGCGATCGAGCCGCTGAAGACCTTGTCGATTTCGGCCATGGCCGCCTGTGCGGGTTGCGGGACTGTACATTACGGCAATGGGAAAAATAATCGCTGCCGTCGCCTTGCTGGCCGCGGCGGCTGCGCAGGCGCAGCCCTATCCCTCCACGCCCATCCATCTCATCGTGCCCTTCCCGCCCGGCGGCGGCAACGACACGGTGGCGCGCGCGATCGCGCAGCAGATCGGCCCGGATCTCGGCCAGCCGGTGGTCATCGATAACAAGCCGGGCGCGGGCGGCGCAGTGGGCGCGGAGCTCGCGGCAAAGGCGCCGCCGGACGGCTACACGCTGTTCCTCGCCGGCGTCGGCAGCCACGTGGTGAATCCGAACGTTCACGCGAAGCTCGCCTACGACCCGGTGAAGGACTTCGCGCCCGTCACGCTGATCGCCTCGGCGCCCTCGGTGCTCGTGGTGAATCCGGCGGTGCCGGCGCGCACCGTCGCCGAGCTGAGCGCCTATGCGCGCGCGAACCCCGGCAAGCTCAACTACGCCTCCAACGGCGCCGGGAGCGCCGCGCAGCTCGCCGCGGCGATGTACGAGTCGATGGCCGGCGTGAAGATGGTGCACGTACCCTACAAAGGCATCGCGCCGGCGATGACCGATCTCCTTTCCGGCGAAGTGCAGCTCATGTTCGGCACGGTCGTCGCGCTCGTGCCGCACATCCAGGCGGGCAAGCTGCGGCCGCTCGCGGTCACCAGCCGCAAGCGCTCGGCGCTGCTGCCGGACGTGCCGACGATGGCCGAGTCCGGCCTCCCGGACTACGAAGCCGGCTCGTGGTACGGGATCATGGCGCCCGCCGGGGCGCCGCGCGAGATCATCGACCGGCTGCATGGCGCGATCGTGAAGGCGCTTGCACAGCCCGAGGTGGCCAAGCGCCTCGCCGCCGAAGGCGCCGTGGTGATCGGCAGCGGGCCGGCAGAGTTCGAGGCGCATCTCAAGCGCGAGCTCGCGCGCGTCGCAAGAGTGGTGCGCGCCGCGGGGATCCGCGCGGAATGAACAATCCCTACACCCGCGGCATGGCGCAGTTCGTTTCGGCGCTCACGTACGACCAGCTGCCGCGCGAGGTGCGCGAGCGGCTGAAGCTCCTCATCCTCGACGCGCTCGGCTGCGCGCTCTACGGCGCCGAGCTCGAGTGGTGCCGCATCCTGCGGCGCACGCTGCGCGCGGTTGATCGTGATTCTTCCAACATCATCTGGGGCACGCGCGAGCGCCTGGGCGCGCCGCATGCCGCGCTCGCCAACGGCACTCAGGTGCAGAGCTTCGAGCTCGACGATGTGCATCGCGCCGGCGTGCTGCACGTCGGGGCGGTCGTGCTGCCCGCGCTCATCGCGATCGCCGAGCTGCGCCGCAATGTCAGCGGCCGCGAATTTCTCGCCGCCGCCGCCGCGGGCTACGAGGCCGGGCCGCGCGTCGGCCTGTGCATGGGGCCGGAGCACATCGGCCAGGGCTGGCACTCGGGCGCCACCGTCGGCGTGTTCGCGGCAGGCGCGGCAGCGGCGCGCGCGTTGCACTTGCCGGTGGAGAAGACGGTGCACGCGCTTGGCATCGCGGGCACTCAGTCGGCGGGCCTGATGGCCGCGCAGTACGGCGCGATGGTGAAGCGCATGCACGCCGGCCGCGCGTCGCAGAGCGGGCTCTACGGCGCGCTGCTCGCCGAACAGGGCTTCACGGGCATCGAGAATGTGTTCGAGGCCGAATACGGCGGCTTCTGCACGACGTTTTCGCGCTCGCAGGACCGTTTCCGCCTGGCGGAGTTGACCGCCGGGCTGGGGAACGTGTGGCAGACGATGGGCGTGGCGCTCAAGTTCTACGCCTGCGTCGCCAGCAACCACACGACGCTCGACGCGCTGCGCGCGCTGCAGGCGGAGCAACGCTTCGGCGCGGCGGATGTCGAGCGCATTACCGTGCGCTGCTCGCAGGTGACCGCGGATCACGTCGGCTGGAAGTATGAGCCCACGGGCATGACCGCCGCGCAGCTCAACCTGCCGTTCTGCGTCGCGACGCTGCTCCTCGAAGGCGACTGCTTCGTCGAGCAGTTCGAGCCGGGCGCCGAGCGCGATCCGCGGCGCATGGCGCTCGCTGAAAGGGTGAGCGTGCTCGCCGATCCGGCGATCACGGCGAAAGGCGCGAAGCATCGCCACGAAGTGCGCGTCGAGGTCGAGCTGCGCGATGGCAGGCGCCTTGCACGGACGCAGGAAACGCCGCGCGGCAGCGACCAGAATTTCGCCGCCGACGGCGATATCGTCGCCAAGTTTGAAAAACTCGCTGGCCGCGCGCTGCCCGCAAAGCGCGTGGGCGAACTGCGCGACGCGCTCCTCGGGCTGGAAGCGCTCGGCGACGCCGGCCAGCTCGCCGCGTTGCTGGTCGCTAAGTAATTGGTGACAGTCATCAATTGGGACCCGGTATAGCGTTTGCACGGGGTTACCGATGGAGACACGCGAAGCCAAGGCCATCGCCATCCTCGACGCCTTCGCCGATTCGACCGGTCTCGTTTCCGCCGCGCCGCCACGACGCTATCTGTGGACGGACGCGTTTGCCGTGTACACGTGGCTCGGGCTCTACCTCAGCCGCGGCGAGGCGCGCTTTCTCGACCTGGCGACGCGCCTGATCGCGCAGGTGCACGCGGTGCTCGGCGCGCACAATGTCGACGCGGCGCATCCGACGGCGCGCGGCCTGCGCATCGGCAAGCGCCTGCCCGAGCGCTCGCCGAGCGAGCCCTATGACCCGCAACTCGAATGGGATCGCGACGGCCAGTACTACCACTACCTCACGCGCTGGATGCACGCGCTCGAGCGCGCGGGCCGCATCGCGCATGACGAGCGCTACCGCGCCTGGGCGACCGAGCTCGCCGCGGCCGCGCATCAGCACTTCGTCCGTCCCGGCGGCATCTACTGGAAGATGAGCGTGGATCTGTCGCGGCCGCTCGTCGCCACGCAAGGCATGCACGATCCGCTCGACGGCCTGGTCGTGATGGCGACGCTGGGCCTCGCGAGCGAGGCGCGCGAGCTCGCGCGCCTTTGCGCGGGCCGCGAGTGGGCGACGAACGATCCGCTCGGCGCGGGCGGCCTGCTGCTCGACACGCTCGGCCTCGCGAAGCTCGTGGCCGAGGGACGCGGCGATCTGCAGCCGCTCTTCGCCCGTGCTATCGAAGACTGTGCGGCGAGCCTCGCCGCGGTGGCGCAGGACGGCTTTGTCGGCCTGCGCGCCGCGCGGCGCCTCGCGTTCCGCGAACTCGGCCTCGCGCTCGGCTTGCATGCCGTGGCACCGCTCGGCGAATGTGCGGACGTCGCGCTGCTCGAGCGCCATGTGCCGCTTGCCGCGGCGCTGGAGGAGTTCTGGCTGCAGCCGGCGAACCAGGCCGGGCCGACCTGGACGGCGCACGCCGACATCAACGCCGTGACGCTCGCCGCGGCGCTCGCGCCGCGCGGCAGCCTGCTATGACGAATTCGGGGACGGAGCCCGATCTATTTCGGGCTACGTCCCCGATGGAGTTCGGGCTCCGTCCCGGAATTAGTCTTAGTAGCCGCGGCCCATCCCCCCCATGCCGCCGCCGCTCTGCCGTCCCGTGGTCGGCACTCCGCCGATGTCGCCGCCAGCGCGCATCTCCTGGTCACGGATTTGATCGATCTCCGCCTTGTGCTTCGCGCAATCCTCGTTGCGCCGGCGCACTTCGTCGGCGGCCATCTGCTGCTTGTCGGGCTCGACCATGCCGGTGTAGCAAACCTCGGCGATCGGCATGCTTCGCATTTTTTCGGGCGTGACGGCGCAACCAGCCAGTACCACCAGGCAGAACGGGATGTAGCGCATGACAAGCCTCCTTTCGGGATGCATACAATTATCGGCAGATATGAGCCAGCAAGGCGATTTCGACATCGGCGGGGTGCGCTGGCCGCGGCCGTTCCGCATCCGGCGGCTCGGCCACTTCGGCGTCAACGTCGCGGAGCCCGAGCGCAGCAAGGATTTCTATTGCCGGCTGCTCGGCTTCCGCGTGTCCGACCCGCTCGACTTCGCGCAGCGCCTGCCGGAGGACAAGCGCGCGAACGTCGGGCCAACGGTGGGCTACTTCGCGCGCCATGGGACCGATCACCATTCCTTCGTCTTCTTCCCGAAGGGCGCCTACCAGGCGCTGAATGCCTGGGCGACGCGGCCGCAAGGCACGGTGAACCAGATCACCTGGCAGGTGGGCTCGCTGCAGGAAGTGTCGGACGCCTTCGACTGGTTCAGCGCGCGCGGCAAGCCGATCCGCCGCGCCGGGCGCGACCTGCCCGGCTCGAACTGGCACTTCTATCCGCCGGATCCGGAGGGCCATACCAACGAGCTCTACTACGGCATCGAACAGATCGGCTGGGACGGCTATTCCAAGCCGCGCGAGATGTACGGCGTGCGCTACGCCAAGCCCCCCGAGCTGCCGCACAAGTCCGAGCTCGCCGAGGTACTGCAGGCGAGCGCCGAGGGCATCCCGATCGAGAAAGGCTTGCGCGCAGCCGAGACCGGCGCGGAGAAGTACGATGTCGGCGGCATCCTGCTCGCGCGGCCGTTCAAGATCGTGCGCCACGGACCGGTGCGCTTGTTTGCGACCGACATGGAGGCGATGGTCTCGTTCTACCGCGATGACCTCGGGCTCACCGTGACCGAGGAAATCGACTATCGCGGCCATCGCTGCGTGTTCCTGCGCGCGAACACCGAGCACCACAGCATGGCGCTCTATCCCGTGGCGCTGCGCGCCGAGCTCGAGCTCAGCCCGCATACCACGCTCATGTCATTCGGCCTGCAGCTCGGCAGCTACAAGCAGCTGCGCGACGCGATCGATTTTCTGCGCGGTGCCGGCGTGAAAATCGAGTTGCAGCCGCCAGAGCTCTTCCCAGGCATCGATTACAGCGCCTTGGCGATCGACCCGGACGGCTTCGCGTTCCAGCTCTACTACTACATGGAGCAGATCGGCTGGGACGGCAAACCGAGGCCGGCGCACCTGCGGCCGAAGATCGACAACGCCAACTGGCCGGCGAGCGTCGGCGGACTGAGCGACAGCTTTCTCGGCGAGCCGTACCTCGGCCCGCTCGGCTAGCGCACGCCGCTCGGCCTCTGAAAGCTGGAAGCGCGGCCGGCAGAGTCGAAGAACACCGAACCGGCGCCGCCGCGGTAGCTGTAATACCAGACGCGGCTGCCGTCGAGGTCGAAGGCTTTGTGCGGCTCCCCGAGCAAACCCTTGATTTCCGCTTGCGTCATGCCGCGGTCGACCTTCGCCCATCCGCTCGGATCGGACGCCGTCGCGACCACCGGTTCGCCAAGCCGCCTTTCTATGGCGCTCACGCGCGCCTTGAGCTCATCCACTTCGCGACGCAGCGCTGCCGGGTCATCGGACTGCGCTAAGGCGGCGCACGACTGCGCGCACGCCAGCGCCGCGAGCCACGCCCGGATCATTGCGACTCAAGATATGCGGCGACCGCCTGCATTTCGGGCAGCTTCATTTCTTTCGCCACGCCGTGCATCACTGCCACGTTACGCGACTCGTTGCGGAACGAGTAAAGCTGCTTGATCAGGTATTCGGCGTGCTGGCCCGCGAGCCGTGGGAAATCGCCCGCGCCCTCGGCGCGCCCGCCGTGGCAAGTACCGCACGCGGGGATGTTCTCCGAGGCGACACCCTTGATGTAGATCTCGCGCCCCTGGGCGACGAGGGCGGTATTCGCGGGACGTCCCGGCGCGGCTGTTTGCGAAGCGTAGTAGCGAGCGAGCGCGGCGATCATTCCATCGGAAAGCGGTCCCGCCATTCCCCACATATAGGCGATCGCGTCGGCGTCGCCACGCGTTTGGTCGCGGAAGGCCTTGAGCTGCCCGGCGAGATAGCCTTCACGCTGTCCGGCGAGCTTCGGGAACTTGGGCGTGTCGCTGTTGCCGCGCGGCCCGTGGCAGACGGCACAGGTGCCGACCGCTACCCGACGCGCGGCCTCATTTTCCGACGGATCGGCGACCTGCGCGGACGCCGTGCCGATGAAAGAAGCGAGCATCCAGCATGCGCTACCGACTAAGAAGATCTTCATGGTCGCTCCTCAGAAGGCGAACCAGGCAAGCAGGAAAAGCGTGTCGTTGTCCGAAGCATTGCGGCCGAAGCCGTCGTAATTGCTGCTGCCGCCGTTGAACTTGCTGTACGCCGTGTATTGCAGCGAAAACTTGGTATTCATCCACGGCACGTAATTCAGCTCGGCGATCCAGCCGCGCGTATCGGGGCTGCCGTTCGCGCTGGCGGCGACGCCGCACGCCGACGGCGGCGTCGGTCCGGCGCAGGCCGGCAGCGCGGCGGTCGCGAACCCGTTGATCGGCGGATAGAGCAGCGCATCGGTACTGCCGGTCGTGGAAAAGAAGCCGAGCGTCGCGCCATACATGCGGCGGTAGTAGTACGTAGCCCATAGGCGCGACGTCGTCAGAGTGTTGGTCGGGTTGGCTGCAGCGCCCGCGGCGAAGGCGGCGTCGAGAGTCATCGATTCGTGGATACGCGTGCCGGCTACCGTCACCGAGTGAAGGTCGCCGACCAACTGATACTGCGCATCGATGGCCCGGTCGCGGAAGTGGTTCGTCGCGCCGGCGAGCGGCGTACCTCCGCCCGGAAAGAGGTCGACGCTCATGCCGTACGCGCCGATCTCGATCGAGCTTCCTCTCCATTGGTGCTCATAGGCGATGCGCCAGTAGGGGGCCGGACCGCTGATCACGTCGTCCGCCGTCGAGTCGAGCGGACCGGCAGCACCTGTTACCGGATGCGTGAAGCCCTGCTTCGCCGACCGATAGAAGCTGAGCTCCGCATAGAGCGACTCGTTCCACATCAAGTAGCCGCCCAGGCCTGCTACCGATTGCCCGAGCGTGCCGTCGATTTGCGTGCGCGCAAGCGGCGTCAGCGCCGCATTGGTGGCCGTATAGGGGAAGCCGAACGCAGGCGTGCCGTTCCACAAGTCCTGGACTGTCGGGTTGTTATTGACGGTCGCGCCGAACACGAAGTCGCGGTCGCGCGTGTCGAGCCGGTGTCCGGCGAAGCGCACATCGGTGTTGTCGATGTGGATCACGTTCGCGGCGTTGTCGTAGGTCAGCTGAATGAAGCCCCCGAGCTGCGGCGCGATTTTTCCGGCATAGAACAGGCTCGCTGCCTGGGGAAACGAGACCGTGCCGTTCTGCGCGGCGCCGTCGATGCCGCTGCTATCGGGCAGCGGCTTTTTCGTCTTGGTGTACGACACCTGCGCCATCGCGGAGATCGGCGGCTGCTGGCCGATCGACAGCAGCTCTTCGCGATCCTGCGTCATGCCGCGCAGCTGCTTCAGGTTGTCCAGCGTGTAGGCGTTCGCCTTGAACATCCGTCCGAAGTGCGTGAGCTCCGGAAACACCGTGTGGCATGCCTGGCACGCCATGCCGGTCTGGCGCGCGAAGCTCGGCACCGCGTGCGCCGCGGGACTAAAGGCGACGAGGACGCTGAATGATGCTCCGAGCAGTCCCCACGGAAGTTGCAGTTGGGCGATTCGCATGTTTCCCTCCTTCTTTCACCGAAGGGAAACACTCGCCTCGAACACGCACCTTGATCGGCATCAAGCGTGCGATGGCGTATGTTGATGGGCATCAATAGTTCGAGGTCCGAGGCTTAAGAGTGCTTGCATAGTGCTGTAATCAAACTTGCAGGCACCTGTCACAGCCGCCCGCAGGCCGACGCCGTCCATCTCGACGCTGGCGGCAAGAATCGTGGGTCGAGCACTAGAAGTGCATCCGGCGTCATGGCATCGAGCAGTGCGGCGTTGAAGTCATGCCCGCCTCCCAGACGAGCACCGCACGCACGAGGCGAGCAAG
The DNA here is from genome assembly GCA_035689325.1 of Burkholderiales bacterium. Taxonomy (GTDB): domain Bacteria; phylum Pseudomonadota; class Gammaproteobacteria; order Burkholderiales; family SG8-39; genus SCGC-AG-212-J23. Next base: position 25,103 of record DASSLQ010000032.1, on the reverse strand, counting down.
CTCACTTTCGATCATCGCCGCAACGCGCTGACGGCCAGAGCACAGGGCGCCCGGTATCGTCGTCCTGACCGCCGCGCCACTGGCAAAAGCTCGCTTCGGGCCGCGACGGCGGCTGGGGCGCCCAGGCGTTCAAAGACAAGAATGCAGCTAATGCGATCAATGCAGGCATGGTGTTCCTCGAGTTAAGAACCAGGTTGGGCGGGCCGCTCGAACCGGTTGCCGCACGCGGCGGCGTATTGCACGTCCCAGGGCTGGACGCCAAGGCGACCGTGGCGCTGGCCCGACTCGGTCCAGTTCTGGGCGCAGTCGGGAGACAAGGCCGCGCAACCAGAGCTCAGCAGCACGCACGACGCGGCCAAAGGGTGTTCGAGTGTCATGGCACCTCAGCCGCGGCTGATTACCGGGTCGTCGATCAGCAGGATTTCCCGCACGACGCCATCACGCGAGAACTGCACGGCGAGCTGCGTGCGCCAGATTTCCGCGTTCAGCGTCTTGTAGGTCCAGACTTCGCGCTCGAGGCGCGGCGGCGATTCCACGCGCCGCGGCGCGCCGAGCAAGTCAAGCACCTCGTCCCGCGAAGCGCCGGGATGCAGCCGGGCGATCTCGCGGTCGGTGACGAGCCGGTCTTTGCTGGGAAACGAGGTGCATGCGGCGAGCGCAAGCGTCAATACCATCATGCTGCCTTTCATGTTCGTGGGTTCCTTTCACTAATCGACCACGGTGATGCTGCCGTGCATCTCCTCGTGGCCGGTACCGCAGAAGATGTCGCAGAAGAACGTGAAGGTGCCGGTCTTGTCGGGAATGACCTGCACCCGCGTGACCTTTCCGGGGATCATGTCTCCGCGCACTTTCAAGTCCGGCACGTTGAAGCCCATCATCACGTCGCGGCTCGCGAGCTCGAAAACCACGGGCTGGCCTTTCTTCAACGTGAGGTTGCCAGGCGTGTAGTCGAAGCGCTTGGCGCTGATCTTGATGACTTTCGGGCGCGGCGCCGCGTGTACCGCGACGTAGGCCAGCGTTGAGCCGAGCGCGAGGATCGTCGCCGCCGCGCCGAGACGCATGGTTCTGAAGTTGATGTTCATGGCTCAGGCCTTCACCACGGGAAATTCGGTGATCGCGTAGCGCGCTTCGTCCAGGTCCGCCTCGACGCCGCGGAAGCCGAGTCCCTTGTAAGGCGCCGCCGGGTCCCAAGGCAGCGGTGCGCGATTGGGCTGCGAGCCCGGCGCCGGAAGAGGGAACATCAGCCCCTTGGCGGCGTGGTGCGCAATGTGTCCCGTCATGTGATGGTGCTCCTGATGGATGTGGCCGTAGAACACCGTCACGTTCTTGTACGGCATCAGCAGCTCGATCGCTTTCGCCCCGTCGCGCGTCGCCCAGTCCCACTGCGGCACGAGATCGAAGAGCGGGCGATGAGTGAAGACCACGATCGGCGCGTCGGCACGCTGGTGCTTGAGATCGGCGGCGAGCCAGGCGAGCTGCTGGTCGCCGATCTGGGCGCGGGGATCGGAGACGTTGTCGAGGACGATGAAATGCACGCCCTTGTGGTCGAACGTGTAGTGCGTGGCGCCAAAGAACTCCTGGAACGCCTTGCCGTTGTCGAGCGACGCATCGTGCTCGCCCGGCATGAAACGGATCGTCTTCACGTCGAGCTCGCTCACCATGCTCTTGAACTCCGACAGGCGCTTCCTGCGCTCGACCGGGTTATCGGTGGTATGCGTGAGATCGCCGGTAAAGACGATGAAATCCGGCCGCTGCCCGAGGCTGTTGATCGAGCGGATGGTCTTCGGCAGCGTGCCCCTGGCGTCGGGGTTGGGTGCGCCCTCGAACCCCCAGTGCGTATCGGACAGCTGCAGAAAGAAGAAGTCGTCGTCGTCGTGCGCCCGCACCACGCCGGGCAGCGCGGACGCGAGCACTACGCCGACACTGCCGAGGCCGGCCAGCTTGAGGAAGTCGCGTCGTGCGATTCGAGTCGCCATTCGTGTATCTCCTGGTTGCGGTTCGATGAAGTAAAGTCCGTCTACGCCGCAGATACCCAAGGCGCTGCCCGGATATTCCCGGGAATAAATGGCGAGCCGGCCCGGTATAGCGCGTATGGGCGACGTTCATGCACTTGCTGGCGTGTTGGCGCAGAAGGCGCCAAGCGCCGGACAATCGACAAGAAACGAAGTGGAACCTCTAGCCTTGGACGAGCGCAGCAGGGCCCGGAAATTCGAGCAGATCTTCGTGCCGCATCTCGATGCGGCCTATGACTTCGCGCGCTGGCTTACACGCGACGAGCGCAACGCCGAGGATGTCGTCCAGGAGGCGTGCCTGCGCGCGTTCAAGTCACTCGATACCTTCCAGGGCGACAGCGCTCGCGCCTGGCTGTTCGCGATCGTGCGCAACACCTTTTACACCTGGTACACGAAGCGCAAGGGCGAAGGCACCAGCGTGCCTTTCGACGAAGAAAGCATGCTCGCCGGCGAGCACGAGAACACCGACCTCGAGAGCCCGCTTGGCTCGATCGATCGGTTACTGCAGCAGCGCGACGCGCGCCGGCTGGTCAACGCCGCGCTCGACCGGCTGCCGGAGGAGTTCCGGGAAGTCATCGTGCTGCGGGAGATGGAAGATCTTCCGTACAAGGAGATCGCCGTTATTGCGCGCGTGCCAATCGGTACGGTGATGTCGCGGCTGGCACGCGCGCGCAAGCTGCTGCTGCAACATCTGCGACCTACCGCGGAGTCGTGACATGGACTGCACCGAAACCCTCAGCCGCCTGCATGCCTATCTCGATCAGGAGCTCGATCGGCCGAGCACTGCGGCCATCGATCAGCATCTGAGCTCCTGCCCGACCTGCAAGGCCTCGTTCGCTGCGCTCGCCGCGCTGCGCGTCGGCATTCGCAGGCATGCGGACTACCGTCACGGCGCGCCGGCTGAACTGGCGGAGCGCATTCGCACGCGACTTGGAATTGCCCACGCGCCGGCAACCATCTCCCGGCCGCGCTGGCAGTGGCCGCAATGGGGCCGCTGGCTGCCGATGGGTGCCGTCGCGGCGGCGGCGGCGCTCATTTCGTGGACCGCGGCGATCCAATATGCGGGCCTCTCCGCGGGCGATCCCCTGGCGGAGCAGGTCGTCGCCGGCCATGCGCGCTCCATCGTGACGAGCCACCTCATCGAGGTAGCGAGCTCGGATCAGCACACGGTGAAGCCGTGGCTCAGCAGCAAGCTCGATTTCTCGCCGCCGGTCCCGGACCTCGCGGCGGCGGGCTTCGCGCTCGCCGGCGGCCGGCTCGACTATCTCGACAACCGGGCCGTGGCCGCGCTCGTCTACCGCTATCGCCAGCACGTCATCAACCTGTTCGTCTGGCCGGAGGAGCAGTCCGGCGATGCTCGACCGCAGGCGCTCGCGAAGCATGGCTATAACGTGCTGCGCTGGAGAAGCGGCGGCATGAACTTCTGGGCGATCTCGGACGTGAACGCCGCCGAGCTGCAGACATTCGCGGAGGCGTACGCAAGCGCGAGGTAGTCCGTGCCTCACCACCTGCGAATCGCGCGGCCGGTCAGCGACCTCGCGCGGGCTACGGACATGTACTGTCGGGGCCCGGGCTTGCGCGTCATCGGGCGCTTCGAGGATCACGCGGGATTCGATGGCGTCATGCTCGGCGCGGCGGGCGCGGACTATCACCTCGAGTTCACCTATTGCCGCAATCACGTGGTGCAGCCAACGCCCACCGCTGAAGACCTCATCGTCTTCTACCTGCCCTCGGCATCCGAATGGCACGCCGCATGCGAGCGCATGCTCGCCGCCGGTTTTGAGCAAGTAGCGCCGTTCAATCCCTACTGGGATCTTCGCGGCCGCACCTTCCAGGACCGCGACGGGTATCGGGTCGTCTTGCAGCGCGAGGACTGGAGTAACCGGCAGCAGAAATAAACGCTCGCCCGGCGGGGTATAGCGAGCATGACCCCGCTCAAACCCGACTCGTTTTGGCTGCACATTCTTAGCTGGTTGCTGGCGCTCGCGATGGTGGCCGCCATCATCGCCGGTGCCTTTGTCACCCTGGCGGCCTTGCGCCCCGATCCGCAGATGCTGCAATTCGACGCGACGGACATCACCGGCGTCTCGTGGGGCCGGAATTTTCATCTGACCGGTGACGACGGCGAGTCGCACGAGCTCGCCGATTTCCGCGGCAAGGTCGTTGCACTGTATTTCGGATATACGCGCTGCCCCGACGTCTGCCCGACCACCATGGCGACGCTCGGACAGGCTGTCCGTCTCCTGGGGAAGGATGGCGCACGCGTGCAAGGACTGTTCGTCACCGTCGACCCCAGGCACGACACGCGCGGCGCGCTGAGGAAGTACGTGCGCGCGTTCGACGAGGACTTTCTCGGCCTATACGGAGATGCTGCGGCAACTTCGCGAACAACGGACGAATTCAAGGTCGCAGCCGGCGAACACCATTCGATCCCGGTCTTCCTGTTCGACGCGAGCGGTCGCCTGCGCCTCGTCGTCTCTCCGCAAGCAACCGCCGACTCAATCGTTCACGACGTCCGCCTGCTCCTCACGCAGAGCTCGTAAGAGTCAGCGTGCCCAAAAAAAGACGGCGCCCGAAGGCGCCGTCTAGCGAGTGCGGCGAACCGCTGGGGAGGGGCAGCGTCATTGCCCGCACTCACTCCGAGATACTCCGGCCACCTCGCCGATATTCCCGGCAATCGGGCAGACGAAACACGGAGGCGATTCGGAAATAAGACGCAGCGCCCCGTCGGTATTGGTTCCTCGAGCAACCCCACCAAGGAGCCAAGTCGATGGACGCCATTCAGCAAGTTCTAACTTCGAAGTACCTCCTGAGCGCCATGACGCTCGCATCGCTGATCGCGGCCAGTCCGATGGCGCGCGCGGACCAGTCGTTCAAGGCGCCCGGCTCCGATACCACGCTGACCATTCGCGGCTACGTCAAGCTCGACGCGATCTGGAGCGACGTCAGCGCGGGCGTCGACAGTGTCGGCGACCAGCAGCTCGTTCCGAGCCTGATTCCGGTCGGCCCGACCGCGGGCGAGCACAAGACCGACCAGGTGACATTCCACGCGCGCCAGACGCGCCTCGCGCTCGGCACCAGCACGCCGACGAGCTACGGCGACCTGACGACCTACATCGAGGGCGATTTCTTCGGTGCCGACGGCAACGAGTCGTCGACCAACTCGAATGGCCTTCGCGTGCGCCACGCTTACGGCACGCTCGGCAAGCTGCTCGCGGGGCAGACGTGGACCAACTTCTTCGACGAGCAGACGTACATCGAGACGCTCGACTTCGGCGGCCCCGTTGGCGAAATCTTCGTGCGCCAGGCGCAGGTGCGATGGACCGAGAAGTTCGCGCATGGCGACTGGTCGGTTTCTGCCGAGAACCCGGAATCGTTGATCGCCGTGCCGGGCAATGCGGCGCTGTTTCGCTCCGATAGCGACCACTCGCCCGATTTCACCGCGCGCGTGCGACGCACCGTCGGCGGCGCCACTTACTCGGCCGGCGCGCTCGTCCGCAACGTCCATGTCGATTCGGCGGCGCTCGGGGCGAACAGCGGCAAGTGGGGCGGCGGCCTCGCCTTCACCGGCATCGTTCCGACCGGCAGGCGCGATGATCTGCGCTTCAACGTCAACGTTGGCAACGCCATCGGCCGCTACCAGGTGGGAGCTTTCTTCCCGGATGGCTACCTCGCGGCCGACCGCGCGCTGCATCTCGCGCACCAGAGCAGCGGCTATATCGCCTTCCGGCACTTCTGGACGGCCGCGTTGCGCTCCACGGTCGAGTACTCCGCCAGCAACTCCACTCCGCCCGCGGGGACCGCAGCGGGCATCAACCAATCAGACCGCTCGCAACACGCGAATCTGATCTGGAGCCCGCTGCCCGCCGTGAATCTGGGCGTCGAGTACATCCATGCGCAGCGCACCGTGGTCGGCGGCGATCGCGGCAGCCTCAATCGATTGCAGTTTTCCGCGCAGTACAGCTTTTGAACCCCTCAAGGCGAAGGAGCGACACCATGAAGCGTTACACCATCTTCTTTTTTGGCACCGCGCTGGCCGTGCTCGGCAGTAGCGTGTTCGCAGGCGAGGATTCCACCCATCGCTGGCATGGCGTGGGACCCGCGTGGTACGAGGTCGAAGGCGGCCTGCGGCGCTTCGCTGCCGGCGACCCATCGGAGCCCAACCCGCGCGCCGAGGAAGCAAGAGAACGAGCGGAAAGGTTCGCGCGCAGCAAGCAGCTTGCGTCCGGCGAGTGCATCGACAAGCAAGCGTTGGATACCGATGCGGGACGAGGCAACCCGGCAGCGAAGTAGCGCGAGCTCGGGGACGCCGCGAGCCCGAAGGCGCTCGGCTATAGCCGAAGCGAGGGTCGCCGCCCGGGGGCGGCGACCTTTCGTTCTTCGCAGATCAGTTGCCGAAGGGCGTCTGCACCGGGAAGGGGCTTGGGTCCGCCTGCGGCGCGTTATCGAGGCTGGCGTCGGTCTGGGTCTCGGTGCCCTGCGCCGATCGCGCGAACGGGCCCTTCACTTTGGGGGCGGAGCTGCAGGCCGAAACAGCGACCGCCGTGAGCAAAACAGCGAGCATCGTGGATTTCATGTGGGCGTCACTCCTTTTGGTCAAGTGAGTGCCTTTAAGGCGACTCACTCGCCAATACCGCTTGCTTGTCCATGCTATTCCGGCCGCGAAACCAGACCGGTCAGCGGGAATATCGGCAGCGTTGGAGCAATCAGCTTCGTATCGACACGCCACCGGTGGCCGGCCGATTGAGCTGCTGAAACGCTTCGGCCAGAACTCCGCCGACGGCAATCAGCAGCGCCCCGAGCACTGGCAAGTACCGCGCGCCCAGACCGTCCAATGCAACTGCGCCCAACGCGGCCGAAGCGGCGATGCCGAGGTAGATGGCGCAAGCATTAAGCGCCAGCAGGATCGGGCCCCATGCGCTGTTCATGCTGACGAAGCGATGCTGCTGACACACTACGAAGCCCCAGCCACAGACACCCCACACGGCCAGCGCGATCGCTGCAGAAGCGAAGGTGGTGCCGGTCCAGGGAAGAAGCAGAAAGTCGGTGGTCAGCAAAGCGACGGCACTGTTGAGCACCGTTCTGTTCCCGAAGCGATCCGCGAGCCGACCTGCGCTCAAGCTGCCGATCGTCGCCCCGATGCCCCACACCGATATCAGCACAGCAAGCGCCGCGCCGCTGCCGTGCGTCGCGTGCTTGAACACGACGCTGATGTACGTGTAGACGAGAAATACGCCGAGCATGACGATGAACGTCGTTGCGAGCATGACAATGACTCTTGGCATGGCCAAGGGAGCGAGCCGCTGGGCCAGTGTCGTATGCGGCGGCTTTGCCGTCTCGGGAACCAGCGCAAGCAGACCCGCGCCAGCAAGCGTAGCCAGCGCCGCCACCATCCACAATGTTGCTCGCCAGTTGCCCAGACTGCCGATCATGGTCCCCAACGGTGCACCGAGCGCCGTTGCGGCACTGAGACCGGCCAGCACAATGCCCAGCGCACGGCCGCGGTGCTGCGGCGCTACAAGCGCCGCAGCTACCGCGCTCGCCGTGGGAGAAAACGTCGCGCCGCCGAGGCCGGCGATTGCGCGACTCGCGAGCGCGATCAGCAAGGAAGGAGCGCAGGCGGTCAGCACGTTGCTGGCGATAAAGGCGGCGAGGCCGAAAATCAGCACTCGACGCCTGGACCAGCCTGCTGTCAGCGTCGCCATGACCGGCGTCAGCAAGGCATAGGATGCCGCGTAGACGGAAACCATCTGCGCCGCCGCAGAGATGCTCGTATCGAACGATTGCGCAACGGCGGGCAGGATGCCGGCCACGACGTAGCTGTCCGTGCCGATCGCGAACGTGCCAAGCGCTAGAACCAACAGACGGTAATTCACAGGCAAGATTCCCTTCTTGTAACAATAATGGTTACATTCGCAGCCGCCGGAGTCCGTTTCGCGGCCGTTTGCATTCGCATTAGTGCGCGACTAAGACTTCAGCTACCGTCGTCCGGGAAAGCTGCTGCTCGAGGTGAGCCTCGAGTTGGTCATAGATCCGGTTAAGTGCCGGCTTTAGACCCCTGGCGATTCGACAATTCGGATTTGGCGGCGAAGCGTGGAGACCGAACAAGCGGCCCGGCTCGACGGCTCGGTAAACATCCAGCAAGGTGATGGAGCCTGCCGGCTTCGCAAGCCGCCAGCCTGCGTTCGCGCCTCGTTGGCTCGATACCATGCCTGCCCTCCGCAACGCGCCCAGCATTCGCCGAATCACGACCGGGTTCGTCGCCACGCTGCGTGCTATTTCATCCGATGTCACTGGCGCGACGCGCTTCTTGTCGGCTTCCATCAAGTACGAAAGCACATGGATCGCCACCGTCATGCGGCTGTTTGCACTCACAGCTTATCGTAACATACATGGTTACATCTAGTAAAGCGCGGACGAACGGGTGACCTAAGCGACAGCCTTCTGGGCGAGCCGCGCCTCGGCCCGCTCGGCTGAGAAGAAGAAGCGCAGCATCTCGCGCGCGGCGTCCGGGCCTTTGGCATCGGTAAAGGCTGCTTCGCCATTGCCGCCCGACCAGGCGTGCCCGCCACCATGGACGAGCCAGTGCTCGAACGGCACGCCGTCGTAAAACGCACTGCGCGTGTAGCGGCGGCCGCCGGCCCTGCCCTCTTCGCTGATCGACGGCCGCACGGCGTATTCGCTATTGCTCGGGTGCACGGTGGTGTCGCCATCGCCGTGGAACACGATGGTCGGAATCGCCGGCGGCGGCGCAGCCGCGCCGAGGCGCTTCCAGCGCATCGCCGCCGCCGCGGTCGCCGCGCCGCGTGCCGCAGCGTACGGCAGGCCGGAGTGGATGCCGACCGCCGCATAGAGATCCGGATAGGTCGCCGCCATGATCGCCGCCATCGAGCCGCCGGCGGAAAGGCCGGCGATGTACACCCGCCTTGGATCCGCGCGATAGCGCGCAATCACCTGCCGTGTGATGCCGGCGATGAGCGCCGGCTCACCGCGCTCCCGTTGCTGGTCCTGTGTGCGAAACCAGTTCCAGCAGCGCTCGACGTTCGCGCGCCAGGCCTGCGCGGGATAGACGACGATGAAGCCGTATTCGTCGGCGAGCCTGTTCATGCGGGTGCCGGCGGCAAACTCCTCCGGCGTCTGCTTGCAGCCGTGCAGCATCACGAGCAGGGGCAGCGACTGGCCGCGGTAGCACGCCGGGAGATACAGTCTGTAGAAGCGCGTTCCGGCCCGCGTCACATAGATCCGGCGCGTAAAGCGTCCCGGCGCCGGCCGCCGGCCGCGCAGCATGATGGTGAGGGCCGTCGACGCGAGCACGACGAGCCAGCGAAGCTTCAGCGCCATGGCGACATGGCACCGGATTGCGCGCGCGAGCGCAATGGCTTTTTTCGCTTACTGCCGCTCGATTTTGCGCAGCGATATTACCTGCCGCCATTTGGCGATCTCGCGCTCGATGAAAGCGCGCATTTCGCCAGGCGTGCTCGCGCCCGGTGCGCCGCCGAGCTCGACCAGGCGCTGGTGCGTCTGCGGCGTGGCGAGCGCCTTGCGCACTTCCTCATTCAGCCGCTCGATGATCGGCTCCGGCGTGCGGCCGGTCGCACCGAGGCCGATGAACGAATTCACTTCGTAGCCGGGCACCGTCTCCGCTACCGTCGGCGCGTCCGGCAGCGCCGGCCAGCGGCCCGCGGAGGTCACCGCGAGCGCTCGCAGCTTCCCCGCGTGGAGCTGGCCGATGGTGAGCGTAATCGCTTCCAGCAGCAGGTCGACGCGACCGCCGAGCACTTCGTTGAGCGGGCTCGCACCGCCGCGGAACGGCACGTGCACCATCTCGATGCCGGCCATGGCGTTCAGCAGCTCGCCTGAGAGATGGTGCACGGTGCCGATGCCGGAGGATGGGTAATTGAGCTTCCCGGGGTTCGCCTTGGCGTAGGCGATGAGCTCGCCGAGCGTGCCAAACGGTGAATCGGGCCGCACGCTGATCACGAACGGATAGGTCGTGACGAGCGACACCATGGCGATGTCCGCGAGCGGATCGAACGGCAGCGACTTCAGCATCGCCGCCTGCACGGGATACGCCCCGGTGATGAGCAGCAGCGTGTAGCCATCGGGCGGCTGCTTGGCGGCGTACTCGTTGCCCACCACGCCGCCGGCGCCCGGCCGGTTGTCGATCACCACCGGCTGGCCGAGCTGCTCGCCGAGCGACTGGCCGATGAGGCGCGCGATGACATCCGCCGAGCCGCCGGGCGGAAACGGCGTCACCAGCTTGAGCGGCTTCGCCGGCCACGGCTGGGCGAGCGCGACGCCGAGATGCAGCACCAGAGCGAGACCGAACAGCCGCATGGTTTATGCTGGCATGCATGACCGAGCGCGTGCAATTCATTTCCGGCAGCGTGAAGCTCGCGGGACTGCTCCATCTGCCGGCAGACTACAAGCGCGGCGAGCGCCGCCCCGCCTTCCTCGTGCTGCACGGCTTCGGCAGCCGCAAGGAGAGCGAGGGCATGCGTATCGCGGCCGAGCTCTACGCGAGCCTCGGCTACGTCGCGCTGCGCTTCGACTTCCGCGGCTGCGGCGAGAGCGAAGGCGTGCGCGGCCGGGTCATTTGCCTCGAGCAGGTGCAGGACGCGCGTGCCGCGCTCGAGTTCCTGATGGACCGGCCGGAAGTCGATGCCAAGCGCATCGGCGTCTACGGCCACAGCTTCGGCGCGGCGGTGGCGGTCTACGCCGCCGGCGTCGAGCCGCGCTTCGCGGCGTGCGTGTCCTCGGGCGGCTGGGGCGACGGCGTCAAGAAATTCCGCAGGCAGCACGAGTCGCCCGAGGCCTGGGCGAAGTTCGAAGCCATGCTGGCCGAAGGCCGCCGGCGCGCGAGCCGCGGCGAGAGCATGTTGGTGCCGCGCTTCGACATCGTGCCGATCAAGCCGGAGCTGCGCCAGCACCTCGCGGCGGGCTCGATCCTCGAGTTCCCGTTCGAGGTGGTCGAGAGCATGCTCGCGTTCCGCGCGAACGACGTCGTCGGCCGCATCGCGCCGCGGCCGCTGCTCCTTGTCCATCCGGCGCACGACACGGTGACGCCGACCGAGCAATCCATCGACTTGTTTTTGCATGCTGGCCAGCCGACCGATCTCCACCTTGTGGCCGGCACCGACCACTTCATCTTCAACGAGGGCAATCGCCTGGTCGTCGACCTCGTGCGCGACTGGCTCGCGCAGCACTTTCCGGCGCGATGAGCGAGAAGGTCGCGCCGGCGCGGCTGGCGGCGCTGGTGCGCGATGTCTTTGCCCGGCAGGGCATGAGCGCCGAGCACGCGGCGCTCGTCGCCGACGCGCTCGTATGGGCGGAAATGCGCGGCATGGACACGCACGGCGTCATGCGCGCGCCGCGCTATGTCGAGCTCATCCGCAGAGGCGATCTCAACCCGCGTCCGGTAATCAAGGCGACGCTCGAGACGCCCGCGGCGGTGGTGCTCGAGTGCGATCGCGCGGCCGGCGCGGTCGCGATGATGCAAGCCGTGCGCGCGGCCTGCGACAAGGCGCGCAACGCCGGCGTTGGTGTCGCGCTCGCGAGGGCCACCACGCACACGGGCGCGCTCGGCTACTACACGCAACACGCGGCGCGCGACGGCTTCGCCGCGGTCGCGCTCGTCGCTTCGATACCGCTCATGGCATATCACGGGACGCGCGCGGCGAGCGTCGGCACCGCGCCGCTCTCGATCGCCGTGCCGGGCGAGGACGAGCCGCTCGCGCTCGACATGGCATCGAGCCTCATCTCCATGGGCGCGCTGATGCGCGCTCGCGCCACCGGCGCGCCGATTGCCGAGGGCGCGGCGCTCGCCGCCGACGGTACGCCGACCGCCGATTCGCGCCGGGCGGCGATCCCGCTGCCGCTCGGCGGGCCGAAGGGCTCGGGCCTCGCGCTGATGTCCGAGTGCCTCGCGAGCCTCCTCACCGGTAACCCGATCCTTGCCGAAGCGCTCGAGGGGCGCGGCCGCCACAAGCAGAACGGGCTCGTCATCGCGCTCGACGTGCAGCGCTTCCTGCCGCTCGCCGATTTCCGCCGCGAGGTGCGCCGCCTCAGCGCCGCGCTGCGCAAGCTGCCCGCCGACGGCGAGATCCTGATGCCGGGGGAGCGGGGCGCGCGCAACGCCGCTCGCAGTCGCGAGGCGCTCGAGATCGACGCCGACGTGTACGCCGAGCTCCAAGCGCTGAATTCCGACCCGGGGTCGTAATCATTTGCGGCTGCTAATCGCACTCGCGCTTGCCACCGCTTCGGTGGGTGCTGCCGCACAGGCGTATCCGAGCAAGCCGGTGCGCATCATCGTGCCGTTCCCGCCCGGCGGCACGGCGGATCTGCTCAGCCGCCTGACGGCCGAGAAGCTGACGGCGAGCTTGGCGCAACAGTTCGTGGTGGAGAACCGTGCCGGCGCCGGCGGCAATCTGGCGGCGGAGTACGTTGCGCGCGCCGAGCCGGATGGCTACACCCTGCTCGCCTCGCCGCCGCATCTGCTGACGATCAACCCCCTGCTCTACAAGCTCGCGTTCGATCCGGCGCGGTTCGTACCGATCAGCATCATCGCCACCTATCCGAACGTACTGCTGGCTGGACCGAAGCTCCGCGCCACGAGCATCACGGAGGTGATCGCCGCCGCGCGCGAGCGGCCCGGCGCGCTCGCGATCGCCTCGCAGGGCAACGGCACGAGCTCGCATCTCTCGGCGGAGCTCTTCAAGTCGATGGCCGGCATCGATCTGCTGCATGTGCCGTACAAAGGCACGGCGCCCGCGATCACCGACCTCCTCGGCGGCCAGGTCGAGCTCATGTTCGACAACCTGATCACCGCGATGCCGCACGTGAAGAGCGGGAAGCTGCGGCTCCTCGGCGTGGGCGGCGAGCAGCGCGTCGCCGCGTTCCCCGAGGTGCCGGCGATCACGGAACTGCTGCCGGGCTTTCGCTCGGAGACCTGGATGGCGCTCGCCGCGCCGCCGGGAACGCCGGGCGTGATCGCCGAGAAGCTATCGGCCGCGGTCGGGCGCGCGGTGCGCGAGCCGGACTTCACGCGCTTGCTCACCGAATTGCAGGCCGAGCCCGTCGGCAACACGCCGAGCGCGATGGCGGAGGTCATCCGGCAGGACACTGCCCGCTGGACGCGCGTGATCCGCGACGCGCGCATCACAATCCAGTAGTGGCGGTTTTCCTTTCTGGCGTCGGCGCGACGGACTCCACCACCGCTTCACACAAGCGGCGATCGGCCTCGTCCTGGCCCTGGCTGCGGTACAACTCGTTGAAATCGACGAACTGGCGGCAGCCGAGCGACTGCACGGTCGTGATGAGCGCCTCGATAGCGCGCGGGCTGAGCGGACTATGCAGGATGCGGCAGCAGACCACGGGCGTATCCGGCGCGAGCTCGCGCGCCGCGGTCAGCAAATCGAACATGCGCGACTCGTCGAAGTGGATGCTGCAGACGATGGCGTCGATGCCGCCGGACCTGAGTGACGCCAGCGCCTGGTGCGTGGAGAAGGCGGACACGAGGTCGAACCGGTGATGCAAGGCCCGCCTGGCGTGCACGTACCCCATCGGGGTCGCTGCCACCAGCAAACACTGCCTAGCCGCCATGCCGGTCCTTCCGGTCGTGCGTTGAGCGACACGTAGCAATCGGCGTGCCGCCCAGGAAATCGGTGCCTGACCCCGATTAGCCGACTGCGCCGGCACGCTGATCACAACACCATCAGATCCTTGCCGACGACGATGTCGCCTTTGAAATGTGTCGCCGCGCCCGCGCGCCAGGTGTTGTCGCTGATGCTATCGATCGCCGGCGTCAGGTGTGAGAGGACGAGTGTCTTGACGCCCGCCTCCTGGGCGATGCGGCCGACTTCTTCGACAGGCGTGTGGTCGGCCTTCATGTGCGCCATGAAGGCCTCGTATTTCACCGGACGGCCCTTCGCGATCTGCTCTTTGATGTATTTCTCCACCGCCGGCACGTACATCACCTCGTGAACCAGCACGTCGGCGCCCTTGGCTATTTTCACGACCGCTTCGGACGCGGCGGTGTCGCCCGAAAACGCAATCGAGCGATCCTTGAAGTCGAATCGGTAGGCGAGCGCGGGCTTGACCGGCGGATGCTCGACAATGACGGCGGAGACTTTGACGTTGTCGTCCTGCGTCACCGGACCGCCCGCCGCCAGTTCCTGCACGCCCACGGAGCCAAGCGGCGTCATGCGGAAATCCTCGGCCCAGAAATCGATCGTCTGCCGGTAGGCGCGCATGAGGTCCTCGGTCATCTGCTTCAGCGGCGGCGGGCCAAAGGCACGCACATCGGCATGCATACCCTGGATCCAGCCGACGATGAGCAGGGGTCCGTATTCGATGTTGTGATCGGCGTGATGATGAGTGATGAAAATCGACTTGAGCGCGCTGAACGGAATGCCGGTGCGGGCGTACTGGTCGGTGACGCCCAACCCGCAGTCGAGCACATAGGCCGCGCCATTGCTCAGCATGACGTGCGAGGTCATGCACCGCGGGCGGCCCGGCAGCGGGCCGGCTGCGGTGCCGAGCAGCACGAGCTTGGTGCCTCTGGCGTCTTTCAGCGCGGCTTGCGCCTCTTTGGCGCTGGTCACTGCCGAGCTTTCAGCGGCGCGCGCCGCCGGGGCCAGAGCCGGGGCCACCATCATGCCTGCCAGCAGACTGCGACGCGAAAGCTTGCGCGACGGGTCGATCATGGGCATTTCCTCCCTGGTGAGACGCGGACCGCTACGTCACCTTGTGGCTGAATTCGCCGATGCCTTCGATCCACAGGCGCACGCGCTCGCCGCTCTTGAGGAAGCGCTTGCGGCCCATGCCGACACCGGCGGGCGTGCCGGTAAGGATGAGGTCGCCCGGGTAGAGCGTGACGCGCGACGAGAGCATCGCGATCTGCTCGGCGGTGTTGAAGATCATCTGCGAGGTGTTGGAGTCCTGCATCAGCTCGTCGCCGACCCAGAGCTTGATGCCGAGCCGGTGCGGATCGGGGATCTCGCTCGCCGGCACGATCCACGGGCCGAGCGGACAGGCACCGTCGAAGCACTTCTGGCTCACCCAGTCGTAATGGAACGGGGATCCCGGCGGGTTCTTCTCGCGCCGCATCACGTCGCGCGCCGACAGATCGTTGGCGATCGTGTAACCGGCGACACAACCGAGCGCCTTCTCCACCGGCAGGTCCTTGGCTTTGCGCCCGATCACTGCGACGAGCTCGACCTCCCAGTCGACCGCCTGCGAGTACGCGGGCAGCTTGACGGTCGTGTCCGGGCCGACGACCGAGCTCTGCGAGGTCTTGATGAAGTGCCACGGCTTCTCGCCGCGCTCCTTCATCGTCGGCCCGGGCTCGCGGCCCTGCGCGCGCTCCATCTCGGCGACGTGGTCGGTGTAGTTGGCGCCGGCGCAGTAGATGTTTCCCGGATACAAGACCGGCGCCAGGAGCTTTGCGCGCTTCAGCGGCATCGCCTTGCCGCGCGGCTTCTTCGCCAGCTTGGCGAGCGCGCTCCTGGCCTTCGGCCAGTCGTGCAGGAGAGCGAGCACGCTCGGCCCGGCGTCATACACGCGATCGCCGACGAGGATGCCGGCGCGCGAGCCTTTGCCGGCGGCGTAGGAGAGAAGACGGTAGCTCATGACTTGGCGAGCCGTGGAATGAGCCGCATGGCGTTGCCCGATTCGATCGCGCTCACTTGCGCGGCGGGAAGGCCGAGCGCCTCGAGCGCCTGCGCCTGCGGCGCGGGCGAGAAGTACGGATAGTCGCTGCCGAACACCACCTGCGTGTCGGGCACGACCTTGAGCAGCGCCGCCATCGACGCCGGGTGCGTCGCGTTCGCGGTGTCGTAGTGCAGGCGGCGGAACTCCGCTTCCACGCCGTCGGGAGCGATCTGCTTGATGTCCTTGCGGAAGCGGAAGAACGCGTCCATGCGTCCGGTCAGCATCGGCACCGTGCCGCCCGCGTGCGAGAACAGCCAGCGAATGTCGCGATAGCGTGCGAAGCTGCCGGAGAGCAGCAGGCTCGCCACCGCCCGCGTCGTGTCGTGCGGCACTTCGAGCACCGCGGGGAACGTGCCGACGCTGAGGCGAGCGCAGCAGCTCGCGACCAGCGGATGGAAATACACCAGCGCCTTGCGGCGGTTGAGCTCGTCGAACACCGGCCGGTAGAGCTCGTTGCCCGGCCATTTGTCGCCATAGTTCGTCTGCAGGCCGACGCCGTCAGCCTTCAGCGTGTCGAACGCGTACTCGATTTCCTTTAACGATGCGTCCAGATCGACCATCGGCAGCGTGGCGAAGAGGCCGTAGCGCCCCGGGTGGTCACTCACCATGCGCGCGCCGTACTCGTTGCAGATACGCGCCATGCGGTTCGCAACCGGCACCGGCAGGTCGAACCAGACGCCCGGCGTAGAGGCGAGCGAGAGGATCGCCGTCTGCACGCCTGCCTTGTCGAGCTCCTCGAGCGAGCGCGCCGGCGACCAGCCGACCTGCTGCGGAAAATGCGGGATGTCGCGCTTGTTTTCCCAGTCGAGCCACGCCTCCTGGTACTCAGGCGCGTAGAAGTGGTGATGCGTGTCGACGAGCCGGCGCTCGCCCGGCGCCGCGGGCACGCCTGCGCAGCCGGGCACGAGCGTCGCGGCGCCGAGCGCGCCGATGCCGACAATGAACTGCCTGCGGGAATCGATCATCGAGCCTCCTCCGTCAAGCCAAGATAAGCACGCCGTATCTCCGGGCGCCGGCTGAGCTCCGCCGGGCTGCCCGCGGCCGCGATGCGGCCCTCCTCGAGCACGTACGCGCGGCTCGCGACCTCCAGGGCGAGCGCCACGTTCTGCTCCACGAGCAGCATCGTGACACCGCCAGCGGCGATCGTGCGAATGGTTTCGAACAATGCAGTCACGATGAGCGGCGCCAGCCCGAGCGAGGGCTCATCCAGCAGCAGCAGCCGCGGCTCGGCCATGAGCGCGCGGCCGATGGCGACCATCTGCTGCTGGCCGCCCGACAGCGCGCCCGCCGGGCGATGCAGGCATTGCGCCAGCGCAGGAAACAGCGCGCATACGCGTTCCAGCGATTGCACCCGCCTCGCCCGCGCAGCGCGCCGGTAGGCGCCGAGCTCCAGGTTCTCGCGCACGGTCATGCCGGTGAAGAGCCGCCGGCCTTCGGGCACGATGGCGACGCCCTGCTCGCAAAAGCGATGCGCGGGAAGACGCGAGACGTCGCGGCCCTCCAGGCGCATGGCGCCGGCGTCGATGCGGTGCAGGCCGGCGATCGTGTTGATCAGCGTGGTCTTGCCGGCGCCGTTCGGGCCGACCACGCAGACGAGCTCCCGCTCGCCGATGGCGAGCGATACGTCGACGATCGCGGGCGCCGCGCCGTACGAAACGCGGATGCGCTCGAGCTCAAGCATGCGCTTTGCCCAGATAGGCCTCGACGACCGCCGTGCGGCCCATCACCGCGGCGGGACTGCCCTCGGCGATCACCCGTCCATAGCTCAGCACGACGATGCGATCGGCGAGCTGCATGACCGCGCGCATCACATGCTCGACGAACACGATGCTTGCGCCCTGCGCGCGGATATCCTTGACGAGCGCGATGGCGCCGTCGATCTCCGCCGGCGTCAGGCCCGACAGCACTTCGTCGAGCAGCAGGAGCTGGGGCCGCGCCGCGAGCGCCCGCGCGAGCTCGAGGAATTTGCGCTGGTGCAGGTTCAGCTCCCGCGGCAGCGCCGCCGCTTTCGGCGCGAGCGCGGTGTACTCGAGCCAGCGCCGCGCCTCGCGCTCGGCCGCGGCGCGCGGCAGGCCGGCATGCCCGAACATCGCCGCCAGCGTGACGTTCTCGTGCACGCTCAGGTGCGCGAAGGGCCGCGGAATCTGATAGGTGCGCGCGATGCCGAGGCGCGCGATCCGATGTGCGCTGAGCGCCGTGAGGTCGTGGCCGGCGAAGGCGATGCGGCCGCCGTCGGCGCGGTAATGCCCGCTCACGACGTTGATCAGCGTCGACTTGCCCGAGCCGTTCGGCCCGACGAGTCCCACGATCTCGCCGCGTCGCACTTCGAGGTCCACGCCCGCGAGCGCCTGCACGCCAGCGAATGACTTGCTCACGCCATGCGCGCTGAGCAGCGTCTCGCCCGAAGGGGTCACCGAAGGGGTCAGGTCTTGAATTCGCGCATTGGCATGCGCGAATTCCAAACCCGACGCGGGCTTTGGCTTTCGGCGCACAAACCGGCCGAGCACGCCCTGCGGCATGAAGAGGATCACGACGATCAGAATCAGCCCGACGGCGGCGCGGCCGGCGACGGCGTAATCGCTCGCCGTGAAGATGTAGAGGAGCGCGGTGACCAACGCCGCGCCGATCGCCGGCCCGAGCCAGTGACGCGTGCCGCCGAGCACGCTCATCAGCACCACGCTGAGCGGCACGACGATCGAGAATGTCTCGCCGACGGTCACGTAGCTTACGAAAAGCGCGTGGATTCCGCCGGCGGCGCCCGCGAGCGCGCACGAGAGGGCGAGCGCCGCGAGCTTGTAGCGGTAGGTCGGCACGCCGAGCACCTCGGCCACATCCTCGTCGTCGTGGATCGCGAACAGTCCCGTCCCGAGCGCCGCACGCTGCACCGCGTAGGCGATCGCCAGCGTGACGATCGCCGCGGCGAGCGCCAGCAGATAGAAGGTGGACGGCGCCGTGGGCGCAAGCTGCGGTATCGCTACCGCCGCAAGCGACACCCCGGGCCCGCCGTCGATCGGCGTATTGAGGATGACGGTCGCGAGCACGTAGCTCACCGCCAGCGTAAGCAGCGCAAAGAGCTCACCGCGCAGACGCCCGGCGCGAAACACCACGGCGCCAATGGCGACGCCGAACAGCGCAGCCAGCGCGGCGCAGACCGGCAGCGTCCAGAGGAACGGCATGCCGGCCTTCGTCGTCAGCGTTGCGGTCGCATACATCCCCGTGCCGAAGAAGGCGCCGTGGCCGAACGAGAAGTAGCCCGAGTAGCCGGAGAGGATGTTCCAGGACGTGGCAAGCACGATCCAGAAGAAAACGAGATAGAGGAACGACTCGTAGAACGCCGGCAGCTTGAGCAGCGGCACGCAGGCAAGCGCGACGCCGGCGGCGAACAGGGTGCCGAGCGTACGCATCATCAGGAATTCCGACCCCGGGTCGCAATTAATCTCGCAGGCATCGCCCGCCCCTCGCGCCGGCTGGCGAAGGAATTACGACCCGGGGTCGGAATTGGCACTTAGATTTTTTCGGGACGCAAGAGGAGCAGCGCGATGAGGAGCGAGAACGAGACCAGCGGCGCCCAGGAGGGCGCGGTGATTGCGGCGGTGAGCGCTTCGCTCACGCCGATGACGATGCCGGCGACGAGCGGTCCGAGCGCGCTGCCCAGCCCGCCGAGCATCACCACGGCGAAGACGACGCCGACCCACGCGTAGATCTGCGATGGGGCGAGCGTGTACGAGAGCGCGATGCAAAGGCCGGCGACGCCTGCCAGCGCTGCGCTGATGCCGGATAGCAGCAGGGCGAGCGCCTTTGCATTGACGCCGAACGCCTGCGCGATCGGCGCATCCTCGGCGCTCGCACGCAGCGCCTTGCCGAAGTCCGTATAGCGTAGCGCCGCCCACAGCGCGAGCGAGAGCACCACCGCGAGCACGAGCGTCAGCAGCTCGGGCAGCGGGATGTAGAGCGTGCCCAGCCGGTAGCGCACGTCGGCGTAGTGCGATTCCAGCCGCCGGAAGTCGGCGCTCCAGATCCACTGGATCGCGGCCTCGATGATTACCGTCAGACCGAAGGTGACGAGGAGGGAGTTGAACGCGCTTACCGCGAAGCGCGCGAAGAGCCAGTGCAGCGCCGCGCCGAACGCGAAGAACGCCGGCACGATGAGCGCGAGCGTCGCCAGCGGGTCGAGGCCGGCAAGCGAGAGCTGGTAGGTGAGGTAGGCGCCGAGAAAAGCGAGCGCGAAGTGCGCGAGGTTGATCTGGCCGAGCAGGCCCCAGGCCAGGCTCAGCCCCAGGCCGAGCAGCCCGTAGAGCGCGCCGATGAAGATTCCCGAGGCGAGCGACTGCGCGAGGAGCGCGAGGCTCGGCACGGCGGCGCGCTTACGGTGCGAGGATCTTCGCGCCCGGGGCGGCGAACTCCGGCGGCCACACCACGAGCCATTTGCCGCCCTGCAGCTGCTTTACCTTATAAAGGCGCGCGCCCGGCATGTAGTTGCTCGGCGTCTCCCAGCGCAGCGTGCCGATGATGGTGTCGACGGGGTTCTTCTTGAGCCACGCGGCGAGCGCCTTGTCGTCGATGCTTCTGGCACCATTCACCGCCGCCTCGATCGTCTGCCAGGTGGCGAACGAGCCCGCGGCTTGCAGTTCCACCTGGTTGTCGGGCAGCCCGGCCTTCGCGGCGCGCTCGTTGTAGGTCTTCACGAATGCCGCCGCGACCGGGTTGTTGGTGAACGGCGGATGCTGCTCGAACGTGGTAAGCGCGAGCGCGTGCTGCCCTGCCGGCGCCTTCGCCAGCGGCCCGGGCGCCGGGAACATGTGGAAGTGCAGCGGCGGCGTGTAGTCGATCTTGCGCAGCGCGTCCACCAGCAGCAGGCTCTCGACGCCGATCGCGCCGATGAACAGGAAGTCCGGGTTAGCCTCTTTCACGCGCGCAGCGATCGCGCCGTAGTCGCGGTTGCCGAACTCCCATTCGAGCCAGGCGACTTCCTTCAAGCCGCGCTTCTTCGCGACATCGCGCGCGCCGACCGAGATGAAATGCACCGACGGGAACTTGCTCGTGACGATGGCCACGGTCTGCGGCGGCTTCGGCGCCTGCGCCACGGCATCGAACACCAGCTCCGGCAGGCTCACCTCCGGATCCGCCGGCAGGCCGCCGGTCGGGAACTGCAGGTCGTACTTCAGGAGCGAAGGCACGCCCGCGGTGTGATGCCAGATGATCTTGTTGTAGCGCTGCGCGACGCCGACCGCCGCCACGATATTGGCGGTGGCGTACGGGCCGATGAGCAGGTCGACCTTGTCGACGGTGATGAGCTGCTCGTAGAGCGTACGCGCCAGATCGGGCCGCGACTGGTCGTCCTTCAGCACCCACTCGACCTTGCGGCCGAGAAGTCCGCCGCGCTTGTTCAGCTCCTCGAGGTAGATTTCGCCCGCGACCTTGTGCACCGCTCCCGTGGCCGAGAGCGGTCCGGTAAGCGCGAGCGTGCTGCCGATGCGCACCGGTTGCTGCGCGTTCGCCGTCGCGCAAAGGCCCGCAGCCGCAATCGCCCCCAGCAATTTGCCCAGCTTCATTGCGCCTCCTCCCTAAGGTTGCAAGATGACTTTGCCAGTCCCGGTGCGCGCGTCGACCAGGCGATGCGCGGCCGGCGCATCCGCAAGCGGCATCACCTTGTCGATCAGCACACGATAGCGGCCTTGCGCCGCCGCCCTGAGTCCGAGCTCGACGTCGCTCGGCAGAACGCTTCCGACCGAGCCGTACACCGTGAGCTGTTTCAGATAGAGCTGTCTTGCGTCCAGCGGCACCGTGCCGCCGCCATGCGCCCCGGCGGTCACCAACCGCCCGAGGCGCGCGAGGCAGGCGAACGCCTTCGCGAACAGCTCGGGGTCGCCGATATTTTCGAACACCACGTTCACGCCCTGGCCGTCGGTGATGCGTTTCACCTCGGCTTCGAGGTCCTGGCGGCGATAGTTGATGCCGTGATCCGCGCCCAGGCCAACGGCCGCCTGCACACGCTGCTCAGCGCCGGCGGCAGCAATCACCTTGGCGCCGAAATACTTCGCCACCTGGATGCCGGCGGTGCCAAGGCCGCCCGCCGCGCCCATGATCAGGATCCACTCGCCGCTCTTTAGCTGCGCGGTATCGCGCAGCAGGCTGAGAGCAGTGGGCGCATGGCGCGCGACGACCGTGGCCGTGGCGAAATCGACGCCTTCCGGAATGGGACGCGTCAGTCCCGCGGGCACCTTCAGGTATTCGGCGTAGCCGCCCCAGCCGTGTACGCCGAGGATCGACGGCGGCGCGGTGGGCGACGGTGGCTTGAAGAACAGCATGGTGACCACTCGATCGCCGACGCGCCGTTCGCTCACCGCCGGGCCGATCGCTTCCACAACGCCCGACGGATCCACGCCGAGCACGTGCGGCAGCTTCACGGGCGTCGGGTACTTGCCCGAGCGCACCATGAGATCAAGCGTGCGATTCACCGAGACGGCGCGCACGCGGATCAGCACCTCACCCGGTCCGGGCACCGGCGTCGGCACTTCCTCGAGGCGCATGACCTCGGGCGGGCCGAACTCCCGCAGGACGACCGCCTTCACGGGATCGCATGCGTGATGAACGACTGTGGCGGCGGCGTGCCCCATTGCGAGGTGAGGCCCTCCTCCGCAGAGAGCAGATTCGGCGGCGTGCGCGCGTTGAGCACATCGGTGTCGGTCCAGTGCTCGTGCACGCGGCCCCACGGATCCTTCCAGTAGTCGTAGATCTGGCTGCCGAGCAGGTGGCGGCCGATGCCCCACACGTGCTCGTACTTGTTCGCCTGCATCAGGTACTCGTGGCCGAGCATCAGGTCGTCGTAGCTCGGCACCTCGAACGAGAGATGGTTGAGGCCGGTGTTCGGCCCCTCGAAGCAGAGGAAGGTGTGGTGATCGACGTACTTGTCGCCGCAGTCACAGCGGTTGAAGGAGGCGATGATGTTGTCCTTCGGCCCGGCGTACACCTCGTCGGACGGAATGAAGCCGAGCATCTCACGGTACCAGCGGATCTTCTCTTTCGCGCCCTGGCACATCAGGACGGCATGCGCGATGCGCTTCACCTGGGACGGCCCGCGCTCCAGGCGCATCAGCTCGCCCGCGCGGCGCAGCTTGTCGTGGCCCCAGTTCACCGTGGCGTGCTTGCGCACCGGCAGCTCCTTGACCTCGCGCTGGCCCCAGATCACGTCGACGTGATAGCCGAGCGGGTCGGTGAGCCGCACGCGCTTGCCGCCGCCGGGCTCGTCGATGTTCTCGATGCCGCGGGCGCCGGGCGCCTTTGCCAGCTTCCGGAGATCGTCTTCGCTGCCGGCGTAGAAGCCAAGGCCCAGGAACTTCGACGGCCCGAGGTGCGTGATGTGGATGTACGGCGCCGGGTCGGTGCCGCGCATGTAGAGGCGGTCGTTGGTGCGCTCGGTGCGCACCATGCCGAAGCGCGACAGGAACTCTTCGGCCTCCTCCAGGTTCGGCGACTGCAGGCGGCCGAACGCGAGGTCGGTCACTTTGACGACGGGCATGGCCAATCCTCCTCCAAGGCTGACGCCGCAATCATAATGCGGCCTGTGCGGGCGATCGTCGCCATTTTCGCAGCGCTCGTCGCGCTCAGCGCCGCGGGCCAGGAACCCTACCCCAGCCGCAGCGTGCGCCTCGTCATCGACACTTCGCCGGGCGGAGTGACGGATCTCTTCGGGCGGCTGGTGGCCGAGGCACTCACGCCGCGGCTCGGGCAGTCGGTCTACGTCGACAACAAGCCCGGCGCCTCGGGCAACGTGGCGATCGACTTCCTGGTGCGCTCGCCACCGGACGGCTACACGCTGATGATCGCATCGGGCGGCGGCATCGTGGTGAAGCCGTTCCTCGAGCGCGGCCTCACCTTCGACGTGATGAACGATCTCGTGCCGGTGTGCAACGTTGCCGAGGTGGCGCACATCCTGGTCGTGCCCGCCAGCGTGCCGGCGAAAGACGTGGGCGAGTTCATCGCCTGGGCGAAAGCGCAGCCCGGCAACGTCAACTACGGCTCCGCCGGCATCGGCAGCCCGCCGCATCTCTCGATGGAGCTCTTCGCGCGCGTCGCGGGACTCATGCTCGTGCACGTGCCCTACAAGGGTGTCGGCGGTGCGCTGCCCGATCTCCTGGCCGGGCGCGTGCAGGTGATGTCGATGGCCGTCGGCTCGGCGCGCCCGTATCTGAAAACCGGACAGCTGCGTCCGCTCGCCGCCGGCGCGAAGCACCGCCTCGCCATGCTGCCGGACGTGCCCACCGCCACGGAAGCCGGCGTCCCCGGCTGGGAGATGAGCGCATGGTTCGGCGTCTTTGCGCCGCGCGGGACGCCGGACGAAATCGTGCGGCTGCTCAACCGGCAGCTGCAGGCGGTGCTGGAGGATCCGAAGGTGCGCGAGCGCCTCTACGACGCGGGCGCGGAGCCGGTCGGCGGCTCGGCCGAATCGGTCGCCGAGCGCTATCGCGCCGATCACCGCATGTGGGGACAATTCATCCGCGAAATCGGCTTGAAGACGGAGTAATCATGGCGGCACTGAAGACGCGCTTCATCTCGCACGGCACCCTTGGCTCCAGGGACCTGGAGCGCACGCGCGAGTTCTACGAGCAGTTCCTCGGCCTCGAGGTGGTGCGCACGAGCCCCGTCTCGCTGATGGTGCGGCTCGGCGGCCAGCACGTGTACGCGGTGGTGCTGACGAAGAACAAGGAGCGCATGCCGCGCTGCTATCACAACGGCGTCGACGTCGCGAGCGAAGCGGAAGTCGACGAAGCCTGGCGGCTGTGCCAGGCGCAGGCTAGCCAATGGGGCCTGCACGACATCGCCAAGCCGGCCGAGCGGCACGGCACCTACAGCTTCCTTTTCTGGGATGCGGACGACAACGCCTGGGAAGTGCTGTCGAACCCGCACGGCGGCTACACCTGGATCTTCGAGCAGGGCGACCTCGAGGGGCGCGGCCACTTCGAAAAGGGCTTCAAGGACCGGCGGCCGGACAGGACGTGAGTTTGTTCACGCCGAATGCACACACATATGTATGTGTGCTGCTGACGGCGGCGCCCGGGACCGGCAAGACCACCGTGATCCAACGGCTCGCGTCGTTGCTGCGAGATGTTCGTCTGGCCGGGTTCTACACCGCTGAGATCCGCGGCGCAGGCTTCATCGCCGAGTTGAAGCGGCGCAAGGACTGCGAGCTTTGGACGCTCACGCGCGCGAAGCGCGATGCAATGCCTGAGCAGCTCCGCGCGTGGCTGGAACCAAGGGAGCACCAAGAGGGTCAGTAACAAATGGTCCGCTTCGCCGCACTCGTCGCCACACTCTGCGCCGCAAGCGCTGTCGCCGCGCCGCGGCTCGATGAGATCAAGCTGCCGCCGGGCTTTCGCATCA
>DASSLQ010000031.1:0-2024 GCA_035689325.1 Burkholderiales bacterium | reverse complement strand
CTGTCGGTACTCCTCCGTCATCGTCCGGAAGGCATCGCTCTTCGACCACTTGATGAGGTGATCCCCGTCGCGGAACGTATATGGGTAGTAGCCCACGCCGATCCGCGGCATGGTGCGCGCGGCGAAAGAGAGGCCGGAGATGATCATGTCCACCGTGCCTAGCGTGAGTCCCTGGTTGATGTCGGACTCCTTGCCGAGTGACGAGGCGGGAAAGACGTCGATGTGGTACTTGCCGTTGGTGCGCTTTTCGATCTCGCCCGCGGCCCATACCGACCAGCGGTGGAAGGGCTCGGAGGTCTCGTAGACGTGCGCCCACTTGAGCTTGGTCTGGGCGGCAACGGCGCCCGATACAAGTAGCAGCGCGGCCAGCGCCGCCAGTTTGACGATGGATCGCATCTGTCTTCTCCCTTGAGTGAAGAACCAAAAAAGGACAGCCCTCAGGCCGCTACCAGCTGCACCTTGGTGCTGCGGGTCTTGTCGCGCGCGAGCTCGAACGCCTCGACGGCCTGCTGCAGCGGAAACTGCCGCGACAGCAACGGCCCTACGTCCACGCGGCGGCTGGCGATGTACTGCACGGCCCAATCGAATTCGATGCCCCAGCGGAACGCGCCCTTGAAGTCGAGCTCCTTGACCATGATCTCGTTCACGACGAAGGGCAGCGGCTCGTGCGGCAGCGTGCCGACCTGGACGACCGTCCCGCCGCGCTTCACCGCGGCGATGCAGGCATTGAGCGCGGCCAGGCTACCTGACGCTTCGAAGGCGACATCGAAGGAGCTCGGCGCGAGCGCATCGCGCTCGCGATCGGCGCGCACGGTGCGCGAGGCGCCGACGGCGCGCGCGGTCGCGAGCGGCCGGTCGAGCACATCGCACGCCGTGATGGCGGTGGCGCCTTTGAGCTTCGCCGCGAGCATCGTGAGGCAGCCGATGGTGCCGGCGCCAGCAACCAGAATGCTCTTGCCCAGGAGATCGCCGGCGCGGTTGACCGCGTGCAGGCCCACCGCCAGCGGCTCGGCGAAGGCGAGCTCGCCCAAGGTCACGTCGCCCGCCACCGGATAGCATTGCCGCTCGCCCAGCACGAAGTATTCCGCGAACATGCCCTGCACGTGGGGATAGACGCTGGCGCTGCCCAGAAAGCGCATGCTCCGGCACAGGTGCTCGCGGCCCTCGCGGCAGTAATCGCACCGGCCGCAGGCCTGCGACGGACTCACGGCGATCTTGTCGCCGGACTTGACGCGCGTGACGCTGGCGCCGACCTTGGCCACGACGCCGGAAGCCTCGTGCCCCGGCACCAGCGGCTCGCGGATCACGAAGCTGCCGTTGCGGCCCTCGTAGTAGTAGTGCAGATCGGAGCCGCAGATGCCGCCGGCGCCGAGCCGGATCAGCACCTCGCCCGGTCCGACGGGCGGCTCGGCGTCGGTGTCGACGCGCATGTCGTCCTTGGCGTGGATTCGGCAGGTCAGCATGGCTTGCTCCTCGTCTTTAGAGATCAATGCTTCGCGTCCCAGCTGCGGCTGAAGCGCTTGTAGGCTCGGTCGAGATGGCGCTGCATGGCGGCGCGCGCGCCGCTTGCGTCGTGCCGCCCGATCGCCTCCAGCACGAGCCGATGCTCGGCGATCGCGCGCGCCCACTGCTCCGGACTGTCGTAGTGATGCTCGAGACGCGCGAACAGCGGCCCGGTCCGCTCGTCCCACAGCAGCTTCACCACCGCCACCAGCGCGCCGTTGCCGGTGGCCTCGGCGATGCGCAGGTGGAACAAGCGGTCGCCGGCGAGCGGCTGGCGCTGCTCCGCGCCGGCCAGCGTCTCCATCTGCTGCAACGCGTCGGCGATGGCCGCGAGCTGGGCACGCTTGGCGTGGCGGGCCGCGAGCGCCGCGCACTCGCTTTCGATCACCCAGCGGGCGCGCAAGAGCTCGAACGGCCCCATCGCGGCCTGCACTTCCGCCGCCACGCCGCCGTCCCCGCCGCCGAGCACGTAGATGCCCGAGCCGATGCGCACGTCGACCAGTCCCTCGACTTCCAGCGCG
>DASSLQ010000030.1:0-22936 GCA_035689325.1 Burkholderiales bacterium | reverse complement strand
CTCGAAGCGTCCGCGGTGCGCCTCGTGCTTCTGCGCTACCGCGCGGCGCGCCGCTTCCCGCTTCTCGTCTCTCTGCTTGCGCTCCGCATCGTGCTTCGCCCGCTCCTCTTTCTGCTTCGAGCGCTGCTCGTCGCGTCGCGCAAACACGGCGTTGGTGGCGGCGTGGAAGCGCGCCCACAGCGCCTGTTCGTCCTTGCGCCCGAGGCGTGCGCCGGGGGTCTCCTGCCATGTCTTCTGCAGCTCGATCGCCGACTTCATAGCGTCGTCCAGCGGCGCTTCCTTCAGCGCTTCGGCCTTGGCGATCAGCTCCTCGCGGCGCCTGGTCTCGGCGCTTCGCGCAGCGTCGAGCCGCGCATCGAGTGCCCTGAAGACCTTGTCGAGCCGCTTGCGCAGCGCGCGCTCGGCCTGCGGCCCCGGGAAGGGCAGCGCGCGCACGCGCCGAACGAGGTCGCTGCGCTTCGCTTCGACTTCCTTGAACGGCGCCGTGGCGGATTGCGGGCTGGCGAGCCACGGCTCCAGCTCGTCGCAGAGCGCGGCGCGCGCCTGCGCCGCGACCTTCTCCTGCGCCGCGCGCTTGGCGCGGAATTCGAGCACCGGCTTGAAGGCGCGCGTCAGGATGGCGTCGAATCGCTGCCACTGCGCCTTGCTCGCGGGACGCGTTGCGTCGCGCTTCTTCCAGTCGTCGCGCAGCGTGCGCACCGAGGCGGCGAGCGCCTCGACGTCGGGCTGCTGCTCTTGTTTACCCTGGCTGGTGAGCAGAGCCTCGGCGGCCTGGATGAGCTGCTCGCGGCCCTGGTCGTCGCCCCACTTCGCCCAGTCGCTCATGCGCGCGAGCTGCGCGAGCTGACGCTTCAACTGGCGCTCGAGGCCGGTTGGCAGCGGCGCCGAGGCGGCGCGGCCGGCGATCTGCTTCTCGATCTCAAGCGCCTCGGTCAGCCGCCCAGCGTCCAGGTGCTCCTCGAGCTTGCCGAGAAGGCCGCGAATCTCCTCCCACTGCGGGGCGGCAGGCTTCTTTTCCCTGTTCTTCTCCTTTTCCTTCTTCCGTGCCGGTGCCGGCGCCGGCGGCGGCGCGATCTCGTCCAGCTTCTCGCGCGTGCGCTCGAGCGAGCTCGCGAGCGCGACGGCCGTAGGGTGGCCGGCAAGCCACGCCGGGCGCGGGCCGGACAGGCCGGCGAGCCGCTCGCGGAACGCGGCAACGTCCGCCCGCGCGCCGGCGCTCTCGATTTCGGCGCGCAGCGCTTCGGCGAGCGCCGCGGCGGCACCGAGCTCGCGCAGCGCTTGCACCTCGGCGTGCACGCGCTCGTGCGCGGATGCGGCCAGCTCGATCACTTCCTGCGGCACCTCGCCCTCGGTGCGCAGCTCGGCGAGCGCCTTCTCCAGCTCGCGCAGCCGCCCGGCGGCAAGCGAGCGCGACGCGGGCGGCGACTCGATCAGGCCGCGGAACCCGGCGGCGAGCTGCGCCGCTTGCATACCGTGCGCCGCGTCGCGCCGGCGCATGCGCAGCAGCTCGTAGCTGTAGCGGTAGACACGGTCGTCGCGGTGCTTGGTCGCTTCCGCGATACGCTCGAGCAGCGGCGAATCCGTGACGCGTTGCACGGCGGCGAGGCGCACCTCCCACAGCTTGGCGTTGCGCGCGACCTCCGCGAGCGCCGTCTCGTCTTCGAGCGCCTGCAGCATGGCGAGTCCCTGCGCCGCGTCGGTCGCCGCGCAGATCTCCTCGACGCTGCTCGCCAGGTTGTGCGTGCTTTCCGGATTGCCCGCCATATGCCCCGAAGTTTAATAGCGGCCCGGGCCGCGAACCCGCCGCGTGGCGCAGATGTCGTTGACGAGGATGTGAGACGAGGCCCACGCCGCCGATGGCGGCGCCGGTCTGCCATAAGGCCGCTCGCGTCAGGGCCTCGCAGCGCAAGCCATAGCTACTGGCTCCCGTAGCTGAAATCGTCGAACGCCGTCACGCTGTCCGCCTTGGTCCATAGCCCGACTGCGCCGATGCCCGAGATGTGGGCATCCTCGAGCTCGATGTAGGTCTTGCCGTCGAGCGCGACCTTAATGCGCTTGCCCGCGAACTCCACGCGCAGCGTGTGCCAGACGTTCTTCGCCACCGGGGCGTCCACGTACTTGATGGTGTTCCGACGCCCATTCGTGGTGTGGTAAAGCGAGACGTTGTCCTCCAGCGCGTTGGCGCGCGCGATGTAGTAGTTGTTGCCGTCCTTCCAGCGCCATATGACGCCGCCGGCCTGGTCCTCTCTACCGGAGATCGGCTTGAAGCGCACTTCGACGAAGCCGTTCTCCACCGAGGTCTTGGGCAGCACGCACCAGGGGAAGGTGCCGCTGCCGGATTGCTCGAGCACATTCGGCTTGCTCGGCGCATTCGCGTCGGCCTTGACCGTCCAGCGCGGGGCGCCTTTGCCGGTGACGCCCTGCTCCCAGCCGGCCGGCAACGCGCCCGGTGAATCGCTGTCGAAGTTGATGGTCTCGGCGAACGCCGCGCTTGCCGCAAAGATCGATGCAGCGGTAATGCATGCCCTGGTCACGATGGCTCCTTCCGGCGTCAGCCGGGTCAGAGCAGAACTTGGACGCCGCTCGCGTCTTTGACACGGGGAGTCTGCCGGCACCCCCGTTTGCAACTCAACTACGATTATGCAATGCGCCGTCGCGCTATTGCTTACGCCCTGCTGTCAGCCGCGCTCTTCGGCGCGAGCACGCCGCTCGCCAAGATCTTCGTCGGCTCGGTCTCGCCGCTCGCGCTGGCGGGCCTGCTCTACCTCGGCAGCGGCCTCGGGCTTGCCGTCTGGCTGCTAATCCGCCGCCGAGTGGTGCTGATGGCGGCGCGCGACGTACCGTGGCTGGCCGGCGCGATCGTCGCCGGCGGCATTGTCGGACCGGCGTTGCTGATGTACGGCCTCGCGCGCACCGACGCCGCGAGCGCCTCGCTGCTGCTCAATCTGGAAGCGGTGCTCACCGCCGCAATCGCCTGGGTCGTATTTCGGGAGAACGTGGACCGACGCGTGTTCGCGGGCATGGCCGCCATCGTCGCGGGAGGCATCGTGCTCGCCTGGCAGCGGCCTGACGTGCACGGCGCCGCAGGCCCGCTGCTTATCGCCGGCGCGTGTCTCGCCTGGGCGCTAGACAACAACCTGACGCGCCGCGTCTCGGGCGGCGATGCGGCCGTGCTGGCAGCGCTCAAGGGGCTCGTCGCCGGCGCCGCCAATCTCGCGCTGGCGCTTGCATTCGGCGCGCGCTTGCCGGCGCCCGCCGCGGTAGCGGCGGCGGGACTCGTCGGTCTTGTCGGATATGGCGTGAGCCTCGTGCTCTTCATCATGGCGCTGCGTGATCTCGGCACAGCGCGTACCAGCGCGTATTTCTCGATCGCCCCGTTCTTCGGCGCTGCGCTAGCGCTGCTCGCGTTGGGCGAGCAGCCGGCGTCGGCGTTCTGGGTGGCGGCGGTGTTAATGGGCATCGGCGTGTGGCTGCACGTCACCGAGCGCCATGAGCACGAGCACCTGCATGAGCCGCTGGCGCACACGCACGAGCATGTGCACGACGCGCATCACCAGCACAGCCATGGGCCCGGCTGGGACGGGCGCGAGCCGCACACGCACCCGCACGAGCACGGCCGGCTAAGGCACCGGCATCCGCATTACCCGGACCTGCATCACCGGCACGGACACTAGTCGCCGGTCTTGGAGGTCTGCGGGTTCTCGTCCTTGCGCGCCTCGGCCTCGAGGCACTTCTCCTTCTCGGCACCCGTCATCGTGTCGCAATGCGGCGAGCGGCCGTATCTCTGGGCGAGCGTGGCCGGCTCGTGCGTCGCACCCGCGCTCGACTGCTCGGGCGGCGTGCCCTGCGCCTTGTTGGCCTCGTCGCGCAGGCATTGCTCCTTCTGCGCGCCGGTCATCGTATTGCAGCGCTTCGACTCGCCCTGGTCGTAGGACGTCTGGCCTGGCGCGGCAGCGGCCCACGCGAGCAGCGTGGTGCCAATCAAAATGGTCAGCGGTTTGGCTTTCATGGTGTGCCTCCTTCGCGAACTGCAGCAAACCGCATGCCGTGCCGCTACACTCGCGCCTTTCGCAACCGGAGAACCAAGTGGCCGACCTCAAGATCCTCGGCATCAGCGGCAGCCTGCGCAAGGCGTCGTACAACACCGCGGCGCTGAAGACCTGCGCCGAGCTGATGCCGGCGGGCATGACGATGACCTATGCGCGCATCGACGACCTGCCGATCTTCAACCAGGACGTGTTCGATGCCGGTATGCCCGAGTCCGCGAAGCGCTTTCGCGCCGAGGTGACGGCCGCCGATGGCGTGCTGATCGCGAGTCCCGAATACAACTTCTCCCTCAGCGCGGCGCTCAAGAACGCGATCGACTGGGCGTCACGACCGCCGAACCAGTCGTGGCAAGATAAGCCGATCGCTATCTTTTCCGTATCGCAGGGCCCGATGGGCGGCGCGCGCGTGCAATACGATCTGCGCCGCATCCTCGGCCAGCTTTGGGCTCACGTGCTGCCGCGGCCCGAGATCTTCATCGGCAGCGCGCCGGGCAAGTTCGATGCGCAAGGCAAGCTCACCGATGAGACGGCGCGCAAGCTGCTTGCCGAACTGCTCGTGGGCTTCAAGGCGTGGATCATCCGCATGCAGGTGAAGAAGTAGAATCGGTCGCCGAGGAGGAATCATGCTACGAATCATCGTTGTTGCAGTTGCATCGCTCGTCTGGTCATTCGCGCTCGCGCAGATGCCCGCGCTGCCGAAAAGCCCGGTCACGCTCAACGTCGTCGACGTCGCCGGCAATCTCGCGCTTACGCAGGATGCGATCGAGAGCTACCGCGCGAAGCACCCGAATCTCGTCTCGCGCATCACCTTCACCAAGGCGCCCGCGCCCGAGCTGCCCGGCAAGATCAAGGCGCAGCAGGGCGCCAGGCGCGTCGACATCGACCTCGTGCTGACTGGGACCGATGCGCTCGCCGCGGGCATCGAGCAAGGCCTGTGGACGCCGATCCTGCCGACCTACGCAGCCAAGTTTCCGAACCTCATGCAGAACTACCAGGAGCCTGCGGCCAAGATGCAGGAGC
The DNA here is from genome assembly GCA_035689325.1 of Burkholderiales bacterium. Taxonomy (GTDB): domain Bacteria; phylum Pseudomonadota; class Gammaproteobacteria; order Burkholderiales; family SG8-39; genus SCGC-AG-212-J23. The sequence continues at coordinate 17,870 of DASSLQ010000030.1, read as the reverse complement.
TCGCGCAGAACCAGGGCCTGGTGGTGACGTTCATGCCCGCGGGGCCGCTGCTCGAGTACAACCCCGACAAGGTGAAGCAGCCGCCGGCGACGCCGCAGGAATTGCTGGCGTGGTGCAAGGCGAACCCCAATCGGCTTATTTACGCCCGCCCGGCCAACTCCGGTCCGGGGCGCACTTTCATCATGGGGCTGCCCTTCATCCTCGGGGACAAGAACCCGAAGGATCCGGTGAATGGGTGGGACAAGACGTGGGCCTATCTGAAAGAGCTGAACAGCTGCATCGAGTACTACCCGACCGGCACCGGCGCGGTGATGAAGGAGCTCGGTGAAGGCTCGCGCGACATGACGGTGACGATGACCGGCTGGGACTTGAATCCGCGCATCCTCGGCATCGTGCCGAAGAACTACAAGGTTGCGCCGTTCAGGGGCATGACGTGGGTGAACGACGCGCACTACATGGTCGTGCCGAAGGGCATTCCGCAGGAGAAGCTCGCAGTCGTGCTCGACCTGATGGCGTGGCTGCTCACGCCGCAGTCGCAGGCGCTGACCTACGACAAGGGCTACTTCTATCCGGGCCCGGCGGTGAAGAACGTGACGCTCTCGATGGCGCCGAAGGAAAGCCAGGACGCGGTGCGCGAGTACGGCCGGCCGGAGTATGACCAGTGGCTGAAACAGTTCCCGCACACGCAGTCGCTGGACGCGAAGGCGCAGGTCGAGGCGTTCCGCATCTGGGACCAGCAGGTCGGAGCGCAGAAGACCAAATAGCCGATCGTCGTTCCCGCGAAAGCGGGAACCCAGATTTTTTTTGAGAAAAGACTGGACCCCGGCTTTCGCGGGGGCGACGCTTTGAAAGATTTCCGCGAGCTGAAACTCGACGGCGTCACGCGCCGCTTCGCGCACGGCGAGCGCGAAGTGGCGGCGCTCGACGGCCTGACCGTCACGCTCCGGCGCGGCGAGTTCATCGCCCTCCTCGGCCCGTCGGGCTGCGGCAAGTCCACCGCGCTCAACTGCATCGCCGGGCTGCTCTCGCTCAGCGCGGGCGGCATCTGGCTCGACGAGCAGCGCATCGACACCCTGCCGCCGGAAAAGCGCGGCTTCGGCATGGTGTTCCAGAACTACGCGCTCTTCCCGCACATGAGCGTGCGGCAGAACGTCGGCTTCGGCCTGCGCATGCGCGGCGTGCCCGGCACCGAAATAGGCGAGCGTGTAGCGCGAGCGCTGGACCTGGTGCAGCTGCGCGGTCATGAGGAGAAGCTGCCCGGCCAGCTTTCCGGCGGGCAGCAGCAGCGCGTGGCGATCGCGCGCGCGATCGTGGTCGAGCCGCCGCTCGTGCTGATGGACGAGCCGCTCTCGAACCTCGACGCGCGGCTGCGCCTCGAGATGCGCGCCGAGATCCGCCGCATCCACCGCAGCCTCGGCCGCGCCACCATCTACGTGACGCACGACCAGGAGGAAGCGCTCTCCATGGCCGACCGCATCGTCGTGATGAAGGACGGCCGCGTGCGCCAGATCGGCGCGCCGCCGGCGATCTACGGCGAGCCGGCGGACCTCGACGTCGCGCGCTTCATGGGCTATCGCAACGAGCTCGCGGCGAGCGTCGAGCACGTCGCGGCGAGCGAAGTGATGCTGAGCGGCGGGCTGCGCGGGCGCGCCATGGCGCCGCTCGCCGTGGGAGCACGCGTGCGCGCGGCGATCCGGCCCGAGGATCTCGCGCTTGGCGGCGGGCCGCTCGCCGGCCGTGTCGAGAACGTCGAGTACGGCGGGCGCGACTCGCTCGTCGATGTGCTGCTCGCGGACGGCACGCGCCTGCATGTGCGGAGCAGCCTGCCGGCGCGGCTCGGGGAGCAGGTCGGCATCACCTTCTCGCCGCGGCGCCTGCTCGTCTATCCGGCTGCATGAGGGACCGCACGGTGCTGCTGGCGGCGCCGGCCGCGCTTCTGGTGGCGGCTCTCTTCATCTATCCGTTCGCCTACGGCCTGCTGCTGTCCTTCGAGCCGCCGAAGGGCGACTGGCTCACGAACTACACTCAGTTCTTCGGCTCCGACCGGCTCTGGCCGACGATCGGCATCACGCTCAAGCTCGCCATCCCGGCGACGCTCATCAACGTCGGCTTCGCACTGCCGATCGCCTACCGCATGCGCTTTCCCTCGCGCGGCCAGAAATGGCTCACTACCATGCTGGTCGTGCCGATCACGCTCGGCACGGTGCTGATCGCCGAGGGCATGCTCACCTACTTCGGGCCGCGCGGCTGGCTCGCGCAGTTCCTGCAACTCGCGCACCTCTATGACGGGCCGATCCGCCTCACGCACAACTACTGGGGCGTGCTCATTTCCCTGGTCATCTCCGGCTTCCCATTCGCATTCTTGCTGATCCTCTCGTACGTCACGGGCATCGATCCGGTGCTCGCGCGCGCGGCGGCGACACTCGGCGCCGGGCCCTGGAGCCAGTTCCGGCATATCTACTTCCCCCTGCTCCTGCCGGGACTCGCGATGTGCTTCTGCCTTGCCTTCGTGCAGGCGTTCTCGGTGTTTCCCTCGGCGGTGCTGGTCGGCGCGCCGGCGGGGCCGACGCGAGTGATCTCGATCGCGGCGTATGAAGCGGCGTTCGAGCTCTACGACTACTCGCTCGCCTCGGCCGTGGCGATGATCATGGGCTTCGTGCAGCTCGCGATCGTCGCCGCCGTGCTCGGCGCACGGCGGCTGGTTTATCGCGGCCCGGTCACGGGAGGCAAGGGATGAGGCTTGCCGTACGCGCCTGGCGCGCGCTCCTCGCCGCACTGATCACGCTCTTCGTGCTGAACATCGCCCTGATGATCGCGGCGGTCGTCACGCATTCCTTCGCGCGGCGCTGGCTCGGGACGTGGCTGCCCGACGGCTACACCACCGGCTGGTACGTCTCGGCATGGAAGGAGTTCCAGCTCGATGCCGTGCTGTGGGTGACGGTCGAGGTGGTCGGCGCCGTGGTGGCGCTGTCAATCCTGCTCGGCGTTCCCGCGGCCTATGCCCTCGCGCGGCGCGAGTTCATCGGCAAGCGCGCGCTGATGCTGCTCTTCCTGCTGCCGCTGCTCGTGCCGCCGATCACCTACGGCATCCCGCTCGCCACCGTGATGTACCAGGTGCAGCTCGCGGGAACGCTGTGGGGCGTGATCCTCGCCAACCTGGTGCCGGCGCTGCCGTTCGTCATCCTGGTGATGACGCCGTTCATCGAGCAGATCGATCCGAACCTCGAGTCGGCCGCGCGCGTGCTCGGCGCGAATACGCCGCGCATGTTCATGCACGTGCTGGTGCCGCTCCTCGCGCCCGGCATCCTCGCCGCGTCGCTGCTCGTGCTCGTGCGCACCATCGCGATGTTCGAGCTGACCTTCCTCACCTCGGGCCCCGACAGCCAGACGCTGGTGGTCGCGCTCTACTACGCCGTGTTCGCCGCCGGCGTGCGCGCGCCCCAGTCGGTCGATGCGATGGCGATGATCTACATGGCGGTGACGCTGGTGTGGCTGCTGATCGCGCTGCGCTTCGTCAACCCGACGCAGCTCGTTTCGCGCGTCAACCGCTGAATTCCGTACTAAGTGCGTTTCCTCGGTGTCGCACGTGCAGCGGTCGGTTGACCGATCGAAACGAAAACATTACGTGCTTAGTACAGAATTGGACGCGAGGGCAAAGTACAGGTCGCCGAGATCCGGCCGCTGCGCGAGCGCGGCCGTGGTCTGCTCGAGCGCGACGCGCCCCTTGATCAGCACATAGGCGCGGCTCGCGAAGCTGAGCGCGATGTCGAGCTTCTGCTCGACCATCAGCAGGGTGAGGCCGCTTTCGCGCAGTTGCTCGAGCGCGCGGCGGATCTCGGCGACGACGATCGGTGCGAGGCCCAGGAACGGCTCGTCGAGCAGCAGCAGTCGCGGCGCGCTCATCAAGGCGCGGCCGATGGCGAGCATCTGCTGCTCGCCGCCCGAGAGCGTGCCGGCGCTCTGGCGCCGGCGCTCCGCGAGGCGTGGGAAGAGCGCATAAACGTAGTCGTAGCGCTCGGCGAGCGCGCCTCTAAGCCGGATGGCGCCGAGCCGCAGGTTGTCCTCGACGCTGAAAGGCGCGAACACCAGCCGGCCTTCGGGCACCAGCGCTACACCGTGCGCGACGATGGCATGGCTCTTCTCGCCGACGAGCTCCGCGCCATCGACCTTGATGCTGCCCCCGCGCTGCGCGATCGTGCCGGTGATCGCGGCCAGGAGCGTCGATTTGCCCGCGCCGTTCGGGCCGAGCAGTGCCACGGTCTCGCCACGATCGACATGCAGCGAGACGCCCTGCAGCACGGGGGCTGTGCCGTAGCTCGCGTGCAGATTACTGAGCTGGAGCATGGCTGCCGAGATAGGCGTCCATCACCGCCCGGTGCGCGCGGACTGCTGCCGGCGGGCCGTCGGCGATCTTCGCGCCGAAGTTGAGCGCCACCACGCGATGCGCGAGCGGCAGCAGGAAATGCATGTCGTGCTCGATCAAGAGCACCGCGATGCCGCGCGCGGCGATGCCGCGGATGATGTCCGCGAGGCGTGCGCATTCGGCGGGCGTCAGGCCCGCCGCCGGCTCGTCGAGCAGGATCAGGCGCGGCTCGCCGGCGAGCGCACGCGCGATCTCGAGAAGCCGCCCCTGCCCGAACGAGAGCGTGCCGACGTCCGCGTTCGCCTGCTCGCCCAGTCCGACGAACCGCACGAGCTCCAGCGCCCGCTCGCGCTGGCGCATCTCTTCCTCGCGCGCGCCCCCGAGCACGATGGACCACAGGCGCCGGCGGAAGCGCGTGTGCGCGCCGACGAGCACGTTGTCGACCACGCGCATGCCGGCGAACGGCCGGTTGTGCTGGAAGGTGCGCATCACACCGCGCGCGGCGATGCGATGCGGCGGCAGGCCGAGCAGCCGCTCACCGGCGTAGCGCACGTCGCCCGCCGTGGCGGGATAAGTGCCGGCGATCAGGTTGAACGTTGTGCTCTTGCCGGCGCCGTTCGGGCCGATCATGCCGAGGATCTCGCCCTCGCGCACGTCGAAGTCGAGGTTGTGCACGGCAGTGAGTCCGCCGAAGCGTTTGCTGAGCCCGCGCACTTCGAGGATCACGTTCATCGCCTCACCACACGGTCGTAAATGCCGACCAGGCCTGCCGGCTGCAGCAGGATCGCCAGCACGACGAGCACTCCGAAGACGAGCGCCTGGTGATGTCCGACGAGCGGCGATAGCCAGAATGGCAGGAGGAAGAGCAGCGTCGCCCCGATCACCGCGCCCGCGTGGCGGCCCGCGCCGCCCACGATCACCATGAAGAGCAGCAGGAACGCGTTGTCGATGCCGAAAATCGGCGGGTTCACCGTGTTGTCGACGAACGCGTACACCATGCCGGCGACACCGGCGAGCGCGCTTGTCAACGTGAACGCGATGACCTTGGTGCGCGCCACGTTGACGCCCATCGCGGCGGCGGCTTCCGGATTGTCGCGCACCGCGCGGCACGCGCGCCCGAACCACGAGCGGTCGAGGCGCACGAGCACCAGGTACGTTGCCACCACGAGCAGCGCGATCACGGCCGTGTACCACGGGCCGCGCAGTTGGAAACCGAAAATCTCCGGCAGCCGATAGTTCGCGATGCCGCCCGTCCCGCCGGTCACGGCGCCGCCTTCGTTGAGCACGACGATGAAGAGCTGGCCGAGCGCAAGGGTCGCCAGCGCCAGGTAGAAACCCTCCAAGCGCGTGGACGGAATCGCGACCGCCAAGGCGAAGAACACGCAAAGCGCGATGCCGCAGAGCACCGCTACCGGAAATGGCAGGTGAAACTGGAACAGGAAGATGACGATCGAGTACGCGCCAATGCCGTAGAAGGCGAAATGCGAGAACGCCACCTGTCCGCAGATGCCGAAGAGGAAGTTGTAGCCGAGCGCGAGCGTGATCCAGAGCAGGAGCTTGCGGTACACGTCGTTGTGGTAATCGCCCATGAAGAACGCCGCGCCGGCGAGCACGATGAACGCCGTCGCCCCCTTGATCACGAGCGAGCCCTCAGCAGCCCGGTGGGACGAAGAAGCAAGAAGACCATGAGAAGCGCGAGCGGCATGCCCTGCGCGTAGCCGGACGGAATCGGCGCGTAGCGCACGGTGAGCTGCTCGGCGAGCGCGAGCAGCAGGCCGCCGAGCAAAGGCCCGGCGACGCGGCCGACGCCGCCGATGACGAGCGCGGTGAAGCCCTGGATGGCGAGCGGCACGCCCATCAGGTAGTGCGCGGAGGTGTTCGGCGCCACCAGCAGCCCGCCGAGCCCGGCCACCACAGCGCCGGCGCCGAACGAAAGCGCCATGACACGCGAGAGATTGATGCCCATGAGCGCGGCCGCGCGGCGGTGAAGCGCCACCGCTTCAAATGCCTTGCCGGCCACCGTGCGCTCGAAGAAGAGCCACGTGGCGATGAAGACGGCGAGGGTCACGCCGATGGTGAAGAAGCTCTGGTACGTGCCGGCGATCGGGCCGAGCTCGAGCCGCCCCATGCCGAACGCGTAAGGCACCGGCATCGGATCCGGCGGAAAGATCGCAGAGATGGTCTCGCGGTAGACGACCACCATGCCGAGCAGCGCGAGGATCGGCGCGAGGAGCGGCGCGCCCTTCTCCACTAGCGGGCGCACGACGATGCGCTCGGTCGCCCAGCCAACAAGAAACACAAAAGCGAGCGCGACCGCCATGCCGAGCGGGTACGGCCACTCGTAGGTCGTGAGCAGCACGTAGCCGCCGAAGGCGCCGAGCATCGCCCACTCGCCTACTGCGAAATTGATGATGCCCGTCGGGCGCAGGACGAGGAGGTAGGCGAGCCCGATCAGCCCGTAGATGCAGCCCGAGGCCGCGGCGCCGACCGCGAGCTCGAAGAAGTCCTGCAACGGCTACTTCTGGCCGACGTACACCACGCGGCCCTGGCGGTCTCCTTCGTACACGCGCACCACCATGCCGTTCGGATCGAAGCCGGCGCGCTTACCCGCGGGGAAGCCGTACTTCATGCCTTTCGCGCCCATCACCCCGGAGTAGCTGATCGACTGCATCGCGGCGCGGATCTTCTCCTTGTCGGTCGAGCCCGCCTTCCTGATCGCCTCGGCGACGAGATGGATGCCGTCGTAGCCATAGCCGTGGAGGTTGGTCGGCGCGGTGCCGGTCTCTTTCTTGTACGCGGCTTCGAAGGCCTTCACTTCCGGCTTGTCCGGGTCGTAGGCGTCGACGAAAGTGATGCCGTCGACCAGCCCTTTTGCGGCGGTCATGTAGATCGGCACCGAAAGGTTGTAGGACGCGTGGATCGGCATCTTGAGGCCAAGCTCGCGATACGACTTGAAGATGAGCACGTTGGTCGCCGTGACGACGCCGGCGACGAAGAGCGCGTCCGGGTTGGCGCCGCGGATCTTCTGCATCTGCGGCGTAGCGGTGGTCGAGCCGTTGGACACGACCTCGTCGTCCACGATCTGGATGCCGGACTTCTCGAGCCCCGCGCGGAAGGCCTTGGCGATCGCCTGGCCGAGCTCCGAGTTGTCGGTGATCAGCGCGACGCGCTTCAAGTTCCTGGTCTTGGCATGCGCGAGCAGCGTCGCGATCTGCACCGAGCCGAGCGGCCCGGTCTGCCAGAAATACGGGTTGTCGAGCTGCGTGGTGAGGTAGTCGGCCGAGTTCATCGGCGTCATCTGCGGCGTTTTCGCCTCCATCGTCACCGTCTGCTGCTGCTGGGTCGCGGGGCTCAGCGACACGCTCAGGATGAACACCGCCCCCTGGTCAATCAGCTTGCGTGCAAGCGCCGCCGAAACGTCGGGCTTGGACTGGTCGTCCTCGATCAGGAGCTCGATCTTGCGGCCCAGCACGCCGCCCTTCTTGTTGAGCTCGTTGGCGCCGAAGATGATGCCTTCGGTCGCAGGTTCCGCGTAGGGCTTCGAGACGCCGACGCGGTCGGTGATCACGCCGATCTTGATGGTGTCCTGCGCCTGCGCCGCGGTCGCGAACAGCGCGGCAGCGAGCATTGCAACGAGCTTCATGGGTCCTCCTCCCTTATCGACAGACCGTCGTTCCCGCGTAAGCGGGAACCCATATTCTGCAAGAAAAAACTGGACCCCCGCTTTCGCGGGGGGCGACTGCCTGGTTTCCTTAGTCGAGTAAGCGCTGCTGGTCCATCCAGCCGAGGCACGTGTCCACGGCCTGCTTCAGCAACTCCGGCTGCCCCTGATAGTAATGCGTCGCGCCCTTGATCACCCGAAACGTCTTGTCGCGGCTCGCGGCGGCGTCGTGGATGATGCGCGCGTGCGGCTGCGGCACCGCGTCGTCGGCCGAGTTCTCGATCGCGAGCAGCGGCACGGTGATCGAGGCCGCCGAGCGCGGTCCATCGGCGTGCGAATCCTCCACCGACCATTGCGAGAGCCAGGCACGCAGCGTCGAGAAGCGGCCGATTCCCACGGGACCGGTGTTCGCGGTCTCGGGCTTGCCGAGGTAGCACCAGCGCGGCTTGCGATCATTGGGCTCGATCGCCGGGTCCATGAAGCGCAGGTCCGCCATCGTGCGGTGCGTGACGAAGCCGCGCTCGAGCTCGTCGGCGCCGCGGCGCTTGAGCATCGCGAGCGTCTCCTTGACCCACGCGGTGCGCCGGCGCACGCGGTCGAGCTGCGCGGCGCGAAAGCGCGCGATGAACTCCTGCTCGTAGGGCGGCTGGTTCGGGCACTTCGGGTTGTAGATGTCGAGCTCGAGGTCGCGCCGGTCCGGATCCGCCTCGTCGAGCACCGAGGGGTCGATCCACTCCGAGAGCATGCGCGCGCGCGAGAGATGCGCCGCCTGGAAGATCATGGCATCGGCCGGGATCAGGCCGCGCAGATCGACCGGGTCGCCCGCAGGCGTGGCGCTGACCGTCGGCCTCTCGGCCTGCGCCTGGTAGAAGAGCGCGAGCGACCCGCCGCCCGACCAGCCGCAGAGCATGATGCGCTCGTATCCCCATTTTTCGCGCGCATGGCGCAGATACGCGCCGAGATCGAGCACGACCTTCTCCATGATGAGTGGCGTGTCGTTCCTGGCGAAGCGGCTGCCCGCGCACAGCACGTGCACGCCCGCGCGCGCCATCGCGGCCGGCATGGGCAGGAGCTGGAGCGTGGACGAGGGGTGCATGTACACGGCGAGCGTCTTCGAGGGCTTGCCCTTCGGCACGTAGCGCACGCCTTCGCAGTTCACCACGCCTTGCGTGCCGGCGAAGCCGTACACCTCGGTGAACTGCGCGCGCTCGGCGTACTGCACGTGCACCCACTCGCCGGAGATCTCGTAACTCATCAGTGCATGTGCGCGCCGCCGTCGACGACGAGCGTCTGGCCGGTGATGAAGTCGCTGTCGGAGGAAGCGAAGAAAGCGACGGCGCCCACCAGGTCTTCCGGGCGCTGCAGGCGCTGCAGCGCCCGGGCCGATGCGGCCGCCTGGCGGTACTTGATCAGCGCCTCGTCGGCGTTCTCCTCGGAGAGGGTGCTGCCGGGCGCGATGCAGTTGACGCAGATGTTGTCCTTGCCGACTTCCATCGCCAGCGTGCGCGTGAAGCCGATGATGCCGGCCTTGGACGTAACGTAGTGGATGCGGGAAGCCGAGCCCTTGAGCGCGGTGCCGGAGCTGATGTTGATGACCTTGCCGTACCGTTGCTTCCTCATCTGCGGGATGACCGCGCGGCAGGCAAGCCAGGTGCCCCGCAGGTTGACCGCCATCATGCGGTCCCATTCGGCCGGATCGATCCGGTCGAACGGCGCGCGCGACATGGGGATGGTGGCGAAGATGGCTGCATTATTGACCAGCACATCGACGCGCCCATAGCGATCGATCGTGCGCTGCGCCATTTCGGCGACGCTTGCCTCCTCGGCGACGTCGGTGCGCACCGCCAGGCCGCCGACCTCCGCCGCCACGCGCTCGGCCGCGGCCCCGTCGATCTCGGCGATGACCACGGCGGCGCCCTCATCTGCAAGCCGCCTGGCATACGCTTTGCCAATGCCGTGCCCGCCGCCGGTGACGATCGCGACACGGCCCTCCAGTCTTTTCACCGGAGAAAGTATAGTGGCTTCCCTTATCCAACTGCCCGAGGAGCCAACACATGGAGATGGACAAGCGGCCGCACAAGGAACGCTACGACTCCGGACTGAAGACGCGCACCGAGGTGCTCGGGCGCGACTGGGTCGAGAAGTCGATGGCCGGCGTGGACGACTTCAACCGCGAGTTCACGGATTTGCTCAATACGTACTGCTGGAACGACATCTGGAACCGGCCGGGCCTCTCGCGCAAGATGCGCTCGGTCCTCAACCTCGGCATGCTGACCGCGCTCGGCAAGGAGCATGAGCTCAAGCTGCACCTGCGCGGCGCGCTCAATAATGGGCTCACCAAGGACGAAATTAAGGAAGTCCTGCTCCAGAGCGCGATATACTGTGGAGTGCCGGCCGCGGTCGTAGCTTTCCGCTGCGCAAAAGAGATCTTCCAATCCGCGAAATAGGGCCGGCGTGACGGTGTTCCTTAGCACAAGGCCGCGGGGTACGGCGAAATGTGCGCATGGGGGGGAGAATGCAACATCACGCGTTAGTCGAGAGGTCGATCGGTGACCTCATTCCGACGTTCCTGAATAACCGCCAGCGCGAGGTCGAGATCCTGCGCCACGCGCTCGTCATGGGCGACTTCGAGCTCGTGCGGCGCATGGGTCACCGCATGCGCGGGGTCGGCGGCTCCTACGGCTTCGAATACGTGACGCTGCTCGGCCAGCGCATCGAGCAGTGCGGGCGCGAGCGCGATGCCGATCTGCTGGGCGAGCTCGTCTCCGAGTACTCCGACTACCTCTCGAGCGTCCGCATCGATTACGCCTAGGCCGTTCTAGGATGTCGCCCCCGCGAAAGCGGGGGTCCAGCTGTTCTTGACCGGTTCCCGCTTACGCGGGAACGACGATTCGGCCGCCTAGGCAGCGGGTCGCAGCTGCTCGCGGAAGTTCGCCTCCATCTCGCGCCGCGCTCGCACCGCGGTAGCGTTCGCGTCGACCGCCACGTCGCTCCAGCGCACCGGCTGACCGGCGGCGATCGGCCGCAGCAGCTTCCAGCCGTGCGCGAGGCCAAGCGGCAGGCAGCCCTGCGCAGCCGAATCCGGGGCGCTCATCAGGCGCCCGACCACCGTATAGCCGCCCTCGCCGTCCAGCAGCTCGCCGGCGCTCAAGTTCTTCTTGGCAACCGCCACGGCGTCCGCGCGCCAGCCGGTGGCGCGGCCGGTCGGCTCGCCGCGCAGGCCGACCGAGGCGACCGAGATGCCGACCTCCAGGCCGATCAGGTGCCAGCGCTTGTACAGGCACGCATAGCGGCCCGTTGGATCGGTCTTGACGCCGTATTCGCCGAAGCAGCGCTGGATGTATTCGGTCTCGCCTTCGAAGACCACGAACACGCCGAAGCGGATGTCGTAGGGAATCGGCGTGCCGTCCGCGCGCAGCGAGGAGATCACTTCCACCTGGCCTTTGTGATGCAGCGTCCCGCCTTCGGCACGCGGGCGCATCAGCGTCGGGATCTCGTCCACCGAGCCCGGCGGATAGAGCAGGCCTTCGGGCGCCGGCGTGAGGCCCGTGGCGTTGCACACGGCGGTGGTCTCGATCGCGGGCTTGGAGCCATCGAGGAACGAATTGAACATCTTCGGGTTTAGGCCGCCGATCTTTGCCTGCTCCGGCGTCAGGCCGTAGTAGCCCCAGACTGTCTCGGGCGTCGAGTGCGCGTAGTGCGGCAGCCACTTGTGGCCGCGCCCGGCGGCGATCACCGGGAAACCTGCGGCGCGCGCCCAGTCGACGAGGTCGCAGATCAGCGCCGGCTGATCGCCGTACGCGAGGCTGTAGATCACGCCGGCGGCGGCGGCGCGCTGGGCGAGCAGCGGCCCGCAGAACGCGTCCGCCTCGACGGTCACCATCACGACGTGCTTGCCATGCTCGAACGCGGCGAGCGCATGCTCGACTGCGACGATCGGGTTGCCGGTCGCCTCGATGACGATGTCGATGCCGGGATGCGAGACCAGCGCACGCCAGTCGTCGCCGAGGTGCGTGGTGTGGTACTTGAGCGCCGCATCCAGCGTCGGCGCCGAGAACACCGCGGGCTTCCAGCCAACCCGTTGCAGATTGGTCTTCGCGTTATCCGGCACGAGGTCGGCAATGCCGACGAGATGGATGCCCGGCGTCTTCGGCACCTGCGCGAGGTACATCGCCGCGAACTTGCCCGCGCCGATGAGGCCGATGCGCAACGGGTGCTCTTTTCGCTCCTGCAGCTTCGTGTACAGATTCATATCGGTTTCAAAAAGGGGGCAGAGCAATTTTCCCGTTACAAAAGCGAATGCGCCAACGCGCGATTTGTTTCAGAAAAATTGCTCTGACCCTTTTTCTGGTTATTAAGCAGCCTTGAGGGCACCCTGCAGCTCCTCGGGCGGCGTGCCGTCCTTCCAGGGAAGCGGCACGTCGTAGTGCTTGAGGAGGCAGTCGTCCGGCAGGCACTGGATCGGCCTGAAGTCGCGGTGCGCGATGTAGCCGGGGCGCTTGAAGCGCCGGATATGGTTCGACACCGCGCAGAGCGAGAGGTAGACGCTGACGCGGTTCCACGGCGAGAGGTTAGAGGTCGAGGCGTGCACCAGGCAGCCGTGAAACAGGATCATCGATCCCGCGGGGCCCTTCGGCGCGACGATACCGCCGCGCTCGACCAGCTTGGCGATGCTGTCGTGGTTGATCACCCAGAGCGGATAGCTGGTAGTGGCGACGTCGTGCTCCGCGTCGAGCACGCCGAGCTTGTGGCTGCCGGGAATGAACATCAGCGGACCGTTGAACTCGTTCACTTCGTCGAGAAAGATCGCGATATTCATCGCGCGCGCCTCCGGCATCTGGTCGTCCGCGCGCCAGGTGCCGTAGTCCTGGTGCCACTGCCAGACGTCGCCGTCGAACGCCGCCTTGCCGTTGATCTTGAACTGGTGCATGTACACGTCCTCGCCGAAGAGCTGCTTGATCGGCTCGACCATGCGCGGATGGCGCGCGAGCTTGGCGAAAGGGTAGCTGTACATGTGCGCTGCAAAGTTCGTGCGCACTACGTCGCCGGTCTTCTCGCGCACGTTCTCGGGGCGCCGCTGCGCGTAGAGCGAGGGCACCTCGTCGGTGAGCACCTTGATCTCGGCGGGGCTGAAGAGCGACGGGAAGAAGAGGTAGCCGTCGCGGTCGAACTGCCGGAGCTGCTCCGCGGAAAGTTTCATGACGCGTCCTCCTGCGAGGAGGAGAGTTTACTTCTTAATCGGCGCCTTTTCGTCCGGGTACTGGTAGAAGACCTCGTCGGGGCGCGTCATGCCGAGCTCATAGCGTGCGCGCTCCTCGATCGCCTCGGTGCCGGTCTTGAGGTCGCGCACTTCGGCGGCAAGCGCCGCATTTCGCCCCTCGAGCTCGGCGTTCTTGCTCTTGGCGCCGCTGACCTGGCGGTCGAGCTCCCAGGCGCGCAGCCACCCGCCCTTGCCGAGCCAAAGGGGATACTGGATGAGAATGATCAGCGCGGCGAGCAGGATGCCGAGCGCTCTCATCCGCCTTTTATCCCATCCTTCGCGCGTAGGGCTCGCGGCCGGGGTAGCTCACCGAGTCGCCGAGGTCCTCCTCGATGCGCAGGAGCTGGTTGTACTTGGCGATGCGGTCGGAGCGCGACAGCGAGCCGGTCTTGATCTGCAGCGCATTCGTGCCGACCGCGATGTCGGCGATGGTGGTGTCCTCGGTCTCGCCCGAGCGGTGGGAGATCACCGTGCCATAGGCCGCGCGCTTCGCCACCTCGATCGCCGCAAAGGTCTCCGTCAGTGTGCCGATCTGGTTCACCTTGATGAGGATGGCGTTGGCGACGCCGCGGTCGATGCCCTCGCGCAGGGTGCGGGTGTTGGTGACGAAGAGGTCGTCGCCCACCAGCTGCACCTTCTTGCCCAGGCGCCCGGTGAGCGCCTTCCAGCCCTCCCAGTCGCTCTCCGCCATGCCGTCCTCGATGGAGACGATCGGATAGCGCAGCGTCAGTTGCTCGAGGTAGCTCGCAAATTCGGTGGCGTTGTAGCGCTCGCCTTCCGACTCGAGCATGTAGCGCCCCTCCTCGTAGAACTCGGAGGCCGCGCAATCGAGCGCCAGCATCACGTCCTGTCCCGCGCTGTAGCCAGCCTCGCCGATCGCTTCCATGAGCAGATCGAGCGCCGCCGCGTGCGTCGCGACGTCGGGCGCGAAGCCCCCCTCGTCGCCGACCGCGGTCGACATGCCTTTGCCGTCGATCAGCTTCTTCAGCGCCTGGAAGATCTCGGCGCCGCAGCGCAGGGCCTCCCGGAACGATTGCGCGCCCACCGGCACGATCATCATCTCCTGCATGTCGAGCCGGTTGTTGGCGTGCGCGCCGCCATTGATCACGTTCATCATCGGCACCGGCATCTGCATCGGGCCGGAGCCGCCGAAGTAGCGGTAGAGCGGCAGGCCCGATTCCTCGGCCGCCGCCTTGGCGCTCGCCATGGACACTGCCAACAGCGCATTTGCGCCGAGCCGCGACTTGTTCTCGGTGCCGTCGAGCTCGATCAGCGTCTTGTCGATGAATGCCTGCTCGCTCGCGTCGAGGCCGACAACCGCCTCCGAGATCTCGGTGTTCACGAACTCCACCGCCTTAAGCACGCCCTTGCCGCCATAGCGCCGCTTGTCGCCGTCGCGCAGCTCGATCGCCTCGCGGCTGCCGGTGGAGGCGCCCGAGGGCACCGCGGCGCGGCCCATGACTCCGGACTCGAGCAGCACGTCGGCTTCGAGCGTGGGATTGCCGCGCGAGTCGAGGATTTCCCGGGCGACCACGTCGACGATCGAGCTCATCAGCTTTTCACTTTCATTTCGGCAAAGCCTTTCTTCTTCACGGTGCGATCGAGCTCGACCAGCGTCTCGAGCAATTCCTTCATGAGGCCCAGCGGCCAGGAATTCGGCCCATCGCACAGCGCCTGGTCGGGCTTGGGGTGCGTCTCCATGAACACGCCCGAAACGCCGGCGCCGACTGCGGCACGCGCGAGCACCGGAATGAACTCGCGCTGACCGCCGGACGCAGTGCCCTGCCCGCCGGGAAGCTGCACCGAATGCGTGGCGTCGAACACCACCGGACAGCCGGTCTCGCGCAGCGCCGCGAGGCCGCGCATATCGACGACCAGGTTGTTGTAGCCGAAGCTGAAGCCGCGCTCGCACACCAGGATCTGCTGGTTGCCGGTGCTCATGGCCTTCTCGACCACGTTCTTCATCTCCCAGGGCGAGAGGAACTGGCCCTTCTTGATATTGAGCGGCTTGCCCTGCTTCGCCGCGTTGCGGATGAAATTGGTCTGACGGCAAAGGAAGGCGGGCGTCTGGATCACGTCGACCACCTCGGCGACTTCCGCAAGCGGCGTGTCCTCATGAACATCGGTGAGCACCGGCACGCCGATCTGCTTCTTCACCTTGGCGAGGATGCGCAGTCCCTCCTCCATCCCCGGGCCGCGATAGCTCGTGCCCGAGGTGCGGTTCGCCTTGTCGAAAGAGCCCTTGAAGATGTAAGGCGTGGCGAGCTTGCCGGTGGCTTCCTTCAGCTGGCCGGCGACGTCGAGGCAGAGCTGCTCGCTTTCGAGCGTGTCCGGGCCCGCAATGAGAAAGAGCGGCCTGTCGAGGCCGGCGTCAAAGCCGCAGAGTTTCACGCCGCGACGACTGAAAGCGTGCCGCCCGGGCGCTGGGCGCGGGCGCGCTGGCGCAGCGCCGCCTGCACGAAGGCTTTGAACAGCGGATGGCCGTCGCGCGGCGTGGAGGTGAACTCCGGGTGGAACTGCACGCCGATGAAGAACGGGTGGCCCGGCAGCTCCATGATCTCCGGCAGGTTCTCGCTCGGGGTGCGCGCCGAGACCTTGTAGCCCTTCGCCTCGAGCTGCGGCACGTAGATGTTGTTCACCTCGTAGCGGTGGCGGTGCCGCTCGTTCACTTCCGCGCCGTAGACCGACGCGGCGAGCGTGCCCGGCTCGACCGGGCAGCGCTGCGCGCCCAGGCGCATGGTGCCGCCGAGATCGGACTTGTCGGTGCGCTTCTCGATGCGGCCGGTGCGGTCGAGCCACTCGGTGATGAGCGCGACGACCGGGTGCGGCGTGTCCGCGTCGAACTCGGTGCTGTTCGCGCCGGCGAGCCCGACGACATCGCGCGCGAACTCGATCGTCGCGAGCTGCATGCCGAGGCAGATGCCGAGGTACGGGATGCCGTTCTCGCGCGCGTAGCGGATCGCGCGGATCTTGCCCTCGGTGCCGCGCTTGCCGAAACCGCCCGGCACGAGGATGGCGTCCATCTTCTCGAGGCCGGCGAGCCCGCCGCTTTTCTCCAGCTGCTCGGAGTCGAAGTAATGGATATTCACCTTCGAGCTCGTGTGGATGCCCGCGTGCCTGAGCGCCTCGTTCAGCGACTTGTACGAGTCCTGCAGGTCGACGTACTTGCCGACGAAAGCGACGTCCACCTCGTGCTGGGGATGCTCCTGCGCCTCGACGATCTTGCGCCAGCCGGCGAGGTCCGCAGCGCGCGCGAGGATCGCGAGCTTGTGGCAGACGATCTCGTCGAGCATCTGGTCGTGCAGCATCATCGGGATCTTGTAGATCGAGTCGACGTCCCAGGCCGAGATGACCGCTTCCTTCTGCACGTTGCAGAACAGCGCGATCTTGCGCCGCTCGTCTTCCGGCAGCGGATGGATCGTGCGGCAAAGGAGCGCATCGGGCTGGATGCCGATCTCGCGCAGCTCCTTCACCGAGTGCTGCGTCGGCTTGGTCTTGATCTCGCCCGCCGACGGAATGAACGGCACGAGGGTGAGATGGATGTAGCAGACGTTGTTGCGCCCGAGCTCGAGGCCCATCTGCCGGATGGCCTCGAGGAACGGCAGCGACTCGATGTCGCCCACCGTGCCGCCGACCTCGACGATGGCGACGTCCGCCTCGCCCGCGCCGCGCTTGATATAGCTCTTGATCTCGTCGGTGATGTGCGGGATGACCTGCACCGTGCCGCCGAGGTAGTCGCCGCGGCGCTCCTTCTTGATCACGGACTCGTAGATCTGGCCGGTGGTGAAGTTGTTCCAGCGCCGCATCTTCGAGCTCTGGAAGCGCTCGTAGTGGCCGAGGTCGAGATCGGTCTCGGCGCCATCCTCGGTGACGAACACTTCCCCGTGCTGAAACGGGCTCATGGTGCCCGGATCAACGTTGATATAGGGGTCCAGCTTGATGTTGGTGACGCGGATGCTGCGCGACTCGAGAATCGCGGCGAGGGATGCGGCGGCGATGCCTTTCCCTAGCGAGGAAACTACACCACCGGTTACGAAGACATACTTGGCCATCTACCCAGCGCGTGGCGAGATGACGAAGTTTACCGGAATTTCCTCAGTCTCGCCGCTCGATCCGCACCCAGTTGGCCTCGATCCAGTTGTCGGCGCGATGCACGACGTGCACGTCCTCGCGCATCGCCCACGGGATCACCTGCCGGTGCAGCGGCACGTGGTGGATCTGGGCGTTGTGCTCGGCGATGGCGGCGGCGATCTCGTCTTTGCGCTTCACCGGATCGGACTCGACGCGCGCCGCGTCGATCAGCGCGTCGAGCTTCGGGTTCACGTAGTTGCCGTAGTTGTAGTCGCCGGCGCCTTTGCCGTCGGGGCTGTGCAACACCGGGGTGAAGATGGTCTGCGCATCGGTGATCGCGCCGCCCCAACCGAGCATATAGGCGCTGGTGTCGCGCTTGGGCAGGCGCGCGAAATAAATCGCCCTCGGCTGCGCATTCACCCGCACGCGCAGCCCGACCTTCGCCAGCATCCCGGACACGGCGACGCAGATCTGCTCGTCGTTGATGTAGCGGTTGTTCGGGCAGTCGAGCGTGA
>DASSLQ010000029.1:0-7579 GCA_035689325.1 Burkholderiales bacterium | reverse complement strand
CTGCGCTCGATCTTGTCGCGCTTCGCCTGCGACACCGGCTCGGCGGACGTCATCAGGCGCCGCACATTGAGCTCCATGCCGCGTGCCTCGGCCAGGTTCGCGAGGTGCAGCGCATAGCTCGACATGCCGAGCCAGATCGTCGGCTTCAGTCGCTGGATCAGCTCGAGCTGCAGCACCGACGGCGTCGAGTTGCCCGAGCCCGCCCAGTTCACCGTGATGCCGCGCGAGGCCGCGCAACGCGCGAAAACCTGCCCGACCGGATGGATGCCGAGCGGGAAGGAGATGTGCGCCCGCTCGCCGCGCTCGGCGCCGGCACAATCGAACGTGCGCGCAAAGGCCTCGAGGCCGTATTCCATATCGCGGAAGCTGCGCGGGTAGAAAAGCGGCTGTCCGGTCACGCCGCCCGAGCGCCAATACTCCTGGATGCCTTCCGCCGGCTTGATGCAGAAGTCGTTATAGAACTGCTGGTCGCTCAGCGCGCGCAGCGTGTCCTTGTCGAGGATCGGGATCCGGCGCCACTCCTCCGGGTCCTCGAGACGCTCGATCCGCACCTTCTGGAGCCGCGGTCGCCAGAACGGCGAGCGCAGCGCCTGCTCGAGCGCATGGCGCTTCCTCTCGGACTGGAGGCGCCGGATCTCCTCCCGCGACTTCGGCAGAGAAATGGTGACTGTCACCGTCTAGGTTTGTTTGACGATGCCGATGTAGCGCTTCTGCTTCTCGTAGGCGCCGGAGCGGCCGCTCATTGCAGCCAGCCGCGCTTCCTTCTGTGGCGTGTTTTCCGGAATCTCCTGATGTGCGTCGGCGAGCATCGCTTCGTAGTCGGCGCCTACAGGACAGACATCGGCGCAGCGCCGGCAGCCGGTGATGACGCCGGCGCCACGCAGAATGCTCTGCCAGAGGTTGAAGCTCGCTTCCGAGCGCAGCAATTGCTTGCGGGTGGCCGCGTCGCTTGCCTGGGTGATTCTTTCCAGATGCTCGGCGAGCTGCGCGAAGCCGTGCGGCGAGCGGTACCGGTCGCACGCCGGCCAGTCGCGCTCCCACTCCCGCACCGCATCCGCCGGGCAGGTCTTCAGGCATCTGCCGCAGCTCGGGCCGAGGCAGAGCGCATTGGTCATCGGCTGGTCGCACGCCACGTCCACCGAGCACAGCACGGCAGTGAGGATGACACGCGGTCCGTATTCGGGCGTCAGCAACTGCAGATTGAGCCCGAGCGTGCCGAGGCCGGCTTCGACCGCGGCGTGCGCGAGCGGCAGCATCGGCTCGAGGTGCGCCTTGGGGTCATTCGCATAGCGGGATGGATCAACATGCGTCGGCGGCACGATGACCGCTGGATAGCCGCAGTCTTCGAGCCAATAGACGAGCTCGAGCGATGTCTCCTCGAGGTGCGTGAGCGCGAGCTCGTCGTTGTAGTACTTGTGCCGATCGTCCCAGCGGCGGATGCGCGCGACGCCGTCGTTGAGATGCTTGGCGAGCACGATGACGCGGTCGCCGTCGAGCTCGGTGATGTGCGAGGTGTCGAGCCGCGCACCGTCGGCGATACCGACGAGATCGGCGCCGAGCTCGCGCGCCTTGGCCTTAATCTCGCTCGCTGTGAGCGGCTTCCTGTAGATCTCCACTGCGTTCCTTCTGCTGGCGTTTGAACTCCTGCAGTTGCCGCGCCACGATGCCCTTGTAGCCCTCGGGGCCGACCCAGCGCGCATTCCAGTCCGAGAGGCCGGGGATCGGTTCGCCCTGTTTGCGCGCGTCGCGCCAGCGCTTCTGGATCTGTTCCTTCTCCGGCGTGCGTTCCGGGATTTCCTTCTGCATCTCGGCGAGATGCGCGTGATAGTCGTTGCCGACGGGGCACACCGCGAGGCAGCGCGGGCAATCGCCGAACGAGCCGACGACGCGCAGCAGGCCCTGCCAGAAGCCGAAGAGGTCCACGGTTCTGAGCATCGCCGCGCGCTGCTCCGGCCGCGCGTCGATGACGCGCTCCATGAATTGCAGCATCGTCATGAAGCCGAACTCCTGCGCCTCGGTGGCGCAGCCGCGCTTGTCGATGCCCCAATGAAGGACGGCATTGGGCGGACAGGAGTGGAGGCAGCGGCTGCACGATTCGCCGATGCACACCTGCTCGGTGATGCGCTGATCCGGCTCGAGCTCGAGCTCGGTGAGCACACCGGTGAGATAGACGCGCGGCCCGAATTCAGGCGTCAGGATGTTCACTTCGAGTCCGAGGGTGCCAAGGCCCGCCTCCACGCCCAGATGGCGCGTCGAGAGGCGTCCATACGAGGCGCGCTTCAGGCTCCAGTCGGTCTCCTGCGCGGCGGTGACGAACGTCGGATGGCCGGCGCGCTCGAGCTCGTCGGCGAGGCGATACGCAACCTTGTCCATCTTGCGCAGCACCAGCATGTCCATGTATTGCACCGGCACGTTCGACAGCGCGCGGAACGCGCCGGCGGGAATGCGCTGCACGAGCACGATCACGCTCTTGAGCGACGGCAGGATGCGCTCCGGCGTCTGCGGCCAGCGCGGATCGGGCGGGAACGCATTCAGCGTCGCGGCGCAAGCGATGCCCGCGAGATCGGCGCCGAGCTCGAGCGCGCGGCGCTTCACGGCGGCCGAATCGGGATTGCGGCCAAGCGGAGTGCCACGCGTGCGCGCCCGGAAAGGCATAAGGCATTGAACCACAAAATGGTTAGAATCCCCCGCCTTGGAGGAGGGACACATGCGACGGAAAATCGCCAGCGCCGCGATCGGCGCATTGCTCGCGTTCAGCGCGCACGCCGCGAACGAGCTCAAGATCGGATTCCTCTCGACGCTGTCGGGCCCGGCGGGCGCGATCGGCATCGAGATCCGCGACGGCTTCAATCTCGCGCTGAAGCTCGGCGGCAACAAGCTCGGCGGTCTGCCGACGGAAGTGATCTTTGCCGACGACACGCTGAATCCCGACACCGGGCGGCAGCTCGCGGAGCGGCTGCTAAAGCGCGACCGGGTAAACCTGATGACGGGCGTCGTGTTCTCGAACGTGATGCTCGCGGTGTGGCCGACGATCCAGGAAGCGAAGGTGTTCTACGTCGCGCCGAACGCCACGCCGACCGCCATCACCGGCAAAGGCTGCAGCCCGTACTTCTTCTCCGCGTCATGGCCGAACGAGGCGCATCACGAGGCCGCGGGCCAATTCGCCAATTCGCGAGGCTTCAAGAACATCTATCTCATCGCACCGAATTACCCGGCCGGCAAGGACGCGCTTACCGGCTTCAAGCGCATGTACAAGGGCAATATCGCCGCCGAGGTGTATTCGAAGCTGAACCAGCTCGATTACTCGGCGGAGCTCGCGCAAGTGCGCGCCGCCAGGCCCGATGCGCTCTACGCCTTCCTGCCGGGCGGCATGGGCATCAACTTCATCAAGCAGTTCGTCGCCTCGGGTCTCTCGCAAGACGTGCAGCTCATCGTGCCCGGCTTCGTCTCCGACCAGGACGTGGTGCGCGCGGTCGGCGACCCGATGCTCGGTCTCTTCGACACGTCGCAGTGGTCCTACGATCTCGACAACGACGCCAACCGCAAATTCGTGGCCGAGTTCGAGAAGGAGTACAAGCGTATCCCGACGCTCTATGCCGAGCAGGGCTACACCGCCGCGCTCATCATCGACCAGGCGGTGCGCGACGCGAAAGGCAAGGTCGAGGACGAGAAGGCGTTCCATGCGGCGCTGATGAAGGCGCCCGAGCGCGCCAATACGCCGCGCGGGCACTTCAAGGAAGCGGCGAACGGCACGCCGATACAGGACTACTACGTGCGCGCGCTCGTCAAGGATCGCGAGGGGCGCATCGTCAACCGCAAGGTCGACACCATCCTGCGCCAGCACCGCGATTACTGGGCCAAAGACTGCAGCATGAAGTGACTGGGATTCGGGGACGCTCATGTGCCAGATGAGCGAACTCACCCGGGGACGCAGCCCAAATTAATTCGGGCTCCGTCCCCGATCTATTTCAATGCCGGCGAGTCTCTTTCTCGAGCAGTCGCTGAACGGCCTGCAGTTCGGGCTGATGCTGTTCCTGCTCGCGGCGGGCCTGACGCTCGTGTTCGGCATCATGGACATGATCAATCTCGCGCACGGCTCGCTCTACATGATCGGCGCGTATTTCATGGCGAGCTTCGCCAGCGCGACCGGCTCCTTCTGGCTCGGACTGCCGCTCGCGCTCGTCGCCACCGCGATCGTCGGCGCGCTGCTCGAGATGTCGCTCCTGCGCCGTCTTTATGGCCGCGATCACCTCACCCAGGTGCTCGCCACGTTCGCGGTCATCCTGATCGCCAACGAGCTGGTGCGCATCGTCTGGGGCTCGCAGCCGGTGCTGCTCAATACGCCGCCCGAGCTTTCCGGGCCGGTGACGCTGCCGGGCGGAATGCCCTACGCGTCCTATCGGCTGGCGATCATTGCGGTCGGCGCAGTGGTCGCGCTGCTCCTTTACCTGCTGGTGGCGAAGACGCGCGTCGGCATGCTGGTGCGCGCCGGCGCCTCGAACCGCGAGATGGCGATCGCGATGGGCGTGAACATCCGCCGGCTCTTCACCATGGTGTTCGCGCTCGGCGCGGCGCTCTGCGCGCTCGCGGGCGCGATGCTCGGCCCGATCTTCGCGGTGCAGGTCGGCATGGGCGAGAACATCCTGATCCTCGCCTTCGTCGTGATCGTGATCGGCGGCATCGGCTCGGTGCGCGGCGCGTTCGTCGGCGCGCTGCTGGTCGGCATCGTCGACACGAGCGGCCGCGCGTTCCTGCCGCTTTTCTTCAGCACGTTCCTGCCGCCGCAGTTCGCGAGCGCCGCCGGGCCGGCGGTCGCTTCCATCCTCATCTACCTGCTGATGGCCGTGGTGCTCTATTTCCGGCCACAGGGCCTTTTCCCGGCACGCGGATGACGCGGGCCATCGCCGTGTTTGTCGTGCTCGCGATCTTCCCGCTCGCGATGCAGGCGATGGACGGGATGTTCTACGTGAGCCTCGCGAGCCGCATCCTGATCTACGCCATTGCCGCGACGAGCCTCAATCTCGTCCTCGGCTACGGCGGCATGGTGAGCTTCGGGCACGCCGCCTTCTTCGGCGCCGGCGCCTTTGTCGTCGGCATCATGGCGGTGGAAGGCGTGAGGAGCGCCTGGATCGCGTGGCCCGCCGCCGTGGCAGTCGCGGCGCTTGCGGCGTTCGTGATCGGCGCGCTGTCGCTGCGCACGCGCGGCGTGTACTTCATCATGATCACGCTCGCCTTCGCGCAGATGATCTACTACATCTTCGTCTCGCTGAAGACGTACGGCGGCGACGACGGGCTCTCGCTCCCCGGCCGCTCGACCATCGGCTTCGGCACGCTCGGCAACGATCTCGTGTGGTACTACCTGGTGCTCGCCATCCTCGCCGCGGTGCTCTACGGGCTGCAGCGCCTGGTGCACTCACGCTTCGGCCGCGTGATCGCTGCGATCCGCGAGAACGAGGCGCGCGCCGAGGCCATCGGCTTTCCGGTGTATCGCTACAAGCTCGCCTGCTTCGTCATCGCGGGCGCGGTGGGCGGCCTCGCCGGCGCGCTGATCGCCAACCAGTCGAGCTACGTGAGCCCGAGCCTGCTGCACTGGATCCAGTCGGGCACGCTGATGATCATGGTGATCCTCGGCGGGGTCGGCACGCTGTGGGGCGGCTTGATCGGCGCGGCGGTGCTGCTCGGCCTCGAGCACCTGATCGCCGACTACCGCATCGGCTGGCTCGCGGCGCTCGCGCCGAACTACCAGGACCACGGCGCGCTGGCGGTGGGAATCGTGCTGCTCGCCATCGTCATGCTGGCGCCCGAAGGGCTCGCAGGCCTGTTCACGAGACGCCGCCATGCTTGAGCTGCGCGCCGTTTCCAAGCGCTATGGCGGCGTGGTCGCTACCGACGACGTCACGCTCGATGTGCTACGCGGCGAGGTGCATGCGCTCATCGGCCCGAACGGCGCCGGCAAGACGACGCTCATCGGCCAGATCTCCGGCGTGCTCGCTACCGAGATCGGCCGCATTCTGTTCAACGGCGCCGACATTACTCATCTGCCCGCGCACGCCCGGGTGGCCGCAGGCCTCGCGCGCAGCTACCAGATCACCAGCATCTTCCGCCGCTACAGCGTGCTCGAGAACCTCGCGCTCGCGGTGCAGGCGCGCAGCGGCTCGAGCTTTCGCTTCTGGCGCCCGGTGAGAGAAGAGAGCGCGCTCTTCGACGAGGCGCGCGCGCTCGCCGCCGACATCGGCTTGCAGGACCGCTCGAGCACCGTGGCGGCCACGCTCGCGCACGGCGAGCAGCGCGCGCTCGAGGTCGGCCTCGCGCTCGCCACGCGCCCGCAGCTCGTGCTGCTCGATGAGCCGATGGCGGGCATGGGGCCGCAGGAATCGCGCGCGATGCTGGCTTTGATCCAGCGCATCCGCAGCCGCGTCAGCGTGCTGCTCGTCGAGCACGACATGGACGCGGTATTCCGGCTCGCCGATCGCATTACCGTGCTCGTCAATGGCCGCGTCGTCGCGAGCGGTGCACCGGCGGCGATTCGCAACGACCCGGCCGTGCGCCAGGCCTACCTCGGAGAAGAGCTTGCTGCTTGAGGTCGCAAAGCTCGAGACCGCCTATGGCGCGAGCCAGGTGCTGTTCGGCCTGGATCTCGCGGTCGAGGCCGGGCAGATGGTGACGCTCCTCGGCCGCAACGGCATGGGCAAGACCACCACCGTGCGCTCCATCATGGGCCTCACGCGCGCGCAGCAGGGCGCGATCAGCTTCCGCGGCAGGCGCATCGAGCGCGACGCGCCCGATCGCATCGCGCGGCAGGGCATCGCGCTCGTGCCGGAGGGCCGCCAGATCTTTGCCAACCTCACCGTGCGCGAACACCTGGTCGCCTTCGCCGAGAACCGTGCCGGCCGCGCCGACCCCTGGACGCCGGCGAAGGTGCTCGTGCTCTTCCCGCGCCTTGCCGAGCGCGCGGACAACATGGGCAACCAGCTCTCCGGCGGCGAGCAGCAGATGCTCGCGATCGGCCGCGCGCTGGTGACCAATCCGCACCTCCTGATCCTCGACGAGGCGACCGAGGGACTCGCGCCCATGGTGCGCGAGGAGATCTGGAAGTGCCTCGCGCGCCTGCGCGAAGCCGGGCAGACGATACTCGTCATCGACAAGTACATCGAGCGCCTGGTGCGGCTCGCCGACCGGCACACCATCATCGAGCGCGGGCGCGTGGCGTGGCAGGGCAGCTCGGCCGAGCTCGACGCCGACCGCGCGCTCTGGCACCGCTACCTCGGCGTGTGATGACCGACGGGCTCGGCGCCGCGGGACAGCAGCTCATCGTGCTTTTCTTCCTGCTCACCGGGATCCTCAACCTCACCAAAGCACGCATCGCGGACCACATCGAGCGCATGCGCGCGTTCGGCGCGCCCTTCCCCGCCGCGCTCTTCTGGCTCGGCATCGCGCTGCAATTCGCCGGCTGCGCCATGATCGAGCTCGGCTGGCACCCGGCGATCGGCGTCGGCTGCCTCATCGTCTTCACCGTGGCGGCGAGCGCGATCTTTCACCGCTTCTGGCAGAAGGGCGATCCCGTCCAGCGCAACTTCTC
>DASSLQ010000028.1:0-2367 GCA_035689325.1 Burkholderiales bacterium | reverse complement strand
GTAGACGCTGAAGGAGGGCGCGTTCAGCCGCCACATCACGACGTCGAGATGGCGCTCGCGGCAAAGGAGCGCCGCTTCCTTGATCGAGCTTTGCTGCGCGTAGCCGGCGACCGGCACCACCAGCGTGCCGAGCGAGAGCACGGCGGCGAACGCGAGCGCCATCAGCTTGCGCGGCACCGGCGTCACGCGCTCGAGCATGGCGTAGGCGGTGATCGCGCACATCATGCCGTAGAAAACGAAGTATCCCGCGTCGAAGCGGCCGAGCGCCGCGCCCAGCACCTCGCGATAAAACGGATCGCCCACGTGGATAGCCGCATAGCTCAAGGCATGAGGCAGCGCGAGCAGCCCGGCGAAGAGCCCGAGCACCGGCAGGAGCGGCCAGAACACGGCGCGCAAGTCATAGCCGTGCACCGCCATCAGGATCACGAGGCCGGTGTAGCCGTAGAGCATGTAGTGCGGCAGCTTGGTGCCGGAAGCGGAGAAGAAGACGAACACGAGCGCGAACCAGAGGAAGAGGTAGAGCTGCAGCTCGTCGCGCCAGACCGCGCGCATGCGCAGCGCGACAAGCACGACGAGCGCTGTGAAAGGCAGGCTGAGCAGGACGAGCGCCGGAAAGTAGTAGAGCAGGCTGCCGCTGTGCCCGGAGACCGGGCCGCTGAAACGGCCGAGGTTATGCTTGACGAAGAAGCCTTCCACGAACCCGCGTCCTTCCTTCAGCAGAATGACGGCGTACCAGGGCAGGGCGATCGCGAGCAGCACCAGCAGCGCGCGCCAGTCGAACACGGCACGCGCCCAGGTCCTGAGGTCGCGCCTGAGCCAGCAATAGAGGAGGGTGGTCGCAAACGGCACGAGGATCGCGATCGGCCCTTTCGCCAGCACGCCGAGGCCGATCGCCGCGTGCGTCGCATAGAGCCAGCCGCGCCGCCCGGTGGCGAGATGCTGCCAGGCGGCGAACATCGATGCGGCGATCAGCATGTTGAGCAGCGCATCGGCCGTCGCGGCGCGGCCGATGATGAACACGCCGAGCGAGCTCGCGAGCAGCGCGGCGGCGAACAGCGCGCGCTCCACGCCATAGCGGCGCTTGACGAAGAGGTAGGTGAGCGAGACCCACAGCGTCGCGCAGATCGCCGAAGGCAGCCGGAAGGCCCATTCGCTCGGCCCGATGAGCGCTACGGCGGCGGCCTGCAGCCAGTAGACGAGGATCGGCTTGTCATAGCGCGGCTCGCCGTTGAGATAGGTCGAGAGGAAATCGCCGCGCTCGAACATCTCGAGCGTCGCCTGGCTGAACGCGCCTTCGTCGACGTCGAAGAGCGGCGCCGCGCCGAGCATCCAATAGAAGCTCGCGATCACGGCAGCCACGGCGAGCCAGCGCATTCCCTTTGCCCCCATGGGGCGCGGATTCTACGGGCTTTGCTAACATGCCCGCTCGGGAGGCACCCATGTTCGGACGCCTGCATCATGTCGCCTACCGCTGCCGCGATGCGCAGCGCACGGTCGATTTCTATACCAAGGTGATCGGCCTCAAGTACGCCGCCGCCATCATGCCGCCGGAGAGCACGCGGCTCAGCTGGCCGCTGAACGAGCCCGGCAGGCCGCCGCGCAAGGTGGTGGACGGCGCGTCCGACTCGATCCACATCTTCTTCGAGCTCGGCGACGGCAGCTATCTCGCCTTCTTCGACGTCGCTTCGTCCCCGGAGGAGAAGGAAGATCCCGCCACGCCATGGTGGGTGAAGCACATCGCCTTCGAGACCGAGACCATGGACCAGCTCATCGCCGCCAAGGCGCGGCTCGAAGCGCACGGCGTGCAGGTACTCGGCCCGAAGGACCACGACTTCTGCCAGTCCATCTACTTCATGGACCCGGACGGCCATCGCCTGGAGATCACCGTGCGCTCCGAGCAGCCCGATACGTGGCAGCGACTCGCAGGCCAAGCGCCGGGTGTGCTCGCGAACTGGAACGAGCTCAAGCGCGGCAAGTACGGCCACCAGCCTTCGGCCGCGACCAGGATCGCGGCCATGCCGGCCGACAGCACCATCGTTCCCGGCTAGGGCGGGATCACGTCGGCGCGGACGCCGCGCTATTCGAACTTCAGGCTGGCTTCGCGCACGACCTTGCGCGTGTTGGCGAGCGCGTCGGCGACGACCTTGCGGTAGGCGTCCGGCGAGTTGCCGACGGGCGTAGAAGCTGCCGCATCGAGGCGCTTCGCCACGTCCGGGTGCCTTAGCCTCGCGACGAGCGCCGCGTGCAGGCGAGCGACGATCTCCGGCGCAAGGCGCGCCGGGCCGACGAGGCCGAACCACGACGGATCGTTGACGAGCGGATGGCCCGCCTCGGCGAACGTGGGCACATCGGGCAGGCTCGCGACGC
>DASSLQ010000027.1:0-9242 GCA_035689325.1 Burkholderiales bacterium | reverse complement strand
TTGAATGCGAGGGTATCGGTGCCGGCGCCGCCGTCGACGAAATCGCTGCCGTCGCCGGAATTCCAGATGAAGAGGTCGTCGCCGGCGCCGAGGAACGCGATGTCGTTGCCGCCACCGCCCGCGACGATGTCATTGCCGCTGCCGGCGAAGATCAGGTCGGTCGCCGCGGAGGGCGTGTTGGGATGGCCGATGACCTTGACGGTCGGTGATACGAATCCCGGCTCGATGGTCTCGCCGGCGTTACTGCCGATGAAAATGCTCACTTGAGGGTGCTCCCTTGGAGAGGTGTGTTGTGGGGAATGCTTTTAGGGCTCGCGCATCGCGCGGCTCGCGAATATCGCCACGGGCCGCGCCAGGTACTCGAAGAGCGTACGTTCGGAAGTCTTGACGAAGAGCTCGGCCGGCATGCCGGCCTGCAGCCGCAGCTGCGGATGGTCCCGCAGCGCGGCGGCGTCGAGCTCGACCGTCGCCACGAACCAGGATTCGCTGCCGCTCGGCGCGCTCACGCGGTCGGCCGAGACGAACACAACGGTGCCCGGCAGGAGGGGCGTCGAGCGCGTGTCGAAAGCGGCAAGGCGCACCTCGGCCGGTGAACCCTTGCGCACATGGTCGATGTCTTCCGGCCGGATGCGCGCCTCGATCACGAGCTTTTCGCGCGCCGGCACCACGTCGAGGATCGGCTCGCGCGGGCCGATCGCCTCGCCGACCGCCGACACGCGCATTGCCATCACTTCGCCGTCGACCGGCGAGCGCACCAGCTGGCGCTCGACCTGGTCGCGCGAGGGCCGCAGCCGCTCCTCGAGCTCGCGTATCCGCGCCGAGGCGTCCTTCAGCTCGTCGGCGGCTTGGCTCTGGTACTGGTTGCGCGCCTGGGCAATGCGCGCCTGCAGCTCGCCCGAGCGCTGGCGCGCCGCGGCGAGGTCGCTCTGCGCTTCGGCGATGCGGCTGCGGTAATCGGCGGCGCCGCGCTCGAGCGCGAGCATGCGCGTGCGGTTCACGAAGCCCTGCCGCGCCAGTTTTTCGTTGATCTCGATCTCTTCGACCGACAGGCGCGCCGAGGCCTCGTTGGCGGCGATCTGGCCTTCGAGCGCGCTCGCCTGCGCGTGCCCGTCGCGGATCTGCGCTTGCAGCGACGCGACCTGTTCATCGAGGGTACGCCGGCGCGCCGCGAACAGCGCCTGCTCGCGCGACGCATGCTCACCGGCACCGTGCGGCGGAGTGAAGCGCGGCGCGAGCGCCGCCTCGGCGGCGGCGCGCGCCTTGCGCACGAGCTCGGCCTGCAGCCGGTCCTGCAGCATGCTGAATTCGGCGCTGCTGCGCAGATCGCCTACGACGACCAGCGGGTCGCCGGCGCGTACCTGCTGCCCGTCGCGCACCAGGATCTCGCGCACGATGCCGCCTTCCTGGTGCTGCACCGTCTTGCGGTTGAGCTCCACCTTGATTTGCGCCGGCGCGACGATGGCGCCCGAGAGCGGCGCGAGCGCCAACCAAGACCCCGCCAGCGCGGCGACCACCGCAACCGGTACCGCGAATTGCTGCCCCAGGCGCCGTAGCGCGTTGCGCGCACTCGTATCGAGGTCACCCTGGTCGAGCAGCGCGGCGAGTGCAGTCTTCATGCCGCCACCGCGCGAAGAGGAGCGAGGATTGCCGCGCTCGGGCCGAATGCCTCGAGCGCGCCCGCCTTCAGGACCGCGAGCTTGTCGAGCTGCGACATCAGGCCGGGACGATGGCCGACCACGACGAGCGTTACGCCGCGGGCCTTCAGCTCGCGCAGCGCGGTCTTCAGCGCCGCTTCGCCTTCGGCGTCGAGGTTGGCGTTCGGCTCGTCCAGTACGACCAGGCGCGGATTGCCGTAAAGCGCACGCGCGAGCGCGATGCGCTGGCGCTGCCCGCCCGAGAGCGCCGCCCCGGCCTCGCCGACCTGTGTGTCATAGCCTTCGGGCAGGCGCAGGATCATGTCGTGCGCGTGGGCGAGTTGTGCCGCTTCGACTACGCGCGCCGAATCGACCGCACCCAGCCGGGCAATGTTCTCGGCGATGGTGCCGGCGAAGAGGCCGACTTCCTGCGGCAGGTAACCGACGTGCTGGCCGAGCGCATCGCGGCTCCACTGAGCGATGTCGGCGCCGTCGAGGCGTACTACCCCGGCTTGCGGCTTCCAGATGCCGAGCATCAGCCGCACCAGCGTGGTCTTGCCCGAGGCGCTCGGGCCGACCAGCCCCAGGCTGTCGCCGGCTTCGAGCGTGAAGCGCACGCCTTTGATGAGCGCCGGCCGACCGGACGTCGGCCCGAAGACGATGCCCTCGACCTCGAGCCGGCCGGAAGGTGCCGGCAAGCGCACTTCGGAGCGTGAGCCGGACTGCAACGCTCGGCTGCTGAGTCGCTGCCAGGCGCCGCGCGCGTCGAGCTGCGCCTTCCAGCCGCTGACGAGATGCTCGAGCGGTTGCAGCGCGCGCCCGAGCAGGATGGTGGCCGCGACCATGATCCCGGGCGACGCGCCCGCGCCGATCACCAGCCACGCGCCGACGCCGAGCATCGCGACCTGCAAGCCTTGGCGGAGCACCCGCGCGGCCGCACCGAGCCAGGCCGAGCGCGCGCTGAGGCGCGCCTGCGCCTCGAGCAGCGCATCCTGTCGCGATTGCCAGCCCGCCACGGCCGCGGCGCTCATGCCCATGCCGATGATGACTTCGGCGTTGCGCGCCAGCGATTCGGCATGACGGTTCGCCGTGCGCGAGCGCTGCAGCGCCGCCTCGGCTTCGCGGCGCGTTAGCCGCTCGGTGAGCACAGTGAGAGCGGCGAGCAGGCACGCACCGATCGTCGCGATGCCGCCAAGAACCGGGTGCATGAAGGTGATGACCAGCAGATAGATCGGCAACCACGGCGCGTCGAACAGCGCCTGTACGCCGCTGCCGCCGAGGAAGCGGCGCAGTTGCGCGATGTCGCGCAGCGCATCGTTGTCGACCCGACCCGCGCTGGCGGCTGCCTGCCCGAGGAGCGCGGCGAGCGCGGAGGGCGCGAGGCGCCGCTCGAGCGTGTTGCCGGCCCAGGCAAGGGCGCGCGCGCGCACGCTGTCCATGCAGTAGCCGAGCGCCATGGTGAGAAGCGCGAGCGCGCTCAGCATCACCAGCGTTTCCACGCTGCGGCTCGCGAACACGCGGTCGAACACCTGCACCATGTAGACCGCGGGAAAAAGCAGCGCCAAGTTGAGCACCAGGCCTGCGAGCGCCGCGAGGGCGACAAAAGGCCGCAGTTGCCTTGCAAACAGCCAACTCATCGATCAGCTCCCTGGGTGTTCTACGTGCTGCCCGGCGCGCAGAGTAGGCGGCGCCTGTATCGTGACTGTGTCGATTTGGAAACGGTTTGTGATCCGTTCGTATGCACGCCGCGATAATGCGCACCAAGCGGAACGATCTAGTGACTGTCTTGTTTCCGGGTTCAACCAGCTGGCTCGCGGCGCTGTGCACGAGCCGCGTCCTCGCCGCTACGTGGTTCGTGGCCTACTCGGCGGTGCTGCCGCATACGCAAGCGGCGTGGGGCCTCTCCGCGCGCGAAGCCGGCACGATCCAGGCTGCGTTTCACCTGGGTTACCTCACCTCGCTCTTCATCGTCGGCTTCATCACCGATCACTACGGCGCGCGGCGCGCGTATCTCACGACCGGCGTGGTCGCGTGCGCGAGTCCGTGGGCCTTCGTGCTCTTCGCGGACGGCTTTACTTCCGCGCTCTGGCTGCATGGCTTCACCGGCCTTTGCCAGGGCGGCACTTACACGCCCGCGCTCTCGCTCATCAACGAGCACGTCGGGCCTGCGCGCCGGGGTCGCGCCATGGGATTCCTGATCGCCGGATCGAGCGCCGGCTACGCCGTCGCGCTCGGCGTCGCGGCGGCGGCGCTGCGCTTCACCGACTGGCGCGGCGCGCTCGGCGCCATCGCGTTGCTGCCGGTCGTGTCGTGGCTGCTTGGCGTCGCCGTGCTGCGCGGCACGCCGAACATCGTGCATGCCCGCCCGGCCGGCGAATCGCTGCTCGCCTCGCTGCCAGCGGTGTGGCGCAACCGGCGCGGCATGCTTTCCATCTGGGGTTACACCTTCCATAACTGGGAGTTGCTTGGCCTCTGGGCCTGGCTGCCCGCGTTCCTGACCGCAGCACTGCTCGCGCACGGCATGTCCGGTGAGTTGGCATTGACGTTCGCCGCGCTCACCTATGTCGCCAACATCGGCGGCTCGATCGTGGGCGGCACCATGGCGGACCGCTGGGGCCGCACGCAGACGCTGCTCGCGTGGTCGTGCACGAGCCTCGCGCTTTCGTTCTCCATCGGCTGGCTGATCGGCACGCCGATTGCGCTCCTGGTATTGCTGGCGTGCAGCTACAACTTCGCCGCGATCGCCGATTCATCGACCCACTCGACGGTGCTTGCCGAGAGCGTCGCGCCCCATTACCTCGGCGTGGCGTACGCGGTGCGCTCGGTGGTCGGCTTCGGCGCCGGTGTCGTCAGCCCGGTGATGTTCGGCTGGGCGCTCGACCTCGCTGGCGGTGCCAGGACGAGCGCCGATCCTTTCGCCTGGGGCGTTGCCTGGTCTACGCTCGGACTTGGCGCGCTCGGCGGGCCGATCGCCACCTGGCGCCTGCATCGCTCATGGAGGTCTTCACGGCTATCCGAGCGCCACCGCGCAGCTCCGCTCTGAAACGCTTTTCTGACGCGTGCGAGCGCAACCGCGAGCCGATCCTCGCCGTCCTCCGGCGCCTGTTCGCCGACCGGCGGCAGGTGCTCGAGATCGGCTCGGGCACCGGGCAGCACGCGGCCTACTTCGCAGCCGCGCTGCCGCATCTCGCGTGGCAGCCGACTGACGTCGCGGAAAATCTGCCGAGCATCCGCCTTTGGCGCGAGGAGGCGCAGTCGCCCGGGCTGCTCGAGCCGATCGAGCTCGATGTCGACGGCGCGTTTCCGGCCGTTGGCGTTGACGCGGTGTTCTCGGCGAACACCTGCCACATCATGTCGTGGCCGCAGGTCGAGCGCATGTTTGCCGGCGTCGCGGCGCTGCTGCCCGCGGGCGGCGTGTTTGCGCTCTATGGACCGTTCCACAGCGACGGCAAGCCGACGTCGCCAAGCAATGCCCAGTTCGATGCGTGGCTGCGCAGCCGAGACCCGGCGAGCGGTGTGCGCGACGCCGAGGCGATCGTTGATCTCGCGCAGCGCCATGGCCTGGCGCTCGCGGAGGACAATGCCATGCCGGCGAACAACCGCCTGCTCGTTTTCAGGAGAGGGTCATGACCGAACGCTACGACGCCATCGTCATCGGCGTGGGCCAGGCAGCGCCTGCGCTTTGCGCGCGCCTCGACAAGGAAGGACTCCGGACCGCCGTCATCGAGCGCAAGCTGCTCGGCGGCACGTGCGTGAACAACGGCTGCATTCCGACGAAGACGCTGATTGCAAGCGCGCATGCCGCGCATCTCGCGCGCCGCGGCGGGGATTACGGCTTCGACCCCGGCCGTGTGCGCATGGACATGAAGGCGGTGAAGCGCCGCAAGGACCATGTCGTTCGGCAATCGCTCGACGGGCTTAAGAAGTGGATCGGCGGCATGAAGAACGTGACGCTGATCCACGGCCAGGCGAAGTTCACGGCGCCGCGGCGCGTCGCGCTGAAAGGCCGCGAGCTGGAAGCCGAGCGCGTGTTCATCAACGTCGGCGCGCGCGCGGCGGTGCCCGACCTGCCGGGCGTGAAGGACGTGCCGTTCCTCACGAACAGCAGCATCATGGCGGTGGACTTCGTGCCGCCGCATCTCCTTATCGTCGGCGGCAGCTACATCGGCCTCGAGTTCGCGCAGATGTACCGGCGCTTCGGCTCGGAGGTCACCGTCGTCGAGCGAATGCCGAAGCTGCTGCCGCGCGAGGACGACGATGTCGCGGCCGAGATCGGCGCCATCATCAAGCGCGAGGGCATCCACATCCGCACCGACGCCGAATGCATGGAGCTCAAGAGAAAGGGAAAGCGCATCGTCGTGGGCCTGCATTGCAAGGGCGGCAAGCCGATTGCCGAAGGCAGTCACGTGTTGCTCGCGGTCGGCCGCACGCCGAATACGGCGGATCTCGGCCTCGGCGAAGCAGGGGTCGAGACCGATGAACGCGGCTACATCAAGGTGGACGACGAGTGCCGCACGTCAGCGGACGGCGTCTGGGCGATGGGCGAGTGCAACGGCAAAGGCGCGTTCACTCACACCGCCTACAACGATTACGAGATCGTGGCGGCCAACCTCTTCGACGGCGACAAGCGCCGCATCTCGGACCGCATCCAGGCGTACGCGCTCTTCATCGACCCGCCGCTCGGCCGCGCCGGCATGAGCGAGGCGGAGGCAAAAAAAAGCGGCAAGCGCGTGCTAGTCGGCCGCCGGCCGATGACCCGCGTGAGCCGCGCGCGCGAGGCGGGCGAGACCCAAGGGTTCATGAAGGTGCTGGTCGACGCCGACTCGAAGGAGCTACTGGGCGCGGCGATCCTCGGCCTGAACGGCGACGAGATCGTGCACTCGCTGCTCGACATGATGTACGCGAAGCGCCCTTACACCGTCATCCAGCGGGCGATGCACATCCATCCGACCGTTAGCGAGCTCGTACCGACGATGCTCGGCGAGCTAAAGCCGCTCTAGCGCATCGGCCGGCGCGTCAGGGTTTGAGCAACAGCTGAATGAGCGACGCGGTGCTGTCCCAGCGCTTGCCGCCGCGCGCTTCCAGCTTGGCGTAGAACTGATCGACGAGCGACGCGACGGGCAGGCTGGCGCCGCTCGCCCTGGCCTGCGCGAGGCAGATACCCATGTCCTTTCGCATCCACTCGATGGCGAAGCCGAAGCCCTCGGCCTTGAGCTCGCTCATCTGCTTCCAGCGGTTTTCCATCTGCCAGGATTGCGCCGCCCCCTTCGAGATCACGGAGATCACCTTTTCCAGGTCGAGGTCGTTGCGCCTGGCGAAGGCGAGCGCTTCGGCCAGCGCCTGCGCCAGCCCGACGATGCAGATCTGGTTCACCATCTTCGTAAGTTGTCCCGCGCCGGGACCGCCGATCAGCGCGGCCATCTTGGCGTAGACCTCGATCACCGGCTTCGCTCTTTCGAAGCTCGCCGGCTCGCCGCCGCACATGATGCCGAGCTGGCCGTTTACCGCGCCCGCCTGGCCGCCGGACACAGGGGCATCGACGAAGCCCAGGCCTTTCTCCTTCGCATTGGCGTTGAGCTCGCGCGCCAGGGCGGCGGACGCGGTCGTGTGATCAACGAGGATCGCCCCGCGCTTCATGCCGGCGAGCGCGCCGTGGTCGCCGTAGACCACCGAGCGCACGTCGTCGTCGTTGCCGACGCACATCATGACGAAGTCGCAATCGCGCGCCGCTTCGCGCGGGGTCGGCGCGTGCTTGCCGCCGTACTCTTTCGCCCATTGCTGCGCCTTGGCGCTGGTGCGGTTGTAGACCGTGACGTCGTGGCCGCCTTTCTTCAGCAGGTGGCCGGCCATGGGATAGCCCATGACGCCGAGGCCGAGGAACGCAACTTTCGCCATGTGTTTCTCTCCTAAAGGTTTTCGCTACGGATTGACAGCGGCGGTCAACCGAACCACAATCATGGACGTTTATACAGTATCCGGTGTTGGCCCAGCGCTAGCGCGACTGCCGTAGATGCCGACCACAGAAAAAGAGGTACAGCAATGGATGACAACAAGTCTAAGGCATTAGCAGCGGCGCTGTCGCAGATCGAGAAGCAGTTCGGCAAGGGCTCGATCATGAAGATGGACGCCGAGGCGATCAAGGACATCGAGGTGGTGTCCACCGGCTCCCTCGGCCTCGACCTCGCGCTCGGCGTCGGCGGCCTGCCGCGCGGCCGGGTGGTCGAGATCTACGGACCGGAATCATCCGGCAAGACAACGCTCACGCTGCAGGTGATCGCCGAGGTGCAGAAGCTGGGCGGCACGGCGGCCTTCATCGACGCGGAGAATGCGCTCGATGTCACCTACGCCGCGAAGCTCGGCGTCAAGACGGAAGACCTGCTGATCTCGCAGCCCGACACGGGCGAGCAGGCGCTAGAGATCGCCGACATGCTGGTGCGTTCCGGCGCGGTCGACGTGATCGTCATCGACTCGGTAGCGGCGCTCACGCCGAAAGCGGAAATCGAGGGCGAGATGGGTGAGCCGCAGATGGGCCTGCAGGCGCGGCTCATGAGCCAGGCGCTGAGAAAGCTTACCGCCAACATCAAGCGCACCAATACGCTGGTCATCTTCATCAACCAGATCCGCATGAAGATCGGCGTCATGTTCGGCAACCCGGAGACCACCACCGGCGGCAATGCGCTCAAGTTCTACGCCTCGGTGAGGATGGATATCCGCCGCATCGGCTCGATCAAGAAGGGCGACGAGGTAATCGGCTCGGAAACGCGCGTCAAGGTGGTGAAGAACAAGGTCTCGCCGCCCTTCAAGCAGGCGGAGTTCGACATCATGTACGGCGAGGGCATCTCGCGCGAGGGCGAGGTGCTCGAGATCGGCGTCAATCTCGGCGTGCTGGAGAAGTCCGGCGCCTGGTACGTCTACAACTCCGACCGCCTCGGCCAGGGCAAGGACAACGCGCGCGACTTCCTGAAGGAGAACCCGCAGCTCGCGCGCGAGATCGAGACCAAGATCCGCGCGAAAGCCGGCGTCATGGGCGCCGTGCCTGCCGCGGCGGCCGACAAGGTCGAAGAGCCGGCGCCCGACAAGAAAGTCGAACACCTGCCCACTCGCAAACGCGGGTAGGCATGGAGACTTGGCACTGCAAGGCGCTCGGTAACGGCGTTGCCGCCTCCGCGCCGTCGCGGCGCATCCAGGAGCTGTTTTCGCCCATGTTCACCGCGAGCGGACAGCCGTCAGACATGGCGGTCTTCACCCGCTCCGAAGCGAACCAGGTGACGGCATACTTTTCGCCGCGCGCGTCGCGGCTGGCAATGTTCTTCGGCGCCAGGCCTTGCGAAAAGCCGGCAAGCGACCGCATCGGCCTCCTGGTCGGTGATGCCCGTTGCTGGGCGATCTTATTTCCGGATAGAAAAAGACGCGCGGCCTGAAGCCCGAGCGCGACACGCCGGTGGAGCTCAAGGTTCGCGCGCTCAGGTACCTCATGCGGCGCGAGCACTCGCGCGCCGAGCTCGCGCGCAAGCTCGCGCCGTACGCCGACTCGGCGCAGTCACTGGCGCAGGTACTCGAAGAGCTCGCGAGCCGCAAGCAGCTTTCCGACGAGCGCTACGCGGAGGC
>DASSLQ010000026.1:0-5286 GCA_035689325.1 Burkholderiales bacterium | reverse complement strand
CTTCAGGATCTGCGCGGCGCTCCAGCGGTTGGCGAGCGCGTTCTCGGTCGTGTAGCGGATGAGGCCGCGCGGATATCCCATGCGGTCCATCACCTGGTTGCAGGCGTCGATGCACGCGGTGCAGCCGATGCATTCGTACTGCAGGCCATTGCGGATGTCGATGCCGGTCGGGCAAGCCTGCACGCAGATGCCGCAGTCGACGCAATCGCCCTTGCCGGCGGCTTTTCCGCGCGGCTCGCCGCGACGGGCGTCGTAAGTGATGATGAGCGTGTCCTTGTCGAACATCGCGCTCTGGAAGCGCGCGTAGGGGCACATGTACTTGCACACCTGCTCGCGCATCCAGCCGGCGTTGCCGTAAGTGGCGAAGCCGTAGAACGCGATCCAGAAGGTCTCCCACGGCCCGGTGGAGAAGCTCAGGAGCTCGCGCCAGAGCTCGCGGATCGGCGTGACGTAGCCGACGAAGGTGAAGCCGGTCCAGAAGGCGAGCGCAAGCCACGCCACGTGCTTCGCGCTCTTGCGTGGCCAACGCCTCGCGAGCGGCTGCTTGTCCAGCCGCATGCGCGCGTTGCGGTCGCCTTCGATCAGTCGCTCAATCCACAGGAAGATCTCGGTGTAGACCGTCTGCGGGCAGGCATAGCCGCACCAGACGCGCCCGGCGACCGCGGTGAAGAGGAACAGGCCGAGCGCCGCGAGGATCAGCAGCACCGCGAGGTAGACGACGTCCTGCGGCCAGAAGACGAGGCCGAAGAGATAGAACTTGCGGTGCACG
Source organism: Burkholderiales bacterium (assembly GCA_035689325.1). Classification (GTDB taxonomy): domain Bacteria; phylum Pseudomonadota; class Gammaproteobacteria; order Burkholderiales; family SG8-39; genus SCGC-AG-212-J23. The sequence continues at coordinate 4,517 of DASSLQ010000026.1, read as the reverse complement.
ATGTCGAACAGCACCGCCTGCCGCCCGTTCCAGGTCAGCCAGGCGACGCCGTAGAAGACGAACTGCGTCGCCCACACCGCGCCCCAGCGCAGCCACGCGTACACGCCGTGCACCGCACGCGGGTAGATCTTGGCACGCACTTCATACAGGCTCTCCTCCGCCGGCGCGCCGACGGGCAGGAGCTTGTGAAGCGGCGCATTCATGCGCGCCTACTTCTGGTGGGGCGTCACCGCGCCGCTGCGCGAAAGCGAGTAGACGTAGGCCGTGACGAGGTGGATCTGCGCAGCAGTCAGCTTGTCCTTGTGCGCAGGCATCTGGTCGACGCGGCCGCGCGTGATCGTCTGGATGATCGCTTCCTCGGAGCTGCCGTGCAGCCACACCTTGTCCGTGAGATCAGGCGCGCCCATGGCCGGATTGCCTTTGCCTTCGGCGCCATGGCAGGCGGTGCAGTTGGCGACAAAGTCTTCCTTGCCGCGCGCCGCGCGGATGCTGTCGTGCGTCAGGCCCGAGAGCGAGCGCACGTAATGCGCAACGTTCTTGATGCGCTGCTCGCCGAGCGCCTCGCCCCAGGACGGCATCATGCCCATGCGGCCCTCGGCGATGGAGGTCTTTATCGCCTCCGGCGTGCCGCCCCAGAGCCATTCCATGTCCGTGAGGTTCGGGAAGCCGCGCGAGCCGCCGCCGTCGGAAGCGTGGCACTGCGCGCAATTGTTGAGGAACACCTTCTGGCCGATGGCGAGCGCATCGCCGTTGGTCGCGAGCGCCTCGACATCCATCGCCGCGAACTTCTCGTAGATCGGACCGAACTGGTGCTGCGCCACGCGCACCTCGTCGTTGTACTGCGCCACCTGCGTCCACCCCAGCAGGCCCTTCCAGCTGCCGAGGCCGGGGTAGAGCACGAGATACACGAGACCGAAGGCGATGGTGATGTAGAAGAGCCACGACCACCAGCGCGGCAGGGGATTGTTGTATTCGGCGAGGTCCTCGTCCCAGCGATGACCGGTGGTCTCGGCGGCGCTCTTTGGCCGAACGCTCTGCGCCTTCAGAAGAACCGCGCAAGCGACGATCGACACCACCGTCACGACGGCGACGAAGACGCTCCAGAAGTCGGAGCTGAAATCGCTCACGCGTCTTCCCCGAGCTCGCCTTTGCGCGCCCAGTCGGCCTTGCGCGAGGGCGCGTACGCCCACCAGACGATGGCGAAGAAGGTGCCCATCACCGCCGCAGTGACGATGGCGCGCAGAATCTCCATCAGTTGCCCCTCTTGTTCGCGGTGCCGAGGTTTTGCATATACGCGATCAGCGCGTCGAGCTCGGTCTTGCCGCCCAGCTCGCTCCTCGCGGCGGCGATCTGCTCGTCGCTGTAAGGCACGCCGACGCGGCGCAGCGCGCGCATCTTGGCCTGCACGTCGGCGGCGTTCGCCGGGGTCTTGGCGAGCCAGGGATAAGCCGGCATGTTCGATTCCGGCACGACGTCGCGCGGGTTGTTGAAGTGGAGCTGGTGCCAGGTGTCGGAGTACTTGCCGCCGACGCGATGCAGATCGGGACCGGTGCGCTTCGAGCCCCACTGGAAGGGATGGTCGTAGACGAATTCGCCGGCGACCGAGTACGGCCCGTAGCGCTCGACCTCGGCGCGGAACGGCCGCACCATCTGCGAATGGCAGTTGTAGCAGCCTTCGCGCAGGTAGATGTCGCGGCCGGTGAGCTCGAGCGGCGAATAGGGCTTCAGGCCCGCGATCGGCTCGGTGACCGATTTCTGGAAAGCGAGCGGCACGATCTCCACCAGGCCGCCGACCGCGACCACCAGGAGGATGAGCACGATGAGCAGCGTCTGTCTTCGCTCGAGAAGATCGTGGCTGAGGTTCATGCGTGCGCCGGTGCCGGGATGAGCGCTTCGGCGGGCTTCGCCGCCGCGGCGGTCTTGTACACGTTCCACGCCATGATCAGCATGCCGGCGAGGTAGAGGATGCCGCCCAGCAGGCGGATAGCGTAGAAGGGATAGGTGGCCTTCACGCTCTCGACGAAGGTATAGGTGAGCGTGCCGTCCTCGCCCACTGCGCGCCACATCAGGCCCTGCATGACGCCGGCGATCCACATGGAGGCGATGTAGAGCACGATGCCGATGGTCGCGACCCAGAAGTGCAGGTTGATGGCACGCACGCTGTACATCTCGACACGGCCGAACAGCCGCGGCACCAGGTAGTAGAGCGAGCCCATGGAAATCAGGCCGACCCAGCCGAGCGCGCCGCTATGCACGTGGCCGATGGTCCAGTCGGTGTAGTGCGAGAGCGCATTCACCGTCTTGATGGACATCATCGGGCCCTCGAACGTCGACATGCCGTAGAACGAGAGCGAGACGATGAGGAACTTGAGGATCGGGTCGTCGCGCAGCTTATGCCACGCGCCCGAGAGCGTCATGATGCCGTTGATCATGCCGCCCCAGGACGGCGCGAGCAGGATGAGCGAGAACACCATGCCGAGCGACTGCGTCCAGTCCGGCAGCGCCGTGTAATGCAGATGATGCGGGCCCGCCCACATGTAGGTGAAGATGAGCGCCCAGAAGTGCACCACCGAGAGCCGGTACGAATAGATCGGCCGGCCGGCCTGCTTGGGGATGAAGTAGTACATCATCCCGAGAAAGCCGGCGGTGAGGAAGAAGCCGACCGCGTTGTGGCCGTACCACCACTGCACCATCGCATCCTGCGCGCCGGCATACGCCGAGTACGACTTCCACAGTGTCGCCGGCACAGCGGCGCTGTTCACGATGTGCAGCAACGCGACCGTGAGGATGTAAGCGCCGAAGAACCAGTTCGCGACGTAGATGTGCTGCACCTTGCGCTTCGCGAGCGTGCCGAAGAACACCACGGCGTACGAGATCCACACGATCGCGATGAGCACGTCGATCGGCCACTCGAGCTCGGCGTATTCCTTGCCTTGCGTGATGCCGAGCGGCAGCGTGATGGCGGCCAGCACGATGACCGCCTGCCAGCCCCAGAAAGTGAACGCGGCGAGCCGGTCGCAGAAGAGCCGCGCGTGCGACGTGCGCTGCACGACGTAGTACGAAGTTGCGAAGAGCGCGCAGCCGCCGAAGGCGAAGATCACCGCGTTGGTGTGGAGCGGCCGCAGCCGTCCGTAGGAAAGCCAGGGGATGCCGAGCGCGAGATCCGGCCAGATCAGCTCCGCGGCGATGAACACGCCGACCAGCATGCCCACCACGCCCCAGACGACCGTCATGATCGCGAACTGCCGGACGACCCGGTAGTTGTACTGCGCTTCAGTGGGCATGGCGCTCCATCCTAGGGGTGAGGACACGCGGCCATTTGACTTAGATCAAGCCGGCGATCCGCGCTTGGCTTGAGATCGGAGCGCAAGCCGATGCGTCCTCTTCCTTTCACGCAGCTGGCGGTCACCGGCCTTGGCGCCTTCGTCGCCGTGGCGATCGGCGTGACGCTCTACTTCAGCGCCGCTACCGGCGTGCGCTCGACGCAGGAGCTGATCGCCGAGCAGGCCGAGTCCCACCTCGACGCGCTCGAGAGCCGCATCGCGGCGCAGCTCGCGCCGGTGAGCGCGCAAGCGGCGGCGATCTCGGCGGCGCTCGGCGAAGGGCGCATCGACCTCGAGCGCACGGCCGAGCTCGACGCGTTCATGCTCGGGACGCTTGCCGCTACCCCGCAGGTCGCCGGCATCGGCATCGTCGATGCGGCGGGCCGCGTGCGCCGCTGGAGCCGCGACGAGGGTGCGAAACGCGAAGACTGGTCAAAGCGCGCCGAGGTGCGCGAATGGCTCGCGGCCGGCGCCAAGCAGAGCGACGCGACGTGGCGCGCGCCGTTCTGGACGCCGGCGAGCCGCGTACCGGCGCTGCTGCACGACCTGCCGCTGCGGCGCGAGGCGCGCTTCGTCGGCATGCTGGGCCAGGTGGTGACCCTCAGCCGGCTGTCGGAAACGCTGGCGCAGTTTCGCACCGAGCATGGTGTGACGCCGTTCATCCTGTACGGAGAAGACGCGGTGCTCGCGCATCCGCGGCTCGCGCCGCGTGCGAGCGGCGCCGGCGCGAGCCCGCTCACGAGCATCGCCGAGCTCGGCGACCCGGTGCTCGCGCGCCTGCGCGAGGCGCCGGGCTTCGAGCCGCTCACCCTGCGCACGCTCAAGCGCGCCGCCGGCGGGCACGTGCAGATCGGCAGCGACCCGTACCTCTACGTGCTGCGCCAGATCGACGGCTACGGGCCGCAGCCCTGGACGATCGGCGTGTACTTCGACCCGGTCGCAGGCGGCCAGCGCGCCCAGATGCTCGGCGTGTTCGCCTCGGCCGGCGCCGGTCTCGCCGTGCTGCTCGCCGCGGCGCTGAGCGCCGCGCTGATCGGGCGGCGGCTGGCGCGCCCGGTGGAAGCGCTGGCGCGCGCCGCGCACGCCGTGCGCGCGGGCGAGCTCGAGCACCTGCCGCAGGTGCCGCCGAGCGCGATCGCGGAAGTCGAGGAGGCACGCCGCGCTTTCGAGCAGATGGTGGTGGGCCTGCGCGAG
>DASSLQ010000025.1:0-2490 GCA_035689325.1 Burkholderiales bacterium | reverse complement strand
AGCGGGGGCCCAGTTTTTCGAAAAACACGGGTTCCCGCTTCCGCGGGAACGACAACACTTCTAGTCGACCGCGAGCGGCTCTTCCTCCATCAGCGCGATCTGCTCGCGCAGCTCGAGGATGCGGTCCTGCCAGTAGCGCTGGGTGTTGAACCACGGGAAGGCTGCCGGGAAGGCGGGGTCGTCCCAGCGCCGCGCGATCCACGCCGAGTAGTGGATCAGGCGCAGCGTGCGTAACGCTTCCAGCAGGTGCAGCTCGCGCCGGTCGAATTCGGCGAACTCTTCATAGCCGGCAAGCACGTGGTGCATCTGCGCGCCCATCGCGGCGCGGGTGCCGGAGAGGAGCATCCACAGGTCCTGCAGCGCCGGTCCCATGCGCGCGTCGTCGAGGTCGACGAAATGCGGCCCGTCGTCGGTCCACAGGATGTTGCCGACGTGGCAGTCGCCATGGAGGCGGATGGCGCGCACCTGGCCGGCGTTCGCATAGCAGCGCTCGACGCCCGCCAGCGCCTGGGCGGTGACTGCTTTCCAGGCGTCGAGCAGATCCACGGGAATGAACTTGGTGCCGAGGAGAAACGCGCGGGGATCGTGGCCAAACGTCTTCGGCGTGAGCGCTTCGCGGTGATGGAATTTCCTGATGGCGCCCACTCCGTGGATGCGGCCGATGAAGCGGCCGATCCATTCGAGGGTCTTGTCGTCGCCGAGCTCAGGGCTGCGCCCTCCGCGACGAGGGTAGATCGCCACGCGAAAAACGTGGTCTGTCCCGGTTTTGATGCTGGTGAGAGGAGCGACGACCGGAATCTCGCGCTCGGCGAGTTCGCGCGCGAAGGCGTGCTCTTCATCGATCTGGGCGTCGGTCCAGCGTCCGGGGCGGTAGAACTTCGCCACTACTGCAGTGCCATCCTCGAGCCATGCCTGGTAGACGCGGTTCTCGTAGCTGTTCAGGCTGAGCAGGCGCCCATCGGGCCGCAGGCCGCACGCGGCGATCGCATCGAGCACCCGGTCGGGCGTGAGCAGCGAATAGGGATGCGCATCCACGGCTAGAATTCTGCGCCATGGCCGACGCGGTAGTGATCGACGAGCTGCATTTCTCGTACGGCGACCTGGAGATATTCCGGGGACTGACGCTGCGCATCCCGGCGGGCAGCGTGGTCGCCATTCTGGGGGCGAGCGGCTCGGGGAAGTCGACGCTCCTCAGGCTGATCGGCGCGCAACTGCGGCCGACGCAAGGCACAGTCAAGGTCGGCGGTACCGATGTGCATCAGCTGAGCGCCGAGCACCTTTACGCGCTGCGCCTCCACATTGGCATGATGTTCCAGAACTCGGGGCTCTTCACCGATCTCAACGTATTCAACAACATCGCGTTCCCGATCCGCGAGAACTTCGGCCTGCCCGAGGAGCTGGTGCGCCGGATCGTGCTGATGAAGCTGCACGCCGTCGGCCTGCGCGGCGCGCGCGACATGATGCCGAACGACCTCTCCGGCGGGATGACGCGGCGCGTGGCGCTCGCGCGCGCCATCGCCACCGACCCACAGCTCATGATGTACGACGAGCCCTTCGCCGGGCTCGACCCGATCTCGCTCAACCACATCTGTCACCTGATCCGCGAAATGAACGAGGCGCTCGGGCTCACTTCGATCGTCGTCACCTACAACGTCAAGCAGGCGCTGGAGGTGTCGGACTACGCCTACGTCATCGCCGACGGCGAGGTAGTCGGCAAAGGCACGCCGAAGGAGATCGAGACCTCCTCGAGCCCTTACCTGCATCAGTTCGTGAACGCACTCCCCGACGGGCCGGTGCGCTTTCACTTCCCCGGTCCGCCGCTCGAGGAAGACCTGCGCCTCAGCCCTCCAGAGCGCGTTTCATCGCATTGAGGAAACGCGCCGCCTCGCCGCCGGTCGCGGCGCGGTGATCGAAGGTCAGCGATAGCGGCAGCACGCGATGCGCGGCGATCTCGCCGTCGGCTGTAACCACCGGACGCTTGTCGATGCGCCCGGCGCCGACGATCGCAACCTGCGGCGGCACGACCATCGGCGACGCGTAGCGCCCGCCGATCGCGCCGAAGTTCGAAAGCGTGATGCTCGCCCCGCGCAGCATTTCCGGCGACAGCGAGCGCTCGCGCGCCTTGACCACCAGCTGGTCAAGCTCGCGCTCGAGTTGTTCAGGCGCCATGCGGTGCGCGTTACGCAGCACCGGCACGAGCAACCCGTCGGCAAGATCGACTGCGACGCCGAGGTCCACTTCCTCGCGCAGCGTGCGCGCGTCGGCCTTCGCGTCGTACCAGGCGTTCAACCCGGGCTCGGCTTGCGCCGCGGCGATGATTGCTTGCGCGAGGCGCGCGAGCGCCGACGTGCCCTTCGCCCAGTGCTCGACGTCCGCGTCATCGATCACCGTGACCGCCGCGACTTCCTGGTGCGCAGCCGCCATCGTGCGGGCCATCGTCGCGCGCATGCCCTTTTGCGCACTTGGCTGCGCCGGCGTCGCGCCCCGCGC
>DASSLQ010000024.1:0-18023 GCA_035689325.1 Burkholderiales bacterium | reverse complement strand
GACATCTCATCCATCGCAGCCAGGTGCGCGAAGCCGGGCGCGCGGATCTTCATGCGGTACGGCTCGTTCGCACCATCGCTGACGAGGTAGATGCCGAACTCGCCCTTGGGATGCTCGATGGCCGCATACACCTCGCCGGGCGGCACGTGGATCCCTTCGGTGAAGAGCTTGAAGTGGTGGATCAGCTCTTCCATGTTCGCCTTCATCGCCTCGCGGGCGGGGGGCGCGACCTTGTGGTTGTCGGTGATGACGGGTCCCGGATTGCCGCGCAGCCACTCCACGCACTGGCGGATGATGCGGTTCGACTGGCGCATCTCCTCGATGCGCACGAGGTAGCGGTCGTAGCAGTCGCCGTTGACCCCGACCGGGATGTCGAAGTCCATGCGGTCGTAGACCTCGTACGGCTGCTTCTTGCGCAGGTCCCAGGCGACGCCCGAGCCGCGCAGCATCGGCCCGGTGAAGCCGAGTGCCTTGGCGCGCTCGGGCGAGACGACGCCGATGCCCACCGTGCGCTGCTTCCAGATGCGGTTGTCGGTGAGGAGCGTCTCGTAGTCGTCGACGTATTTCGGGAAGCGCTCGGTGAAGTCCTCCAGGAAATCGAGCAGCGAGCCCTGCCGGTTCTTGTTGAGCGCGCGCACGTCCTTCTCGTTCTTCCACACGGAGGCCTGGTACTGCGGCATGCGATCGGGCAGGTCGCGGTACACGCCGCCCGGGCGGTAATACGCCGCGTGCATGCGAGCGCCGGACACCGCCTCGTAGGCGTCCATCAGGTCTTCGCGCTCGCGGAAGCAGTAGAGAAAGACGGTCATCGCGCCGATGTCGAGCGCGTGCGAGCCGAGCCAAAGCTCGTGGTTGAGGATGCGCGTCACCTCGTCGAACATCGTGCGGATGTATTTCGCGCGCTCGGGGATTTCGATGCCGAGGAGCCGCTCGATCGCCATGACATAGGCGTGCTCGTTGCACATCATCGAGACGTAATCGAGCCTGTCCATGTACGGCACGGACTGCAGGAAGGTCTTGTGCTCGGCGAGCTTCTCGGTCGCGCGATGCAGCAGCCCGATATGCGGGTCGGCGCGCTGGATCACCTCGCCGTCGAGCTCGAGCACGAGGCGCAGCACGCCGTGCGCCGCCGGGTGCTGCGGCCCGAAGTTCAATGTGTAGTTGCGAATCTCGGCCATCTATTTGTCGGTGTCGCCGTAGTGCTCCTCGCGCACGATGCGCGGCGTCACTTCGCGCGGATCGATGGTGACCGGCTCGTAGATCACGCGCTTCTGCTCGGGGTCGTAGCGCATCTCGACGTAGCCCGACAGCGGGAAATCCTTGCGGAACGGGTGACCGACGAAGCCGTAGTCGGTGAGGATGCGCCGCAGGTCGGGATGTCCCTCGAACACGATGCCGAAGAGGTCGAAGGCCTCGCGCTCGTACCAGTTGGCCGAGGGCCACAGCTCCACGAGCGACGCGAGCACCGGGAAGTCGTCGTCCGGGCAGAACGCACGCAGACGCAACCGGACGTTGCGGCTCACCGACAGCAGATGCACCACCGCCGCGAAGCGCGGGCCCGCGCCCGGCCGGTCGCCGTAGGCCGCGTAGTCGACGCCGCAAAGGTCAATCATTTCCTCGAAGCCGAACTCGTCGCGCAGGCGCTTGGCGACGGCAAGGTAATCGGCCGCGGGCACTTCGAGGGTGAGCTCGTTCAGCCGCTCGCGCGGCTGCAGACCGGCCTGCACGAGCGCGTCATGTAGCTTCTGCAGCCGGGGCGTCATTTAACGGGCGATAGTGTTGGTGCGTTTGATCTTGTTCTGCAGTTGCACGATGCCGTAGAGCAGCGCTTCGGCGGTCGGCGGACAGCCGGGCACGTAGATGTCGACCGGCACGATGCGGTCGCAACCGCGCACGACCGAGTACGAGTAGTGGTAGTAGCCGCCGCCGTTCGCGCACGAGCCCATCGAGATGACCCAGCGCGGCTCGGGCATCTGGTCGTACACCTTGCGCAGCGCCGGCGCCATCTTGTTGCAAAGCGTCCCGGCGACGATCATCACGTCCGACTGCCGCGGGCTCGGGCGGAAGACAACGCCGAAGCGGTCGAGGTCGTAGCGCGCCGCACCCGCGTGCATCATCTCCACCGCGCAGCAGGCGAGGCCGAAGGTCATCGGCCAGAGCGAGCCGGTGCGCGTCCAGTTGATCACCTTGTCGAGCGTGGTGGTGGTAAATCCCTGCTGCAGGACGCCTTCTATTCCCATTCCAATGCGCCTTTCATCCACTCGTAGATGAAGCCCACCGTCAGGATCGCGAGGAAGAGCAGCATCGAGAGAAATCCCGCGAAGCCGATGTCGTTGATCACCGTGGCCCACGGGAAGAGGAAAGCGATTTCGAGGTCGAAGAGGATGAAGAGGATCGCGACCAGGTAGTAGCGCACGTCGAACTTCATGCGCGCGTCCTCGAACGCCTCGAAGCCGCATTCGTACGGCGAGAGCTTCGCCGGGTCGGGGCGGTGCGGACCGAGCAGGGCGCCGGCGATCGGCAGCGCGACACCGACGGCGATGCCGACAACCAGAAAAAGCAGAATCGGAAAGTACTCAGCGAGCATGAATTTTGGTGCCCACGAGCAGACTCGAACTGCTACGGCTTTTTAGGCCACTAGCCCCTCAAGCTAGCGTGTCTACCAATTTCACCACGTGGGCACGGAGCCGGATTATCCTCTAAAAAATCACTGCGGTACCTGCTTCTCGGGCGCGCTCGGCGCCGGCGTTGGCGCGCTGTTCGTTTCCGGCGCGGCGGCGGGCTTCGGCACGTCGGCCGCGGGCTTCTGCGACGGCGCCGGCACTTGCTCGCGGCTTCGAATCACATCGATCACGCCGCCGCCCTCTTCCGCCGGCCTGCGCGTCGCCGTGTAAGCGAGCGCGAGGCTCAGCAGAAAGAACAGCGCCGCGAGCACCGCGGTCGTGCGCGACAGAAAGTTCGCCGAGCCGGTGGCGCCGAACAGGCTGCCCGAGGCGCCGCCGCCGAAGCCCGAGCCCATGTCGGCGCCCTTGCCGTGCTGCAGGAGCACGAGCCCGATGATCGCGAGCGCGACCAGTACGTGAAGCACGATCAGAACGGTTGTCAGCATTCTCCAGTCACCTCTTTGCGCCTGCGGCCGAGCGCAGGATCGCCAGGAAATCAGCCGCGACCAGCGACGCACCGCCGATCAGGCCGCCGTCGACGTCCGGCATCGCGAAAATCGCGGCAGCGTTTTGCGGCTTCACGCTGCCGCCATCCAGGATCGGCGTGTCCGTTGGCTGCCGCTCGCGCAGGAATGCATGCACCTCCTGCGCCTGCTCGGGCGTCGCGTTGCGCCCGGTGCCGATCGCCCATACCGGCTCGTACGCCACCACGCCGCCGGTGAACGCCACCGCCGCGAGCTGCCGCGCGACCACCTCGGTGGTACGGCCAGCGTCGCGCTCGGCAAGCGTCTCGCCCACGCACAGGATCGGCGTGAGCGCGGCCCTGCGCACGGCGGCGAACTTCGCCGCCACCTGCGCGTCCGTTTCGCCGTAGAGCTGGCGGCGCTCCGAATGCCCGACGATCACGTAGCGGCAGCCGAACTCGGCGAGCATGGCGGCCGACACCTCACCGGTGTGGGCGCCCTGCGCATGCTCGCTCACGTTTTGTGCGCCCCAGGCAATCGGCGTTCCGCGCAAGCGCTCTGCGACCTGGGGCAAGTACGGATACGGAGGACACACCGCGCATTGCGCGCCCGCAGTATCCGCACCGGCGGTGATGGCATCGAGCAACGTGCGGACCGTCTCCCGGCTGCCGTGCATCTTCCAGTTGCCGGCAACCAGCCGGGGGCGTGCCATGCGTGTGAATTTTACCGCATCGCACTAATGCGGCCGGTACGAACGAACCTTCGCCGCCAAGCTTTTTCACGTCATTAGTTCTCCGGGGCTAGGCATGGTCCCCAACCCGTCATCAAATTCAGGTTATAGTCAGAACCGCACGAGGGATTGCCCGATCGCCGAGCGAGCGCCGATAGCTCGCCGGGGTCGGCAAGCCCCTTGGGCAACTCCTCTCTAGAATCTCCGGGCGTGCACCCGGAGCACCACGAAAACCACGAGCATCACCACCCTCACCACGAGCGGCGTGCCGGCGCCACGCTCGGCATTGCCGCGCTCGCGACGATCGCCTACGGCGTGGTCGAGGCGCTCGGCGGCTGGTGGACCGGCTCGCTGGCGTTGCTTTCCGATGCGGGCCACATGTTCACCGATGGCGCCGCGCTCGGGCTCGGGGCGGCTGCCGCGTGGATGGCGCGCCAGCCACCGTCGTCGCGCCACTCGTACGGCCTTGGCCGCGCGGAGGTGGTGGCGGCGCTCGTCAATGCCGGCGCGATGCTCGTCATCATCGTCGCGCTCGCCTACGAGGCGATCGTGCGCCTGCGGGAGCCGACGCCGGTACAGGGCGTAACTGCAGCGCTGATCGCGGCCGCCGGGCTCGCGCTCAACCTTTTCTTCCTGCGCCGGCTCGCGCCGCATGAGCACGACATGAATGCGCGCGCCGCGCGACTGCATGTGCTCGGCGACGTGCTCGGCTCGGTGGCGGCGCTCGGCGCCGGCGCGCTGATCGCGTTCACCGGCTGGACGCGCATCGACCCGATCGCCTCGCTCGTCATCTGCGCGCTGATCGCGTTCTCGAGCGTGCGGCTCTTGCGCGAGAGCCTGCATGCGCTGATGGAAGGCGTGCCGAGCGGCCTGTCGGTCGAGGCGATCGGCGGCGAGATGGCGCGCGTGGAGGGCGTGCTGTCGGTGCACGACCTCCACGTGTGGACGCTCTCGGGCAGCCGCACGGCGCTTTCCGCGCATGTCGTCGTGCGCAGCATGGGGCAATGGGAGCGCACGCTCGTCGAGCTGCAGCGGCGGCTGCACGAGCGCTTCGGCATCGACCATGTCACGCTGCAGCCGGAGACCGGCACGCGCCCGCTGGTGCGCTACTAGTCAGCCGTAGAGGAGCGCGCCCGCGATCACGCCGGCGTCGAGCGCGAGCCAGCCGATGCAGGGCAGGTAGATGTTGCGGTCGCGCTGCTCGATGCCGTACCAGAACCAGAGCGCGGCGGAAGCGAGGTACGCGCTCCACGAGATCACCGACACGCCGGCCGCCTCGTGCCGCAGCCAGATGGTAAGCACCTGCGGGATCGTCATCAGCAGGGTGGCGACGGACATGGCGCCGAGTACGCGGCGCAGCCTCGCCGAACGCGGCGCCCCCTCGAAGTTGCGTTGCAAACCGTGCGGTTCCATTGGCACCTCCGTGCGCGCAATATATAGGTCCCAACAAGGAGAACCCGCATGGCAATGAACGAGGCCTTCTACAGCACCTGGACACCCCGCGTGCAGGCTTTGCTGCGCATCATCACCGCCTATCTCTTCATCACGCACGGCTCGGCGAAGCTCTTCGGCATGCCGCATGTCGGCGCATTCGACAACCTGCCGCTTTTCTCTCTGATCGGCATCGCCGGCATGATCGAAATCGTGGGCAGCGTGCTGCTCCTGCTCGGCCTCTTCACCCGGCCGGCGGCATTCATCATGTCGGGCGAGATGGCCTTCGCCTACTTCATCGGCCATGCCGGCCAGGGGTTCGTGCTCGTGCCGATGCTGAACCGCGGCGAGCTCGCGGTGCTCTACTGCTTCCTGTTCCTGTTCTTCGCGGTGGCGGGACCGGGCGCCTGGAGCGTCGACGGGCTGCGCGGACGCAGGACGGTCACCGCCTAAACAGCTTCACGCCCGAGCGGCGCTCTTCACGGCGGCGGCGATCGACTGCGCCGCCGATTCGATCGCCTCGCGCGGCTCGCCCTCGACCATCACGCGCAGCACGGGCTCGGTGCCCGAGGGACGCAGCAGCACGCGGCCGCGGCCGTTGAGCGAGCGCTCGGCATCGGCCTGCGCGCTCTTGATGTTCTCGTGCTTCTTCCAGTCGAAACCCTTGGGTACCGAGACGTTCAGGAGGACCTGCGGATACATGACGAGGTCCGCGGTCAGCTCGGCGAGCGTGCGGCCCGATTCGCGTACCGCCTGCAGCACCTGCAGCGCGGAAACGATGCCGTCGCCGGTGGTGTGCTTGTCGAGGCAGATGAGGTGGCCGGAGTTCTCGCCGCCCAGTTCCCAGCCCTTCTCGCGCATGAGCTCGAGCACGTAGCGGTCGCCGACGCGCGCGCGCCCGAACGCGACGCCGAGGCGCGCCATCGCCTTTTCGAACGCGAGGTTGGTCATCAGCGTGCCCGCGACGCCTTTCAGCGCTTTTTCCGCTGCCCGCGGGCGAGCGATGACGAACAGCAGCTGATCACCGTCATAGGACCTGCCCTCGGCGTCCACCATCACCACGCGGTCGCCATCGCCGTCGAGCGCGATGCCGAGATGCGCCCGGTGGTCGAGCACCGCCTGCTCGAGCGCCGCGGGCTTGGTGGCGCCGACGCCCTCGTTGATGTTGAAGCCGTCGGGCTTGACGCCGATCGGAACGACGTCGGCGCCGAGCTCGTGGAAGACGTGCGGCGCGATGTTGTAGGCCGCGCCGTGCGCGCAGTCGATCACCAGCTTGAGCCCCTTCAGGTCGAGCTCGTTCGGGAAGGTCGACTTGCAGAACTCAATGTAGCGGCCGCCCGCATCCTCGCGGCGCCACACCTTGCCGAGTTCCGCCGAGGCGTTGCAGCCCATCGCCTTTTCCATCGCCGCTTCGATCGCCGACTCCGTCTCGTCGGGCAGCTTGAAGCCGTCGGCGGAGAAGAACTTGATGCCGTTGTCGGCGTAGGGATTGTGCGACGCGCTGATCACCACGCCGGCCGAAAGACGAAGGGCGCGCGTCAGGTACGCGACCGCGGGCGTCGGAATGGGACCGCACATGTGCACGTCGACGCCGGCGGCGGAGAAGCCCGCCTCGAGCGACGCCTCGATCATGTAGCCGGAGATGCGCGTGTCCTTGCCGATCACCACCGCCGGGTTTTGGCTGCGGCCCGAGAGCACCTTGCCCGCCGCGTAGCCCAGGCGCAGCACGAACTCCGGCGTCATCGGGCTTTGGCCCACCGTGCCGCGGACGCCGTCGGTGCCGAAATGTTTGCGCGTCATGCCGCCGCCTCAAGTACCAATGAGCGCTTCCCAGACCGCGATCACGTCGCGGGTCTCTTTCACGTCGTGTACGCGCAGTATAGTCGCGCCCCGCTGGGCGGCGATCAGCGCCATCGCCAGGCTGCCAGCGAGGCGCTCGTGCGCCGGCCGCCCGGTCAGCTTGCCGATGGTGGACTTGCGCGAGACGCCCGCCAGCAGCGGCACCCCGATGTCGCCGAGCTCCGCAAGGCGGCTCAGAAGCGTGAGATTGTGCGCAGCCGTCTTGCCGAAGCCGAAGCCCGGATCGACCACGATGCGCTCGCGCGCGATCCCGGCCGCCTCGGCGGCCGCGACGCGCTCCTGCAGGAAAGCCTTCACCTCGCGCACCACGTCATCGTAGTGCGGGTCGCGTTGCATCGTTGCCGGCTCGCCCTTCATATGCATAAGACACACAGCGCATTGGCCTCCGCGCAGCGCGTCCATCGCGCCGCTCGCCTGCAGCGCCTGCACATCGTTGATCATCGACGCGCCGGCATCGAGCGCCGCTCGCATCACCGCGGGGCGGCGCGTGTCCACCGAGACGCAGAGATCGCCGAGCGCCTCGAGCACCGGCAGGATGCGCTCGAGCTCCTCGTCCTGCGATACCGGTGCCGCGCCCGGCCGCGTCGATTCGCCGCCGATGTCGACGATGTGGGCGCCATCCTCGGCGAGGCGGCGCGCATGCGCGATCGCGGCATCGCGCGCGTAGTAGCGGCCGCCGTCGGAGAAGGAATCGGGCGTGACGTTCACCACGCCCATGATGAGCGGCCGGTCGAGCCGGAATGAAAATCTGCCGCAGCGGAGCATGCGGCAGATTCTATTGAGCCCGGGGTGATTCGTCGTACTTGAAAGCCGGGCCCCCGCTTTGGCGGGGGCGACGCAGTACTAGGCCGAGGCGGCAGGCGCGGTTGCGCCCTCGGTGCCGGCATCGCCGCCCGCGGGCGGCTTGGTGGTGTGCGAGCCGGAGGGCTTGGGCGGCCGCGGCGGCTTGCCGGCCATGATGTCGCCGATCTGGTCGGCGTCGATGGTTTCCCATTCGAGCAGCGCCTTCGCCATCACTTCCACCTTGTCGCGGTTCTCTTCGAGCAGCTTGCGCGCGAGACGGTATTGCGTGTCGATGATGCGCCGGATCTCGCCGTCCACCTTCTGCATGGTCGCTTCCGACACATTCTTGTGCGTGGTGACCGCGCGGCCGAGAAACACCTCGCCTTCGTTCTCGCCGTAGACCATGGTGCCGAGCTCGTCGGACATGCCCCATTCGGTCACCATGCGGCGCGCCATATCCGTCGCTTTCTTGAAGTCGTCGCTCGCGCCGGTGGTCATCTGATTCATGAACAGCTCTTCGGCGATGCGTCCGCCGAGCATCATGGCGATCTTGTTGAGGCACCAATCGCGGTCATAGCCGTAGCGATCGTTCTCCGGCAGCGACATCGTCACTCCCAGCGCGCGGCCGCGCGGAATGATCGTCACCTTGTGCACCGGGTCGGTCTTGGGCAGCAGGCGCGAGACGATGGCGTGACCGGTCTCGTGGTACGCGGTGTTGCGCCGCTCCTCTTCCGGCATGACCATCGAGCGGCGCTCGGCGCCCATGATGATCTTGTCCTTCGCGCGCTCGAAATCCTCCATGTCGACGAGGCGCTTGTTGGCGCGCGCCGCGAACAGCGCGGCCTCGTTCACGACGTTCGCGAGATCGGCGCCCGAGAAGCCCGGCGTGCCGCGCGCAATGATGTCCGGCTTGACGTCGGGCGCGAGCGGGACCTTGCGCATGTGCACCTTGAGGATCTCCTCGCGGCCACGGATATCGGGCAGCGGCACCACGACCTGCCGGTCGAAGCGGCCGGGCCTGAGCAGCGCCGGGTCGAGCACATCCGGCCGGTTGGTCGCGGCGATGACGATCACGCCCATGGTGGCCTCGAAGCCGTCCATCTCCACCAGCAGCTGGTTCAGCGTCTGCTCGCGCTCGTCGTTGCCGCCGCCGAGGCCCGCGCCGCGCTGGCGGCCGACCGCGTCGATCTCGTCGATGAAGACGATGCACGGCGCATGCTTCTTCGCCTGCTCGAACATGTCGCGCACTCGCGCCGCGCCAACGCCGACGAACATCTCGACGAAGTCGCTGCCGGAGATGGAGAAGAAGGGGACCTTCGCTTCCCCGGCGATCGCGCGCGCGAGCAGCGTCTTGCCGGTGCCCGGCGAGCCGACCATCAGCACGCCGCGCGGGATGCGCCCGCCGAGCTTCTGGAACTTGGACGGATCGCGCAGGAAGTCGACCAGCTCCGCCACTTCTTCCTTCGCCTCCTCGCAGCCCGCGACATCGGAGAAAGTCACCGTGTTGGTGGACTCATCCAGCATGCGCGCGCGCGACTTGCCGAAGCTGAACGCGCCGCCGCGCCCGCCGCCCTGCATCTGGCGCATGAAGAAGATCCACACGCCGATCAGGAGCAGCATCGGGAACCAGGACACGAAGATGTTCATGAGGAGCGACGGCTCCTCCTCCGGCTTGGCCTCGATCTTGACGCCGTACTTGAGCAGGTCGGAAACCAGCCAGATGTCCCCCGGGGAGTAGCTCGTTACCCGCTTGCCGTCGACCGTCTGCGCCTTGAGCTGGCGGCCCTCGATGGTCACCTTGGAAATCCGGCCAGACTTCACCTCTTCCAGGAACTGGGAATACTCCATCGGCGCCTGGGCGGTCTGGCGGTTGTTGAACTGGTTGAACACAGTCATCAGAACCAGCCCGATGACGAGCCAGATGACCAGGTTCTTGAGCATGTTGTTCAAAGACTTACTCCTGTTTTGTGCGGCTGCAGCGAACGGTCCATCTTACGCTGATTTCTCGCCACCACATAGGTTTCCCGGGACTCGCCGCGCGAGGCACCGGGCTTGCGCACGCTTACTTTGACGAATTCATGTCTCAAACGTTGCAATACTTCGTCGAACGCCTCGCCGTGGAACGCCTTGAGCACCAATACGCCATCGCCCTTTAGGGCCTTTCGGCAGAGATCGATAGCCGCGTGCGCGAGTTCCGCAGCGCGTGCCTGATCGACGTTTGCTATGCCCGACAGGTTCGGAGCGACGTCGGAAAGAATGACGTCGGCGCTCGCGCCGTGAAGAGCATCGAGCAGCTTTGCATCGCGCAAGTCGCCTTTGAGCACCGTCACGCCTGAAATGGGGGCAATGTCCAGCAGATCAACGGCAATCACCTTGCCGCGCGGGGCGACTCTCTGCGCCGCCACCTGCGACCAGCTCCCGGGTGCGGCGCCCAGGTCGATGACGAGCGCGCCCGAGCGAAAAAGGCTCTCGCGGCTGTCGAGCTCGAGGAGCTTGTAGGCCGCGCGCGAGCGGTAGCCCTGCGCGCGCGCCTTCCTCACGAAGGGGTCGGTGACGTGGCGGCGCAGCCACTGCTTGCTCGATTTCGCCATGCAGCGCGAGCATAGCCTGCGCGGTTGTCAGGAGTCGCCGGACGCCGATTCGCGGCTTGCGGCGACAGCGGGCGAGCCGCGCTCGCGGCATCATCGGCTCGGTGTGTCTCCGCTCAAGCGCTTGAGCGCGCGTGAAGTGCAGGTCCTGAAGATGGTGGCCGAAGGCCGCTCCAGCAAGGAGATCGCGCGGACTCAGGCCCTCCAGCGGCGCAAGCTTGATATTCCTCTTCATCGCACCTTGATAGCGAGCTTCGGCGTCGATGTCTGTCCTGAAATATGTACAGGCGCGGTTACAGCTGATCTCGGCCGCGTTCCTCGCCTCGCTGATAGAAGCGGTCGAGGCTCGCGCTGCTCGCGCTCATGCTCTCGGCGTTCGGCGTGTTCTGGACCGGCACAGGCGCAGCTCGCGCCGTAATCTTTCAACCGTAACAAATGGCGGCGAAGCGGAAATACTGCCGCCACCCGGGGTGTTCACCATGCAGACATGCGGCCTTCCCACCCCCCCTCAGAGTCCTCCTCCTCCCCTTCTCTGAGGCGGGAGGGCCGCCTTCTTCTCTCGCTGCTGGCGCCGCTCTTTGCCCGGGCGCCGCGGCCGCTGCCCGCGCGCGATCCTTATCGCGGCGTGGCGCTCGGCGTGGAAAGCGCCTGGCCCTCGCTGGTGCGGCGATGAGCCTGCTCGATCCGCGCTTCAAGTACGTGCCCGCCGGCCAGACCGACATCACCGCGACCTGGCGCCGTCACGGCTTCGACGCGCGCTGGAACGCCGAGCGTCGGGCGCGCCTGCAGCAGCGCATCACCAACGCCGACGCGGCGAGCGCCGCGATCCACCCGCTCCTCAGGCGGACGGCGTAGCGCCCCGCGCTAGGCGCGGGCCTCGTTTCGCCCGAGGACGCGCGCGAGCGCCGAGGCGAGCTCCTGCGCGTGCACCGGCTTCTTCAGGATCTCGCGCACGCCGGCGCTCGCCGCGAGCTCCGAGATTATCGAGCCGACGTAGCCGCTGACGAGGATCACCGGCAGGTTCGAGCGCCGGCCGAGCAGCACGGTGGCGAGCTGCGTACCGGTGAAGTCCGGCATCACTTCGTCGGTGAGCACTGCGTCGTAGCGCTCCGGCGCGCGCTCGAATTCCGCGAGCGCCGCCTGTGCGTCGGCGAAGCCGGTCGGCTCGTAGCCCAGGCGCCGCAAGCTCTCGCAGGTGACGGCCAGGAGCGGCTCCTCGTCGTCGACCACGAGCACGCGCTCGCCGCGCCCGCGCGCGAGCGGCGCGCGCGCATCCTCCGCCGCCGTAGCCGGAGCGTCGACGAGCGGCAGGTAAACCGCGAAGCAGCTGCCCTTGCCCGGCGTGCTCGTCACCTCGATGCCGCCGCCCGAGTCCGTGACGATGCCGTAGACGAGCGACAAGCCCAGTCCCGTGCCCTTGCCCACTTCCTTCGTCGTGAAGAAGGGCTCGAAGAGGCGCCCGAGGGTCGTGGCGTCCATGCCGCGCCCCGTGTCCTCGACCTTCAACACCGCGTAGCGCCCCGGCGGCAGCGTGGTATGCGCAAAGGCGCGCTCCGTCGGCGCATCGACCGCTTCCACGCTGACACGGATGGCGCCGCGCTCGCCGATCGCGTGCATGGCGTTAGTGCAGAGATTCATCACGATCTGGTGCACCTGCGTGGGATCGGCAATCACGTAAAGCGGCTTCGCGGGAAGCGTGATCTGCAATTCGCTGTTGATCGAAAGCGAGCCGCGCACGAGCTCGAGCGTCTCGGCGACGATCGCGCCGAAGTCCACCGGCACGCGGTTGCCGCGCTGGCTGCGGCTGTACGTGAGAATCTGCTCGACCAGCGCGCTCGCCCGCTCGGCCGCGGTGAGCACGTTGCGCGCATAGCGGCGCTCGGCGCTGCCCTCCTTCGCGCTTTCGACCAGCATCTCCGCGTAGCCGAGGATGCCGCCGAGAATATTGTTGAAGTCGTGCGCGATGCCGCCGGCGAGGCGTCCCACCGCTTCCATCTTCGCCGACTGGCGCAGGCGGTTCTCCAGGCGGGTGCGCTCGGCTTCGGCGAGCTTCCTCTCGGTGATGTCGCGCAGGTTGATGACGATCGCTCTGACCGCGGGCTCGCGCAGCAGGTTCGCCGCCGTGATCTCCATCCAGCGATAGGAGCCGTCGCGGTGCTGGACGAGGAACTCGCGCGTGACGATGTCTCCCGGATTGCGCAGCCCCTCGTCGCGCAACGCGAGCGCCGGCGCGCGGTGCTCGGGGTGGATGAAGTCGAGGAACTGCTTGCCGCGCACGTCGTCTACGGCATAGCCGGTCATGCGCCTGAACGCCGGGCTCACGTAGACGATACCTTCCTCGCGCGGACGCGTCACGAGGATGGCGTCGGTGCTGTTCTCGATCATGGCGCGGAAGCGCTTCTCGTTCGCCTGCAGGGCGAGCTCGCGGCGCTGCAGTCCCCAGGCGGCGAGCGCGATAAGGGCGAGCATCGCCACCGAGGTGAGCAGCGTGCGCTCGGCGGTGAAGCGCGTCTCCTCGCGCCAGGCCGCGAGGGCGGCACGCTCGGTCTTGCTTACCGACACGAAGAGCGGGAATCCGCGCACGGCGGCGATCGACACGATGACCGGCTCCTTCAGCACCTCGCTCATGATGTGCCCATCGAAACGTCCGCTGCGTCGCACCTTCTCGGCGAGCGGCTGCGTAGCGTCCAGCTTGGTTCCCTTCAGCTGCTGCGGATCGGGGACGCGCGTGATGATGGTGCCGTTCGCGCTGAAAAGGCCGATGCCGCCGCCTTCCTCGCCGAGGTCGATGGTGCGATACAGGCGCTCGTAGCTTTCCACCTCCACGACGGCGGCGACCACGCCGGCAAACGCGCCGCCCGGGCCGCTCAGCCTGCGCGAGAGCACGAAACGCCAGTGGCGGCTGTCCGGCGGCCCGCCGAGGTAAGGGTCGCTCACGTACAGGCCGACATCCTTGCCCTGCATGTGCACATTGACGAACGGCGGGTCGCCGCGCACGGTGTCGATGGTCGGCGTCTCGCTAGTGCGCGCGGCCAAGCGGCCGTCGGCGTCGTACACGATGATCGCGGCGACCTGCGAGACATAGGCGAGCTCGTCCTGCAGCCGGGGCATTTGTACGTCGATGCGCGCCGGCGTCCCCATGCGCTGCACGTCGCGCAGGACCAGATCCACCGCCTCCAGCCCCGCGGTCGTCTGCTCGACCAGCAGGCCGCTGATATTGGAGACGTCGCGCTGGACGTCGAAGAAGATGCGCTCGCGGTCGGAATATGCGTCCCAGACCGCCGAGCCGATATTGATGACGACGAGCAGCGCGCCGAGGCCGATCAGCAGGCGCACGAGCGAGACCCGCTCGAACGCCGCGCGCAGCCTCCCCGGGAAGGTCACCTCAGCTCGGCGGGCCGATCAGCTCGGACACCGCGATCAAGAGCTGCGCGCGCCGCACCGGCTTCGCCAGCGCGCGCGCCGCGCCGGCGGCGAGCGCCTGGTCCGCGCTCACGCCGCTGCCGGACTTGAAGTATCCCGATACCGCGATCACCGGGGCACCGGGCGCGCAGCGCTTGAGCTCCGCGAGCGCCTCGCGGCCGCACGCGCCCGGCATGAACATGTCGGAAACGATGAGTGCCGGAACGCTTTCCCGGATCGCCTGCTGCGCCGCCTGGCAGTTCACGGCCTTGCGCACCTTGTATCCGGCGCCCTCGAGCCAGTCCGCCACGAGATCACGCAGGATCGCGTCGTCGTCGATGACGAGGACATCTCCACCGGCCTTCGCACTGGCTGCTGCCATCCTGCGATTCCACTCCCGCGCAATTGCGTGTAATTTACAGGCGTTCCGGCATCGAGTTACAGCCGTAACAGAGGAGGCTTACCGTTGCTTACAGTGCGCGGCATATGCGGGAAGTCGCCATGACGCCTCCCAACCAGACTGCCGCCGTGCTGGCCCGCCCCCATGTGCTGGTCGTGGACGACGATCCCATGATCCGCGAGCTGGTTTCCGATTATCTCGGCAACAACGATTTCCGTGTCACCGCGGTGAGCGACGGCACGGGGATGCGCGACGTGCTGAAGGAGCAGGTCGTCGACCTGCTGGTGCTCGACCTTGGCCTGCGCGGCGAGGACGGCATGTCGATCGCGCGGCGCATGCGCGACGAATCCGAGATCCCGATGGTCATGCTCACGGGCCGTGCCGAGGAAGCCGACCGCGTGATGGGCCTCGAACTCGGCGCCGACGACTACGTCACCAAGCCCTTCAGCCCGCGCGAGCTGCTCGCGCGCATCCGCACGGTGCTGCGCCGCCGGCGCGCCGAGGTGCGCCAGGGCAAGCCCGACGGCATCCGCGCCTATCGCTTCGACGGCTGGGAGCTCAACCTGAACCTGCGGCGCCTGACCGGCCCGGACGGCCACGCCGTGGCGCTCACCAACGGCGAATTCAGCCTGCTGGTCGTGCTGCTCGGCGCGCCGAACCGCATCCTCTCGCGCGACCAGCTCCTCGACCTCTCGCGCCTGCACAACGACGAAGTCTTCAACCGCTCGATCGACGTCCAGATCCTGCGCCTGCGGCGCAAGATCGAGCGCGATCCGGGCGAGCCGCGCTACATCAAGACCGAGCGCGGCGCGGGCTACGTCTTCGGCGTCCCGGTAGAGACCGTCTACTAGCTGGCGGTAGCGCTATTGCCGCGCGCGGCGTGCGCCGGCGGCGCAGCGATGAAATGGACCAGCGTGGCAATGCCGCCGACGAGCAGCGCCGCAAGGAGAAGCGCGATCGCGATCAGCACCGCGGGATGCACGCCCTCGAGGTCGCGCGTCCCCCGGCCGACGCCGAAGAAGGACCACAACACCGCCCGAATCGCGCGCAGCAGCCGCATGCCGCCCTTATCCGCTTCCGCTGCCCGCGGCGCAAGTCCCAACCAGTGTTGCGTTTGTAATCGAGACTCGCTCGCCAGTAATGAAGCGGTGCGATTGCCGGGCGACGATGCAAGCGTTACAGGCCTCGCCAAGCAGTACAGGGAGCCTCTCCTACTCCTCCCACCCCTTCTGGTGGTTCCCTGATGTGGCGGGGCTTTTTTTTGCCCGATGCTAGTGCGCGCCGGCGGCGGCCGGCGACGCGCCGCCTTTCGGCGGCCGCGCGATCCACAGGAACGGAATGAGCAGCATGAGGATGATCGCGGAGGCGTAAAAGAGATCGAGCGCCGAGAGCGTGAACGCCTGCTGGTTCACGAGGCGATCGAGGTAGGCGTAGCGGCTCTCGGGCGGCATGCCGAGCCGGCCGAGGAGCTCGAGCGTCGCGCTGGTCGTCGGATTGCCCGGCGTGAGGTGCTCTACGAGCTGCGCGTGATGCAGCGCCGCCCGGTTCTCCCACAGCGTCGTCGCGGTAGAGGTGGCGAAGGCGCCCGCGGTGATGCGCAGGAAGTTGTTGAGGCCGGAGGCGGCGGCGATTCTCCCGGGGGGCAGGCCGCCGAGCGCGAGGTTGACGAGCGGGATGAAGAAGCACGACACCGCCGCGCCCTGCACGAGGGTGGGCACGACCAGCGTCCACATATCGACCTGCGTATTGAAGCGCGAGCGCATCCAGGCGACCACTGCGAAGAGCAGCATCGAGGAGGTCGCATATACGCGCGGATCCACCTTCGCGATGGTGCGCCCGACGACCGGCGTCAACAGCAGCGCGAGCACGCCCACCGGCGCGAGCACCAGGCCTGCATCGGTGGCGGTATAGCCCATGTACTGCTGCAGCCAGAGCGGCATCAGCACGATGCTGCCGAAGTAGGCGCCGTAGGCGAGCGCGATCGCGAGCGTCCCGGTCGAGAAATTGCGATTGCGAAACAGCGAGAGATCGACCACCGGGTGCTCGTCGGTGAGCTCCCAGACGAGGAACAGGCAGAAAGCGAGCGCCGCCGCGATGGCGAGCGCGACGATCTCGGTCGAGTGGAACCAGTCGAGGTCCTTGCCCTTGTCGAGCGTGAGCTGCAGCGCGCCGACCCAGATCACGAGCAGCACGAGGCCGACGACGTCGATCGGCCGCTGCACGCGCTCGGTCTCGCGGCCGCGATAGAGCGACGCGGTCATGATGAGCGCCACCACGCCGACCGGAATGTTGATGAAGAAAATCCAGGGCCAGGAATAGTTGTCGGTGATCCAGCCGCCCAGCACCGGGCCGACGACCGGGGCGACCAGGATGGTGAGCGAGAAGCTGGCGAGCGCGACGCCCGCCTTCTCGCGCGGATAGGTCGAAAGGAGCAGCGTCTGCGAGAGCGGGATCATCGGCCCGGCGACCGCGCCCTGCACCACGCGGAAGAAAACCAGCATCGGCATCGAGATCGCCAGCCCGCAGACGAGCGACGCGAGGACGAAGAGCGTCGTCGTCGCGAGGAACAGGCGCACCTGGCCGAAGCGCTCGGTGAGCCAGCCGGTCAGCGGCACCGAGATCGCGTTCGCCACTGCGAACGAGGTGATGATCCAGGTGCCCTGGTTGGGCGACACGCCCAGGTCGCCGGCGATCGCGGGGATCGACACGTTGGCGATCGACGTGTCGAGCACGTTCATGAAAGTGGCGAGCCCCACGGCGAGCGACGCCGCGACCCGCGCTCCGCCTTCGAGCGGCTTAACGGGCGCCGGTTGCGCCATGTGCGGCCTTCGCCGGCGCCGCCGCCGTGGCAGTGGCGCTCGGCAGCTGGGTGTTCTCGGCGATGATGCGCTCGATGCGCTCGTTCGCTTGCGCGTCGACGGAGGCGAAGGCCTTGGTCTCGTAGGCCGGCGTATCGCGCGCCACGCGCTCGAGGCGCCCGGCGGAGCGATCGTGCGTATCGACGTCGACCTTCATCGACAGGCCGATCTGCAGCGGATGCTCGGCAAGCTCCTTGCGGTCGAGGGTCACGCGGACCGGCACGCGCTGCACCACCTTGATCCAGTTGCCGCTCGCGTTCTGCGCCGGCAGGAGCGCGAACGCGGCGCCCGTGCCGGCGCTGAAGCCCTGCACGCGACCGTGGTAAGTGACTGCGCCGCCGTAGGCATCGGCCGAGAGCTCGACCGGCTGCCCCGGCCGCAGGTTGGCGAGCTGGTTCTCCTTGAAGTTGGCGTCCACCCAGACGTCCTCGAGCGGCGCCACCGTCATCAGCACATTACCCGGCGCTACGCGCTGCCCGATCTGCACCGAGCGGCGCGCGACGTAGCCCGCGGTCGGCGCCGGCAGCTCGGTGCGCGAGAGCGCGAGGAAGGCTTCGCGCACGCGCGCCGCGGCCGCGAGCACATCCGGGTGATCGTGCACGTCGGTGCGGTCGACCTGCGCGCGCTGCGCTGCAAGCTGGTGCTCCGCGGCCTGCAGCGCCGCACGGGCTCCGTTCACGGCGTCGATGGCGTGCTGCAGCTCTTCGCCCGACACCGCGCCGCTCGCTTCCACCGCGCGCCGGCGCGCGAGGTCCTGCTCTGCTTTGCGCAGCTCGGCGCGGCGCAGGGCGACGTTCGCCTCGCCCTCGGTGCTCGTCGCGCGCAGCGTGCGTACCGAGCGCAC
>DASSLQ010000023.1:0-5542 GCA_035689325.1 Burkholderiales bacterium | reverse complement strand
AGGCTCTTCGGCATCGAGCGCGAGGCGCGCGCGCTCGCCGAGCGGCACAACCAGCTGGCGCCGCTCTACTCCGTAAAGCGCCAATTTGTCCAACGACGAGCGCTGCACAAGGTCAAGCCCGCGGATCTCGCGAGCTTCGATCCGCAGGCGGCAGCGCGCGAGCTGTTCGGCGGCGAGTTCACCGAGCTCGACTTCGCGCGCAAGGTCACCGCCTGGCTCGCGAACGAAGCCCAGCACGCGCACGCGCTGGAGCTCGCCGCGCGCTACGCCGCCTGGGCGACGACGACGCCGGCGGGCAGGGCGAAGCATGCGCCCGGCGTGTTGTTCAAGGCACCGCAAAAGCTCGACTACATGCGCCTCGTACCGGTTCATACCGACACGAGCCGCGGCTTCGCGGCGCACCGGCTCGAGCATCTGCGCCATCGCGAAGGCTTTCGGCTGACCGATGCGGGCACCGATCTCACCGGCGCGCTCGATGAAGCGAACTACTGCATCTGGTGTCATGAGCAAGGCAAGGACTCCTGCTCCAAAGGCCTGAAAGAAAAGTCGCCCGCCGAGGGCTTCCGCAATACGGTGTTCGGCGTGCCGCTCGCCGGCTGCCCGCTGGAAGAGAAGATCTCGGAATTTCACATGGTCAAGGCGCGCGGCGAGCCGCTGGCGGCGCTTGGCATCATCGCGCTCGACAACCCGATGATGGCCGCCACGGGCCACCGCATCTGCAACGACTGCATGAAGTCGTGCATCTACCAGAAGCAGGATCCGGTCGACATCCCGCAGGCGGAGACGCGCACGCTCAAGGACGTGCTCGAGCTGCCGTGGGGCTTCGAGATCTACTCGCTCTTCACGCGCTGGAATCCGTTCGACCTGCGCCGGCCCTATCCCAGGGCAGCCACGGGCCGCCGCGTGCTGATCGTCGGTCTCGGTCCAGCAGGATTCACGCTCGCGCATCACTTGATGAACGACGGACACACTGTCGTCGGTATCGACGGCTTGAAAATCGAGCCGCTCGACCCCGCGATCTCCGGCGTCGATGCGCACGGGCGTCCGATGCCGTTCCGCCCGATCCGCGACGCGGCGGAGCTGCGCGAGCCGCTCGACAAGCGCGTAATGGCGGGATTCGGCGGCGTCGCCGAGTACGGCATCACCGTGCGCTGGGACAAGAACTTCCTCAAGCTCATCCGGTTGCTGGTCGAGCGCCGACGCCAGTTCGTCATGTTCGGCGGCGTGCGCTTCGGCGGCACGCTGACCATCGACGAGGCGTTTGCCGACGGCTTCGACCACATCGCGCTTTGCGCCGGCGCCGGCCGCCCGACCGTGCTCGACATTCCGAACGGCCTTGCGCGCGGCGTGCGCGCCGCCTCCGACTTCCTGATGGCGCTGCAGCTCACCGGCGCGGCGAAGCGCGAGTCGATCGCCAACCTGCAGATCCGCCTGCCGATCGTCGTCATCGGCGGCGGCCTGACCGCGATCGATGCGGCGACCGAATCGCTCGCCTACTACGCCGTGCAGGTAGAGAAGTTTCTCGCGCGCTACGAGGCGCTCGGCGCCGAACCTGCCTGGAACGCGGAAGAGCACGCCATTGCGCAGGAATTCATCGCGCACGCACGCGCGTTACGCCGTGCGCGGCCCGAAGAGCGCCAGACGCTGCTCAAATCCTGGGGCGGCGTCACCATCGCCTACCGCCGGCGCCTGATCGACAGTCCCTCCTATACGCTGAACCACGAGGAGGTGGAAAAAGCGCTGGAAGAAGGCGTCGTGTTCGCTGAAGCCCTCTCGCCCAGCCGTATCGAGGTCGACCAATATGGCCATGCGCGCGCCGTGGTCTTCGCCGTCGAGGGCAAGGAGGTCGAGCTCCCTGCCCGCTCGGTTCTCATCGCCGCCGGCACGCAGCCCAATACCGTGCTCGCGCGCGAGGAAGGCGTGAGCCTCGAGCTCGATGGCAAGTACTTTCTCGCCTGCGACGAGAGCGGCGCGCCGGTGCGTCCCGAGCGCCACACCGCCAAGCCCAAGCAGCCGGAGGTTCTGCTCCACCGCTATCCGGACGGACGCTTCATGAGCTTTTTCGGCGACCTGCATCCTTCGTATTTCGGCAACGTGGTGAAGGCGATGGGCAGCGCCAAGCAGGGCTATCCGGTGGTGAGCCGGGTGCTCGCGCGGCGGGGGGCCGCCGCCGTCGAAGACGACGCCGCGTTCCTCGCGCGCCTCAATCGCGACCTGCGCGCGGTGGTGCACGAAGTGCGGCGACTCACGCCCACCATTGTCGAGGTGGTGCTGCGCGCTCCCGTGGCAGCGCGGCGCTTTCAGCCGGGACAGTTCTACCGCATGCAGAACTACGAGCGCCTCGCGCTGCGCGTGCCGGGCACCACGCTCGCGATGGAAGGCCTGGCGCTCACCGGCGCATGGGTCGACCGCGCCAAGGGCCTGATTTCGGTGATCGCACTCGAGATGGGCGGCTCGGCCGACCTGCTCGCTTATCTGCAACCGGGCGAGCCGGTCGTGCTGATGGGCCCGACGGGCACGCCGACCGAGATACCGAGTGGCGAGACCGTGGTGCTCGCCGGCGGCGGGCTCGGCAATGCGGTGCTCTTTTCAATCGGCCGCGCGCTGCGCGCCGCGCGGTCCAAGGTCATCTATTTCGCCGGCTACCGCCACGTCGGTGATCGCTACCGCGTGGAGGACATCGAAGCGGCATCCGACGTGGTGGTGTGGTGCTGCGACGAGGCGCCGGGTTTCGCGCCGCGGCGGCCGCAGGACCGCGCGTTCGTCGGCAACATCGTCCAGGCGATGCAGGCGTACGCGAGCGGCGCGCTTGGCGTCCAGCCGCTAGCCTTCGCCGCCGCCGACCGCATCATTGCCATCGGCTCGGACCGCATGATGGCCGCGGTTGCCGCCGCGCGGCACGACGTCTTGCGACCGTATCTCAAGCGCGATCACGTCGCGATCGGCTCGATCAACTCGCCGATGCAGTGCATGATGAAGGAGATCTGCGCGCAGTGCCTGCAGCCGCACGTCGACCCGGCCACCGGCAAGACGACCTACGTCTTCTCCTGCTTCAACCAGGACCAGCCGCTCGACCAGGTCGATTTCAATGCCCTCTCCCAGCGCCTCGCGCAGAACGGCGTGCAGGAGAAGCTCACCGCGCTCTGGATCGACCGCTGCCTCGAGCAGCTGCCGCCGCCCGCCGAGCGCAAGGCGGCTTGACCATATATACAAGTATTATATAAGATTTGTATATGCCGAAGGGCAAGGCGAGGATCAGCACGTTCTCGGCGACGCCGCGCGACCTCGAGATGCTGGAAGTCGTCGCGCGCTACCATGGCCTGAACAAGAGCGCGACCCTCGTCAGCCTGGTGCGCAAGGAGTTCTGGCGCGCCTTTCCCGGCGGCACCGACAAGATCCGTCCCGACCGCGGCGCGAAGGTGGAGGTCAAAAAGTGAGATCGCTCGTTTTCCTATTGGCGCTCGCGACCAGCGCGCATGCCCAAACGATCAAGATCGGCGAGCTGAACAGCTACAAGGTGTTCCCGGCGTTCCTCGAGCCTTACAGGAAGGGCATGGAGCTCGCGCTTGAGGAGATCAACGCCGCCGGCGGCGCGGCGGGCAGGAAGCTCGAGCTCGTCATCCGCGACGATGGCGGCACGCCGGGCGATGCGGTGCGGGTGGCGGAGGAGCTGATCGCGCGCGAAAAGGTGAACCTCCTCATGGGCACGTTCGCCTCTAACGTGGGACTGGCGGTCGCGAATCTCGCCAACCAGCGCAAGGTGCTGTTTCTTGCTTCCGAGCCGCTCACCGACAAGCTGGTGTGGGAAGACGGCAATCCCTATACGTTCCGCCTGCGCCCTTCCACCTATATGCAGACGGCGATGCTGATCGGGCAGGCCGCGAAGCTGGGCAAGAAGCGCTGGGCGATCGTGTATCCGAACTACGAGTACGGCCAGTCGGCAAGCGCCTCGTTCAAGAAACTGCTCTCGAAGGCGCAACCCGGAGTCGAGTTCGTCGCCGAGCAGGCCGCCCCGCTGGGCAAGATTGATGCGGGCGCGGTCGTGCAGGCGCTCGCGCAAGCGAAGCCCGATGCGATTTTCAGCTCGCTCTTCGCCGCCGATCTGCAGAAGTTCGTGCGCGAGGGCAATACGCGCGGCCTGTTCAGCAACGTCGCGGTGTTCAATCTCCTGGGCGGCGAGCCGGAATATCTCGATCCGCTGAAGGACGAGACGCCGGAGGGCTGGTGGGTGACCGGCTACCCGTGGAGCGAGCTCGACACGCCGGAGCATCGGCGCTTTCGCGACGCGTACCGCAAGCGCTGGCAGGATTATCCGCGGCAGGGATCAGTGGTGGGTTACACCACCGTCTACGCGGCGGCGAACGCGATCAATAAGGCGAAATCGGCGGACACCGGGAAGCTGGTCGAGGCGCTGAAGGGCCTGCAGATGCAATCGCCCTTCGGCCCGATCACCTGGCGGCCGATTGATCATCAGTCGACCATGGGCGCCTACGTCGGCCAGCTGGCGAAAAAGGACGGCAAGGGCGTGATGGTCAACTGGTACTACGCCGACGGCGCGAAGTACCAGCCCGCGGAGGGCGAGGTCCGCGCCCTGCGCAAGGCGCCGTGACCGAGCCGCGGATCGCGCCGGTAGAGCCACCGTACGCGCCGGAGATACAGGCGCAATTCGACAAGCTGATGCGCGGTGCCCCGCCGCTCATCCTGTTCCGGACCATGGCGCGCAATCCGCGCGTCCTGCAGCGGCTCATGGACGGCGCCCTGCTCGACCGCGGCAGCATCTCGCTGCGCCAGCGCGAGCTCATGATCCTGCGGACCTGCGCGCGCTGCGGTGCCGAATACGAGTGGGGCGTGCATGTCGCCGTGTTCGGCGCCAAAGCTCAATGGACACCGGCCCAGTTGCATTGCACGGTGCACGGCAGCGCGGCCGACGACTGCTGGAGCAGGGATGAGCACCTCATCATTCGTCTCGCCGACGAGCTGCATGACACCAACCGGGTCGATGAGAGCTCATGGACGCAGCTCGCTCGCGAGTTCGCCGCCGAGCAGCTCATCGAGCTCATTACGCTCGCCGGCCTCTATCACGCCGTATCCTATGTGATCAATGCCGTCGGCATACAGCGCGAGCCCTTCGCGCCGCCGTTTCCCGCCATCGGCTGACCGCGCGCTCGCGTGAGCGGCTCCGCGGTCCTCCTGCAGTTCCTGAACGGCCTGGCGGGCGCCAATTCGCTCTTCCTCGTCGCGGCAGGCCTCTCGCTCATCTTTGGCGTGAGCCGCATCGTCAACTTCGCTCACGGCTCGCTCTACATGCTCGGCATGTACCTCGCCGTCTGGCTCGCGCCGGTCATCGGTCTCTGGGCCGCCGTGCTGGTTGCGGCGCTCGCGGTCGCCGCGGCGGGCGCGTCGATCGAAATCGGCATCCTTCGCCGGCTGTACAAAGCGCCCGAGCTACTGCAACTGCTGAACGGCCTTGCATCGGCTAGCGCCCTTTTCCTGCTCGCCGCCGGCCTGTCGCTCATCTTTGGCGTGAGCCGCATCGTCAACT
>DASSLQ010000022.1:0-4903 GCA_035689325.1 Burkholderiales bacterium | reverse complement strand
CGCGTCTTGAGATGGGCTTCGAGCTCGGAGACCTTGCGGCTCACCGTGGCGAGCGGCACGTGGAGCCGGCGCGCCGCTGCGGAGAGGCTCCCGGCCTCGACCGCCGCCACCAGGATCTCCATCGCTTCAAACCGATCCATTTCTTCCAGGAAGTGGAAGGATGATTCCCGCTTATACCGTCTTCTCTCGCGACGTGGAAGGCTCTACCTTCGCGGCATGGCGTATTCAAGCGACGTTGCATTCAGTCCCTCGGTCAAGGCGGTCCAGGCGCGCAAAGGCTCGCGGCGCTCGTACGCGCTCATGGAAGAGCGCGGCTCCTGGCGCACCACGATCACGCCCGAGCTCGCGGAGTTCATCGCGCGGCAGACGAGCTTCTTCCTCGCGACGGCAAGCCGCGACGGGCAGCCCTATATCCAGCACCGCGGCGGGCCGGCGGGGTTCCTGCACGTGCTCGATGAGCGCGCGCTCGCATTCGCCGACTTCAGCGGCAACCGCCAGTACATCAGCGCCGGCAACCTCGCCGAGAATCCGAAGGCCTACCTCTTCCTCATCGACTACGCCGAGCGGCGCCGCATCAAGCTCTGGGGCGAGGCGCGCTTGGTGGAGGACGATCCCGCGCTCGTCGCGAAGCTGATGCCGCAGGGCTACAAGGCGCGGCCCGAGCAGGCGATCGTGTTCGACGTGTCGGCATGGGACACGAACTGCCCGCAGCACATCCCGCAGCGCTTCGAGGCCGCCGATGTCGCGGCGGCGCTCGCCGAGCGCGACAAGCGCATCGCGGCGCTCGAAGCCGAGCTGGCGCGCCTGAGGTCGCGCTAGCGCGAAAAAAAGCCCCGCCATCGCGGGGCTTTTTGTCAACGCTGAGTCGCTGTCGCTCAGGAGGACGGTTTCACTTGCAGGTTGTTCTCCACACTGCGCACGCCGTCGACCTCGCGGGCCACTTCGGTGGCGCGCTCGATCTTGTCCTGCGATTCGACGAAGCCGTTCAGCTGCACCACGCCGCGATTCGTCTGGACGTTGATGTTGACGGCATTGCCGAGGCCGGTGGCCGAGGCGATCGCCGTCTTCACTTTCGCGGTGAGCGCCGCGTCGCTTGAGTACTCGCCAACCGAGCGGCTCGGCGGAGGCGAGGATGCTTCGCGGTGCGACGCACAGCCGCCGAGCGCGAGCGCGGCCGCCGTCATGGTTAATGCAACGATCTTGGGATAGGTCATGCTAGGTCTCCTGTGTTATGACCCGTCCCTGAGCTGCAATCCGCGTGCCTGAGTCACGGTTTCGCGTACTCGGGCGGCGTAGCGCCATTCCGTACTAAGTACGTAATAAGTATTTCGTACTAAGTACGGAATTCTTGGCCTCCGGCCGCAGGAAGCTCGCGATCTCGGCGGCGACATAAGCGGCGTCCTCGCCGACGCCGCCGAGAAGCGCCGAGCCCATGCGGTATTGGTAACGCATGCCGAGGAAGGCGAGGCCGCGCACGTCCTGCGCGATGCCGCGGCGATGGCGCGGATAGCCGTCGAGGCCGAGCACCGGCAGCTCGATCCAGCTGAAGTCCGGTCGGAATCCGGTGCACCAGACGATCGCCGCGATGTCCGCGAGCACGCGGCCGTCGGCCAGGAGCGGCAACCCGCCGCGCGCGCCGACCGTCTTGCCGGCGCGCTCGAGCCTGGGGCGCGCGAGCGACTTCGCCGACATGCCGACCAGCGGGTCGCCGGCGAAAAGGCGCCCCTGCATCAGGCGGCGGCCGAGGGCGCTGTCGACCGACGGCCGCATGATCGTCGGCCACAGCCAGTCGTAGATGTCGCGGCCGAGCAGCCGCCGCGGTAACGAGCCGGTGTCCGGCCCCGAAAGCACGACCTTGCGGCCGCTTGCCGCGAGCTCGAGTGCGATCTGCGCGCCCGAGTTGCCCGCGCCGACGACCAGCACGCTGCCCTCGGGAAGCTGCGTCGGGCGGCGGTAGGCGCTGGAATGCAGCTGCACGATGTGCGAACCGAGCTCGGCGGCGAACGCCGGCAGGTAAGGCTGCTGGTTGGCGCCGGTAGCGACGATCACCGAGCGAGCGGTGAAGGATTCGCCTCCGGCGCTAACTATGTAGCGCCCATCCGCCGCGCGCAGGCCGCTCACCGGCGTGCGCAGGCGCACCGGCAGATCGAAGCGCTGCGCATACGCTTTAAGGTAGCCGGCGACTTCGTCCTTCGTCGGCAGCGAATAGCGCTCGCCCGGGAAAGCCATGCCGGGAAGGGCGTTGTAGCGCGCGGGCGTGAAGAGCCGCAGGCTGTCCCAGCGCTCTTTCCACGCCGCGCCGATCTCCTCGGCGGCGTCGAGCAGCATGAAGCGCAGCCCCGCGCGCTTCAGGTGGTAGCCCGCCGCGAGGCCGGCCTGGCCGGCGCCGATCACCAGCGTGTCGTACGCGCGGTTCATGGCCGTTGTTGCAGTAATCTTGGAGTGCTCCATCGTTTTCCTCCGATGGATCGAACGATAGAGAACCGCCCAGGCGGCGTATTGAACGCAACCGATGCATGACTTGAATAAACCTGCTGCGGATGGAGTGTGGATCAGCGGCGCCACGCCGGCGCGAAGCGAGCCGCGCTGGTACCTGTGGGAGGGCGGCTTCCTCGTCGTCGCCCAGGCCGGCGGCGAGGTGCCGCCGCACTCACATCATGCGATCCAGATCTTCCTCGGCCTCGACCGCGCCGCCGGGATACGCGCCGCGGGCGGCGACTGGCAGGAGGGACAGGGCATCATCGTGCGGCCCGACGCCGAGCACTCGTTCAACGCGCGCGGCGCGAGCGGCGCGCTGCTTTTCGTCGACCCGGAATCGAGCGAGGGTGTGTGGCTGCAATCGGTCCTCACGCAGGACATCACGATTGCGCCGGCGGCGCGCCTGCAAGGCTGCCTCGCCGAGCTGCGCGCGTTCTTCGAGCGGCCGCTCGAGAGCATGGAAGTAGGCGACCTCGTGCGCCACTGCGTGCGTGCCTTCTGCGCGGGCGCACCGCCGAGCCGCCGGCTCGACCGCCGCGTCGGCACGGTCCTGGCGAAGATTCGTGCAGCCGACGAGCTGCGCCTGCCGCTCGAGAAGGCGGCGGCCCTCGTGCATCTCTCGCCCGACCGCTTCGCGCATCTCTTCAAGGAGCAGCTCGGCCTGCCGTTCCGGCGCTACATGCTCTGGCGCAAGCTCACGCGCGCGATGCTCGCCATCGGCCGCCACGAGAGCATCGCCGACGCCGCCCACGCTTCCGACTTCGCCGACGCCGCGCACCTGACGCGCACCTTCCACCAGATGTTCGGCATCCCGCCCTCGGTGATGATGCGCGGCGAGTTCTTCGAGATCGCTTCGCCGTTCGCCCTGCCGGGCTGACGCAAGTCAGCAGGTTTGTTCAAGGAAGGCGGCCCGTTCCTTCAATACCTGCCGGCCGCGGGCGACCACAATGCGCCCATCGGATACGCGATATCCGGCCAACCCAAACCAACCGACCAAGGAGCCATCATGAACAACCAAGCGATCAACGACCTCTGCACCTGCGCCAACTGTGCCGGCCAGGACTGCCAGTGCGGCTGCCAAGCCGCCGCGCAATTGAGCGACGCACGCCCGGCTTGCAACTGCGGCCCGGCCTGCAAGTGCGGCACCGCGTGCCGCTGCGATACCGCCGAGCAAGGCTGCCGCTGCCAGGCGTAGCAGATCAGTACAAGTGCCCCGGATGCGGGCGCAGCCGGGGCACCGCACCTACCGCGACGTCGGAGCTGCTCGGGTACGCGATCGCGGCCCTTTCACCGCTTAGGAGAAAAAGATCGCTGTTGCAGTGTGGCTTGGTCGCGAGCGCCCGCCGCGAAAGATTGATACGATGCCGCCGCGGCATACTAAAAAAGGAGAACAGGCATGGCCAAGCGGTCCGCTGCGATGAAGCGCAGGATGAAGGCGAAGAAGAACCTGGCGAAGGCCAAACTGACGCTCGCAAGATTCAACAAGCGTGCGAGAGCCGAGATGGCGCGGCACACGAGAGCGATGAAGGCCGCCGCGAAGCGCTACAAAGCGGCGCTCAGGGGCTAGCAGAACCGGAAGTTTGTTTCCCGGCGCCGCCCGCGAGGGCGGCGCTGACGGTCAATTCGCTTTCTTCCCCGGCGGGAACTGCGACAGCATCTGCGCGATCACGCCGTTGATCCGTTGCTGTTGCTGCTCGGGCGTCTGCCCGGGGTTGACCGCGCCGGCGGCCGTTGCGCGCCAGAGCAGCGACTTGGTTTTCGCATCGACGAAATCCAGGACCAGCTGGCCCTCTTTCTTTTCGATGGCCTGGCTTTTTCCCCCGCCCACCGACACCCGGCCCGCCCTGCCGACCGGGATGCCGACGGATACGCCGACACCCGTCGAGCCGCCATAGGTGCTCTTCCCGGAGAGCTGCATGCCGATCAGGAAATCGGGACCGGCTGCGGCCGGCACGCGCCCTTTTGCCTGGAGCTGGGTATCCAGGCTGCTCTTGATCCTCTTGACCAGCAACTCGTCGCCGGCCGCATTGCCGGCAGCGGGCATCCAGTTGTAGGACTTCAGGGCGTCGAAGTTCGCTGCGGTGTCGTAATCGAACGTGACGTCGACGTCGGATCCCGGGGTGGTGGCGCATCCGGCCGTCATGACGGCGAACGCGAAACCGAGATACCAGTTTTGAACTAGGCGGCGCATCGCTATCTCCCTGTGCTCGCCGGACATTGTGGTCGCCCCTGAGGCGACCGCCATTGGACCTTGGTCCTACGGCGCGGCGACGCGCGAGAAGAAGCGCCACATCTCGGCGTTGGCATCGATCACGTCGGTGCCCGGGCCGAGGAGCCGCGTCAGGTACTTGAGCTTGCCGCCGGGCCAGACGTGGCCTGCGCCGGTGAGCTTCCAGTGCTCGAGCGCCGCGGCGCAGCCCGGGTA
>DASSLQ010000021.1:0-3918 GCA_035689325.1 Burkholderiales bacterium | reverse complement strand
GCCGCCTGCAGCAGCTTCTCGGAGGCCTGCAGCTCGCCTTCGGCATGGATCACCTTGGCGCGGCGCTCGCGCTCGGCTTCCACCTGCCGCGCGATGGCGCGGATCATGGTCTCGTTGATGTCAACGTGCTTGATCTCGACGTTCGACACCTTGATACCCCAGGCGCCGGTCTGCTGGTCGAGCACGGTCTGGATGTCCTGGTTCAGCTTCTCGCGCTCGGCCAGCAGATCGTCGAGCTCGTGCTTGCCGAGGATCGCTCGCAGCGTGGTCTGCGCGAGCTGGCTGGTCGCCTCGTTGAAGTTCGCCACCTGGATGATGGCGAGCTGCGGGTCGACGACGCGGAAGTAGACCACCGCGTTCACCTTCACCGAGACGTTGTCGCGCGTGATCACGTCCTGCGGCGGCACGTCGAAGACGCGAATGCGCAGGTCGACGCGCACCGTCTGCTGGATCACCGGGACGATGATGATCAGGCCCGGCCCGCGCACCGCCTGGAAGCGCCCGAGCAGGAACACCACGGCGCGCTCGTATTCGCGGAATACCTTGAGCGACATGAAGAGCAGGATCGCGACGATGACGATCACGCCCACGCCGAAAGGAATCATCGTTCTACCTCCACGGTGAGAACCAGCCCCTGCATCGCGGTGACACGCAGCCGCTCGCCGCGGCGCACCGGCCCGCGGGCGCGCACGCGCCAGCTCTCGCCGTGCACGCGCGCCCAGCCTTCGACCTCGAAATCCTCCAGCGCCTCGCCCGCGGCGCCGATCATGTGCTCGCGCCCGCTCACCACCGGGCGCTTGTGCGAGCGCACCAACATGCCGATGACGAAGATCAGGAAGCCCGCGCTCGCCGCGGCGACGCCGCCAATCAGCGCGATCGGGATCTCGAACCCCGGCACCTTCGTGTCCTCGATCAGCATGATCGAGCCGAGCACGAACGCGATCAGCCCGCCGATGCCGAGCGAGCCGTACGTCGGGAAGAACGCTTCGGCGACCATGAAGCCGATGCCGATGAAGATGAGCGCCAGCCCGGCGTAGTTTACCGGCAGCAGGTGCAGCGCGTACGCGGCGATGAGAAGAGCGATCACCCCCACGACGCCCGGCATGACCAGCCCGGGATTCATGAACTCAAAGAGCAGCGCGTACGCGCCGACGAGGATCAGCAGGTATGCCACGCTCGGGTTGGTGATGATGGCGAGGAACTTGGTGCGCCAGTCGGGCACGAACTCCGCCGCCTGGGCGCCGCCGACATGCAACGTGCGCTTCGCGCCGCCCGCCTCATATGTCTTGCCGTCGACCGCGCGCAACAAAGCCGGCACGTCGGGCGCGATGAGATCGATGACCTTCTTCTTCAGCGCCTCGTCCGCCGGCAGGCTCACGGCCTCGCGCACGGCCTGCTCGGCCCAATCGGCGTTGCGCTTGCGAAGCTGCGCCAGGCCGCGGATATAGGCGACGGCGTCGTTCATCGCCTTGTGCATCATCGGATCCTCGGTCTTCTTGCCGTCCTTGTCGGTCGCGCCGCCCATGATGGCGACGGGCGAGGCCGCGCCGAGGTTGGTGCCCGGCGCCATCGCGGCGATGTGCGAGGCGTACATGATGAATGTGCCGGCGCTTGCAGCGCGCGCGCCGCTCGGGGCGACGAACGACGCCACAGGCACGGGCGACGCGAGGATGCTCTTGATGATTTCCCGCATCGCGCTGTCGAGGCCGCCCGGCGTGTCGATGCGCAGCACCACGAGTTGCGTGCCGTCGGTCGCCGCGTGCTCGATCGAGCGGCGCACGAAATCTGCGGTCGCCGGGCCGATCGCGCCTTCGAGCGGCACGATGGCGACCGGCGCGGCCAGAAGGCCGCTCGCCCAGCAGAGCACTCCGGCGAGGAGGAGCCGCATGTCATGGCTAATCTATCCCATTGACCCTCTCTGGTGCGACGCCTGCGCGGCGCGGGGAGGCCTGAAACGTCGCGCCTGAGGGCGTGGAAAAGGCCGGACACGTCGCCCCCGCGAAAGCGGGGGCCCATTTCCGTCTTCAGCTATGCGCTGCCGGCGGACTGGCCAGGCGCTCGCGCAGATCCGAAATCGCCGACGGGCGCAGCTTGAGCGTCACCTGCGCGCCTTCGTGGTCTTCGAAAATGAGCAACAACTCCCCCGTCTCTTCGTAATCGTCGCATTGGACGAACTCTCTTAGCGCGACGAGGGCGAAGGGGTAATAGACGGCAACGCCGTTGGTACCCGTCTTGATACCTCCTTGGCGTGCAAGCTATTCCCGGAGGCCGCGGGCCGCAAGACAAGCGAATTGCGAAATCGCTGTCACGTGCCAGCGACCCGGCGTCGCCGGGCCGCTATCGCGCTGCAAGCCGGGTGTCAGCGCTCTGCCGGAACGACCGCCAGGTCGCGCTTCTGCGCGCCGCGCAGCACGGTGAGCACGGCCGGGGCGCCGATGCGCGCACCGGTCAGCAGCCGATGCACATCGTCGATGCCGTTCACCGCTTCGTCGCCGAAGCGCACGATGAGATCGCCCTTCGCGACGCCGGCCGCGGCCGCCGGCCCTCCCGCCTCCACCGACTCGACGCGCACCGCGCGCTCGTTCGCGAGTTCGAAGTGGCGCGCGAGGCGCCGCGCGAGCGGCACGGTGGCGCCGGCGATGCCGAGGTAGCCGCGGCGCACGCGCCCGTGGCGCAGAAGCTGCACCACCACCGCTTTGACCGTGTCGATGCCGGTGGCGAAGCAGATGCCCTGCGCGCCCGGAATGATCGCGGTGTTGACGCCGATCACCGCGCCGCGCGAATCCACGAGCGGTCCTCCCGAGTTGCCGGGATTGAGCGCCGCATCGGTCTGCAGCACGTCGTCGATCAGCCGTCCGCTCTGCGCGCGCAGGCTGCGCCCGAGCGCGCTCACCACGCCGGTCGTCACCGTGTGCTGGAAGCCGTACGGATTGCCGATCGCGATCGCGAGCTGGCCGACGCGCACCGCGCGCGAGGAGCCGAGCACCGCGGCGGGCATTGCCGCGCCGCCGAGGCGGATCACCGCGATATCGGTGTCGGGATCGTCGCCGACGAGGTCGGCCTCGCGGCTCGCGCCGTCGGCGAAGGTCGCGCGGATCGCGCGCGCGCCGTGTACCACGTGGCTGTTGGTGAGCAGCAGCCCGTCGGGCGTGAACGCAAAGCCCGATCCGCTGCCGTGGCGGCGATTGAACGTGACCTCGAGATGCGCCACCGCGGGCGCGACCGCTTCGACCGCGCCAACCACGGCCGCCGAATAGGCGTCGAGCAGCGGGCCATCATCCGGCGCCGCGTACGCGCCGGCCGGCCCGCGCTCGGTTTCATCCAGCAGGAATTGGGGAACGGGTTCCAAGATTTCCGCCGCTCCCTTAAGTGAGGCCTGCCCGGCGCTTTACAAGCCCAGGGAATCCCCCCACAGAAGGGCCCAAAGCATCAGCAACGTGGCGACGGCGCTCGCGGCGCTGCGTATGGCGTGCAGCCTGCCCCAGCGATCCAACAGCACGCGCGTCTCGAGCGAACCGAGGTCGCGACCGGGAGCGAGGAGCTGGCGGTTGGTCGGCATGATGAGGATGAAAGTTATCGGCACGACGGCGCCGATGAAAAGCGCCGCCACCAGCCACAGAACGCCGGCGCCCGCGAGCCATGCGCCGGTGCCGGCCAGAAAGCTGACGATGGCGAGCGGCACCTGCATCCAGGTCGCGCGCCGGTAGCTTGGCGCCCACTGGACGGCGGCACTCTGCGTATCGATGTCCATCCTTGCCGGGTGCTCGGCGACGTTGATGTAGATCGCCGCGCCGGCGAAGAGCGCCGCGCTCAACGTGGCGATGAATTGCAGCGCCGGAAGAATCACTTCAGCGCTTCACCGAAGCGCGCGAAGCGAGGCGCCCAATTACCCTCGATGTCCGCTGACACCAGGATAGC
>DASSLQ010000020.1:0-23111 GCA_035689325.1 Burkholderiales bacterium | reverse complement strand
ACGGCTCGCCGCCGCTCGAGCAGGTCGCGACACTGGCGCACGAGGTGCTCGCCGGCTTCGGCGCCGATCCGCGCGATTTCCTCGCCCGCATCCCGGACGAGCTCGGCATGCTCGAGCGCAAGATGGCGACCTTCGTGCGCTCCCTCGTCGCAACGCCGGAGCTGATCGTGTTCGATGCGCTGGAGGACGGCCTTTCCTCCGCCGAGTGCCGCTACGTCGCACGCTTCGAAGCCGAATACCGCGCCCGGGCGCCCCAGGGCACCGTGCTCTATGTCGACACAAGGGAGGACTCATGAGCGTCGCGTTGCCGCCGGGCCGCTTTACCCGGCTCGTATTGAAGGTCAACGTGTTTCTGCTGATCGCGCTGGCCCTTGCCGCCGCCTTCATGGCCATGGTCGCCTACAAGCAGGGCTGGTTCGTGCGCCAGTCGCCGCTGCACTTCGTGACGCCGAACGCGCTCGGCATAAACAAGGGCATGCCGGTGAAGCTGCACGGCTTCACCATCGGCCAGGTGGGCGAGCTCAAGCTCGCGGAGGGCGGGGTCGATGTGCAGCTCTCGATCGTCAGCGAGTACCTGCGGCGCATCCCGCAGGGCTCGTACGCGCGGCACGCGCGCGAGGCGGGGGTGATCGGCACCGCGGTGATCGACATCGTGCCGGGGGAAGGCACCCTGCCGCTCGCCGAAGGCGCGGTGATTCGCTTCGAGCCGCCGCGCGGCATCTCGGAGATCATCGACGACTTCCGTCGCCAGGCCGTGCCCGCATTCAACGAGGTGAAGCAGGCGATGTCCCAGCTCGGGCGCTCCGGCGAGGACCTGACCGCGATCCTTTCGGCGCTGCGCCGCGAGGTCGAGCAACTGCCCGCCACGCACCGCGCCGCCCGCAACCTGCTGCAAGAGGCGACCAAGGCTACGGCGGAGCTCAACCAGCAGGCAGCGACGACGCTCGCCGCTACCGCGCGCGTGGCGCAGGGCGTCGACCGGGCCCTGCCCGCGCTCTCGGAGAAGTTGAACGCCAGCATCCAATCGATCGACGCCGCGGCGGTGCAGTTGAAAAAAACGGGGGAGGAAGCCCAGGCCACGCTCAGGGACGCGCGGCCGCTCCTCGATCACAGCGAGACCGCCGCGCGCGAGGCGGGGGACGTGCTGTCGGCAGCGAAGCGCACCTGGCCGTTGAGCGATTCGTTCAAGGAGACTTCCGAAGGCCTGCTGCCGATCGACAGCTTCGAAGCGCAGGGCAAAGGGCGCGTGCGTTGAGCCGCTGGCTCGCCGCGTGGCTGATCGCGCTGACCGCGGCCTGCTCGGCGCCGGCGACTGACCGCGGCTCGCCGGCGCAGGGGCGCTTGAGCGAAGCGGAGGCGCGCGCGGCGGCGCTGGCGAGATCCGGGGACTACGCCGGCGCGGCCCGCTTCTATGGCGAGGCGCTGCGCATCGCCACGTCGCTCGAGAACGCGGACGCCATCGCGGCGAATGCCATCAACCTGTCGGTCGTCGAGCAGTGGCTCGGCCGTGATGCCGAGGCGCGGGCCGCGCTCGCCGCGGTGCTGGACGAGCCGCGCGCGGGCTTGTCCGAGCGGCGCAAGACGCAAGCCGAGCTGCGCCGCGCAATCCTCGAGGCCGCGAGCGGCAACCTGGGCGCAGCCGAAGTCTGGGCAGGCGAGGCCGAGCGGCGCTGCGCGTCGAGCTGCGAATACGCGGCCGCCATCCTCAATGTACGCGCGCAGGTCGCGCTCGACTCAGGGCGCAACGCCGAGGCGGCGCGTCTCGCCGGCGCGGCGCTCGAGCGCGCGCGCGGCGATAGCGGCCGCGCCGAGGCCGCCAACGCGCTGCGCACCGCAGGGCGAGCTCGTATCGCGGCGGGCGACGCAGGCGCCGCGCTCGGGCCGCTCAGGCAGGCGCTGGAGATTGATCGCGCGCTCGGCGACCCGCGCAAGATCCTCGCCGATCTCACCGAGCTCGCGCGTGCGGCGGACGCCGCCGGCGATGCGCAGGCGGCACGCAGCTACAAGGAGCGCGGCCTCGCGGTGAGCCGCGCGATCAACGATGGCCGCAGCGCGGCCGAGACGGAGGTCTTGCTGCGCCGCTAGGACAGGTGGTCGCAGACCGCCGTCCAGGTGCCGTCGACGAGCTCGATCTCGCCATCGAGGCGGGCGCCGAAGCCGAGCAGCTCTTTCAGCTTGGCCTCGACCGCTTCGCGGCTCGCCCCGGTGATGATGCTTTTCATGCCCAGCTTCTCGACCTTCACGCGCATGGTCGCGCGCCGGTTCTCGCAGGTGGCGATCCACTTCGCGCCGACGAGCGCCGGCGCGGCGAGCACCTTGGCACCCTCGGCGCCCAGGCGCGCGAGCTCCGCCTCCACGCTCTCACGACTCGGCCCGGAGACGATGAAATGGCTGCCGGCGTCCGAGACCGTGGCCGGGCCCTTTGCCGCCGCCGACGCGCCCGCCGGCCGGCGCCGCGCGCGCAGGCGCGCATGGTCCTCGGCGGCCCGGCGCGCGACCCGCACTGCCGGATTGACCGCGAACACCTCGTGCGTGCGCGCGTGCTTGTCGGTGCGCCCGCCCACCGCCTGGAACATCGTCGCGTACTCGACCGAGAGCAGCTGCACCACGTCGTAGAACGTGCGCGACACGAACAGCTGGCCGGCGGCGGCGAACGACATGATGCGCTGCGCGACGTTGATGCCGTCGCCGATCACGTTCTCCTGGCCGTTGATGTCGCGGCTCACGTGCACCGGGCCCATGTTGATGCCCATGCGCACCGGCAGCTCGCCGACGTTGTCGAACACCGCGAGCGCGGCGAAAAGCGCGCGCTCCGGGTTGCCCAGGAATGCGACGGCGGCACCGTCGCCGGTGTCGACCACCACGCGCTCGCGCGCCTCGGTGTCCTGCAGCGCCGCGGACAGCACGTCGTTGAAGGTCTGCTTGAGCCGGATCTGCTCGGTGACGCCGAGGCGCGAGTAGCCGGCGATGTCGACGAACAGCACGCTCGCGATGAGCGTGCGGCTGTCGCTCGGCGCAGTCTCGGCGGATTCGGCACTCATCGCGGCGCCATGTTAGCCGCGACCGCTAGCGCATGCCAGGAAGCACGCCCTTCAGATTGCGCATCATGCGCTGGAGATTGCCGCCTTTCATCATCTTCATCATCTTCTGCATCTGCTCGAACTGGTTGAGCAGCTGGTTCACCGCCTGCACCGGCACGCCGGCGCCCGCGGCGATGCGGCGCTTGCGCGAAGCCTTGATCAGCTCGGGCTTGGCGCGCTCCGCGCGCGTCATGGAATTGATGATGCCCTCGATGCGCTTCAGCTGCTTGTCGTCGGCGAGCTTCGCCGGATCGACCTGGCCCGCGAGCTGCGCGGGCAGCTTGTCGATGAGCGAGGCGACGCCGCCCATCTTCTTCATCTGCGCGACCTGCTCCCTGAAGTCCTCGAGGTCGAAGCCCTTGCCTTTCTTTACCTTCTCGGCGACGCGCTTCGCGCTCTCGAGGTCGATCTTGGCGTGCGCCTCCTCGACCAGCGACAGGATGTCGCCCATGCCGAGGATGCGCGCCGCCATTCTCTCGGGATGGAACGGTTCGAGCCCCGCGAGCTTCTCGCCGACGCCGGCGAACTTGATCGGCTTTCCGGTGACGTGGCGCACCGAGAGCGCGGCGCCGCCGCGCGCATCGCCGTCGAGCTTGGTCAGGATCACGCCGGTGAGCGGCAGCCGCTCGTTGAACGCGCGCGCCACGTTCACCGCGTCCTGCCCCTGCATCGCGTCGACGACGAAAAGCGTCTCGATCGGCGCGAGCGCGGCGTGCAGCTCGGCGATCTCGCGCATCATTTCCTCGTCGATCGCGAGACGACCGGCGGTGTCGACGATCAGCACATCCACGTAATGCGTGCGCGCGAAGTCGAGCGCGCGCCGCGCGATGTCGAGCGGCTTCTCGCCGACCACGGAGGCGATGAACTGCGCACCGGCCTGCGCCGCCACGGTCTTCAGCTGCTCGATGGCGGCGGGCCGGTAGACGTCGCACGAGACGAGCGCCACCTTTTTCTTCTCGGCAACGAGAAAGCGCGCGAGCTTGCCGCTGGTCGTGGTCTTGCCCGAGCCCTGCAGGCCCGCCATCAGCACCACGGCGGGCGGCTGCGTCGCGAGGTCGAGCGGCGCATTCGCTTCGCCCATCAGCTCGGTGAGGCTGCGATGCACCACCCCCACCAGCGCCTGTCCTGGGGTGAGGCTGCCGATCACTTCGGCGCCGAGCGCTTTCGCGCGCACCGCCTCGATGAAGTGCTTCACCACCGGCAGCGCGACGTCCGCCTCGAGGAGCGCGATGCGCACCTCGCGCAGCGCTTCCTGGATGTTCGCTTCGGTGAGCCGCGCTTCGCCGCGAATGTGCTTCACGATGCCGGCGAGCCGCGCGGTCAGGTTGTCTAGCATGGGGTGTTAAACTGAAGAGGTGCCCGACATTGTAATTCACGGGATCGCAGCCGCTGCGTACCTCGTACTGGCGTGGCACTTCTGGAACACCCGCTGGCGCGCGGGCGCGCCGGCGCCGCAGCTGCGCGCCTGGGAGCGCGCCGCGATCCTCGTGCCGCTCGCGGCCCAGGCCCTGGCGCTCTATCCGGACATCTTCGCCGGGCGCGAGCTGCGCTTCGGCTTTGCGCAGGCGCTCTCGGTGATGATGTTGCTCGCGGTGCTGATGTGCTGGATCGAGGGCTTCTTCTTTCCGGTCGACGCACTCTATTTCATCCTGCTGCTCGCCGCCGCGCTGTGCGCGCCGCTGCCGGCGTTCTTCGCCGGGCGCGTGAGTCCCGACCCGGTGTCGTTCGAGTTCCGGCTGCATCTGGTGGCGGGCATGCTCGCCTACAGCCTGTTCACCGTGGCGATGCTGCACGCGCTGCTGATCGCCAGGGTGGAGAACCGCCTGCACGAGGCGAACGCGCGCCTCGACGGCCCGCTCGGGCGCCTGCCGCCGCTGCTGTCGCTCGAGCGGCTGGTGTTCGCGCTGATCGGCGCCGCGTTTGTCGTGCTCACGGTCACGCTCGCGCTCGGCATCGCCTACTCCGAGTCGTTCATCGGCCGTCCGATGCGCGTCGAGCACAAGACGGTGTTCGCCGTGCTGTCGTGGCTGATCTTCGGCTTGCTGCTCGCCGGGCGCTGGCGCTACGGCTGGCGCGGGCGCACGGCGCTGCGCTGGACGGTGAGCGGCTTCATCGCGCTGATGCTCGCCTACCCGGGGAGCCGCTTCGTGCTGGAAGTGCTGCTGCACCGCGCCTGATGCCCGAGATTTCACTCGGCTGGATGCTCGCCGTTTTCGGCGTGCTGCTCGCGCTCTCGGCCTTCTTCTCCATCGCCGAGACGGCGATGATGGCGTTCAACCGCTATCGCCTGCGCCATCTCGTCGCCCAGGGACGCGTCGCCGCGCTGATGGTCGCAGATCTCCTGAAGCGCACCGACCGCCTGCTGGGCGGCATCCTGATCGGCAATACGCTCGCCATCACGGGAGCGACCACCGTCGCCGGCTTCATCGCGGCGCAT
The DNA here is from genome assembly GCA_035689325.1 of Burkholderiales bacterium. GTDB lineage: Bacteria > Pseudomonadota > Gammaproteobacteria > Burkholderiales > SG8-39 > SCGC-AG-212-J23. Next base: position 17,594 of record DASSLQ010000020.1, on the reverse strand, counting down.
CTTTTCGGCGAGGACCGCTGGGTGGTTTTCCTGACGCCGATCGTGGTCGGCTTCGTCATCATCGTGTTCGCCGAGATCACGCCGAAAGTGATCGGCGCAACGTTTCCCGAGCGCACCGCGCTGCTGCTGGTTTACGTGCTGAAGCCGCTCATGTGGCTGCTCAAGCCGGCGGCGTGGTTCGTGAACCTGTTCGCGCGGCCGCTGCTGCTGGTGCTCGGCATCCGGCCGGGCCGGCCAAGCGACGAGCCCAAGCTCTCGCCGGAAGAGATCCGCACGCTGGTGCTCGAGTCCTCGAGCTTCATGCCGAAGAAGCACCTGTCGATCCTCGTGAACCTGTTCGACGTCGGCGCGATCACGGTGCAGGACATCATGGTGCCGCGCGCGCGCATCGAGTCGGTGTGCCTCGAGGACGGCATGCAGACCGTCTCGCGGCAGCTCGCCACCGCGTATCACGGTCGGCTGCCCGTTTTCCGCAATCACGAAGGCGACATCGCCGGCATCCTGCACGTGCGCAGGATCCTCGCTCCGCTACACGCCGGCTCGCTGGACGAGCAGGCGCTGCTCGCCGTGCTGGATGAGCCCTATTACGTGCCGGCGAGCACTTCGGCGCTCGCACAGCTGCAGTATTTCCAGGAAAACCGCGAGCGCCTCGCGCTGGTGGTCGACGAATACGGCGAGCTGATGGGCCTCGTCATGCTCGAAGACGTCATCGAGGAGATCGTCGGCAAGTTCACCACCACGCTGCCGAGCGCACTGCCGCTCGCCTGGGACGAGAACGGCACCGCCACCGCCGAGGGTGCGATGCCGGTGCGCGAAGTGAACCGCGCGCTGGGACTGTCGCTTCCGACCGACGGTCCGAAGACGCTGAATGGCTTGATCGTTGAACACTTGCAGGAAATTCCCGAAGCCGACGTCGCCATCAAGATCGGCAACGTGCCCATGGAGATCGTTCATGCGCAGGGCCGGACGATCAAAACCGTGAGGATTTTCCGCCCGCTCGCGGATGTAGAAAGTACAGAGACCTCAGTGGCTTAGAGCGGAAACCTCAGGCTTTACAAAGACTGCCACGCCGGGCATCATGCTCGGCCTGCAGGGAGGGATTTCGAAGATGGCAACCGCAGCAGCCGTAGCAAAAGGGCCGAAGGACTTCGTCTATAGCTGGGAGGGCCGCGACAAGGCCGGCAAGACGGTGCGCGGCGAGCTTCGCGCCGTGAGCGAGACGGCGGTGAACGCGACGCTTCGCCGCCAGGGCATCATGGTGAAGAAGGTCAAGAAGCAGAAGCGCGGCGTGGGCGGCAAGGTCAAGGATAAAGACATCACGCTCTTCACGCGCCAGCTCGCGACCATGATGAAGGCGGGCGTGCCGCTGCTGCAGTCGTTCGACATCGTCGGCAAGGGCGCCACCAACCCGGCGGTGGCGAAGCTGCTTTCCGACATCAAGACCGACGTCGAGACCGGCTCCTCGCTCGCCGCTGCATTCCGCAAGTACCCGCTGTACTTCGATGCGCTCTTCTGCAACCTGGTGGCGGCCGGCGAGCAGGCCGGCATTCTCGAGTCGCTGCTCGACCGCCTGGCCACCTACAAGGAAAAGATCCTCGCCATCAAGTCGAAGATCAAGAGCGCGATGTTCTATCCGATCGCGATCATCGCCGTCGCGTTCATCATCACCGCGGTGATCATGATTTTCGTGATCCCGGCCTTCAAGGAGGTCTTCACGAACTTCGGCGCCGACCTGCCTGCGCCGACGCTCTTCGTGATGGCGATCTCCGACGCCTTCGTGAAGTACTGGTACATCATCTTTGGCGTGCTCGGCGCCGGCATCTACGGCTTTTTCGCCGCCTGGAAGCGCTCGCTCGCGGTGCAGATTTTCATGGACCGTATGATGCTGAAGGTGCCGGTGTTCGGCGACCTCGTCAAGAAGTCCTCCATCGCCCGCTGGACGCGCACGCTCTCCACCATGTTCGCGGCGGGCGTGCCGCTGGTCGAGGCGCTCGACTCGGTCGGCGGCGCGGCCGGCAACTACGTCTACCAGACGGCGACCAAGCAGATCCAGGGCGAGGTGGCCACCGGCACGGCGCTTACCGTCGCCATGCAGAACGTCAACGTCTTTCCCAACATGGTGCTGCAGATGGTGTCCATCGGTGAGGAGACGGGCGCGCTCGACAGCATGCTGAGCAAGGTCGCCGACTTCTACGAGCAGGAGGTGGACGACGCCGTGGAGGCGCTGTCCTCGCTGCTCGAGCCGATGATCATGGTGGTGCTCGGCACCCTGATCGGCGGCATGGTGATCGCCATGTACCTGCCGATCTTCAAGATAGGACAGGCTGTCTAGCGTGGCGTCCCTCGGCTGGCTCGCACAGCCAGCCGTGCTTCCCTGGCTGGCGCTCGTATTCGGGCTGTGCATCGGCTCGTTCCTGAACGTGGTGATCCACCGCCTGCCGAAGATGATGGAGCGCGAGTGGCGCGCCGAATGCGCCGCGCTCGCCGGCGAGGCGCCGCGCGAGGAGGCGCCGCTCAACCTGTTCACGCCGCGCTCGCGCTGCCCGGCCTGCGGGCACGGCATCGGCGCGCTGCAGAATATTCCTCTCGTAAGCTGGCTTGTCCTGCGCGGCAAGTGCACGAGCTGCGGTGCGCGCATCAGCATGCGCTACCCGCTGGTCGAGCTCCTGGCCGGCGTCGGCGCCGCGTATTCGTTCTGGCGCTTCGGCGCGAGCCTCGCCGCCGTCGGCGCCGCGCTTCTCGTCTGGTTCACGATCGCGCTCGCCTTCATCGATCAGGAGACGGGCCTGCTGCCCGACGACCTCACCTTGCCCCTCGCGTGGATCGGCCTGCTCGTCAACCTGCGCGGCGCATTCGTGCCGCTGGCCGATGCCGTGACCGGCGCGGTCGCCGGCTATCTCGCGCTGTGGCTCGTGTACTGGGGCTACAAGCTCGCCACCGGCAAGGAGGGCATGGGCTACGGCGACTTCAAGATGAACGCGGCGGTCGGCGCATTTCTCGGCTGGAAGATGCTGCCGCTCGTGATCCTGCTTTCCTCGGTCGTCGGGCTCGCCTTCGGCGCGCTGCAGATGTTCGCCGCGCGCGGCAAGTGGGATGCGGGCTTCCGCTTCCACTTCGGTCCCTACATCGCCATCGCGGCGCTGGTGGCGCTGTTCTGGGGCGAGCCCATCCTGCGCTGGTACGCCGAGCGGCTGTGACGTTCGTGGTCGGGCTGACGGGAGGCATCGGCAGCGGCAAGAGCGCCGCCGCCCACGAATTCGAGCGCCTGGGCGCCGCGCTGGTCGATACCGATGCGATCGCGCACGAGCTGACCGCGCCGGGCGGCGCGGCGCTCGGGCACATCAAGGCGCTCTTCGGCGAGGGGTTCATCGGCCCGAGCGGCGCCATGGACCGCGCGGCGATGAGGAAGCGCGTTTTCGACGATCCGGCGGCCAAGCGCGCGCTGGAAGCGCTCCTGCATCCGATGATTCGCACCGAGTCGGAGCGGCGCATCGCAGCGGCGCGCGGCCCGTACGTGATTTATGTCGTGCCGCTGCTGGTGGAATCCGGCGACTACCGCGGCCGCGTCGACCGCGTGCTGGTGGTCGACGCTCCCGAGGGGCTGCAGGTCGAGCGCGTGCATGGCCGCAGCGGGCTGCCCGAGCGCGAGGTGCGCGCCATCATGGCGCAGCAGGCCTCGCGTGCCGCGCGCCTCGCCGCGGCCGATGACGTGATCGACAACGCTGGCGCGCTCGACGCGCTGCGCGCCCAGGTGGCGGCGCTGCATGCGCGCTACCTGAAAATGGCGGGTGCGTAGGTTGTGCCGGTCAACCAAAGCGCGCAGAATCCGCTCGGGGTTTCTGGTCCGAGCAGCCGGTTGATCACGTACGAATATCCGCTGAACGAGCGCATCCGCACGCTGCTGCGGCTCGAGGACTTGTTCGAGCGCTCGCGCCATTTCATCGCGCGCACCGATCCGCACGACCATCACATGGCGCTGCTCACCCTGTTCGAGATCCTGGAGGTGGTGAGCCGCGCCGACCTCAAGTCCGACCTGCTGCAGGAGCTCGAGCGCCAGAAGCAGGTCCTGCTCGGCTTTCGCAACAATCCCGATATCGCGCAGGACGCGCTCGCGAGCGTGCTGCGTGACATCGAGCAGGCTGCGGCGGCGCTTTTTTCCATGACCGGCAAGATCGGCCAGTACCTGCGCGAGAACGACTGGCTCATGGCGATCAAGCAGCGCACCGCCATCCCGGGCGGCGCCTGCGAGTTCGACCTGCCCTCCTACCACTACTGGCTGCACCGACCGGCGGAAGAGCGCACCGGCCAGCTCGCCGGCTGGACCGGGCCGCTTTACCCGCTGCGCGACGGCTCGGCGATCATCCTTCGCATCCTGCGCGAGTCCGGCCGGCCGCAGCAGCTCACGGCGCAACAAGGCATGTTCCAGCAGATGCTCGGCGGCAAGACCGCCCAGATGCTGCGGCTGCGTCTCGATCCGGGGCTCGCCTGCGTGCCCGAGATCAGCGCCAACAAGTACGTGCTCAACATCCGCTTCCTTGCCCAGAACGGCGAGGAGCCGCGCTCCCAGCGCACGGCCGAGGCGGATATTCCTTTCGAGCTCACCTTCTGCAATCTGTAAGACACGTGCCTTGTCCCCGCTGCGGGCAGCCGGCGGCTCTCGGCCCGCAGAACGAGTGGCGGCCGTTCTGCAGCGAGCGTTGCAAGCTGGTCGATCTCGGCTCGTGGGCGAGCGAGCGCTATCGCGTCGCGGGCGATGACGCCAAGCCCGACGAGCCACCGCCCGACAAGGACTAGCGCCAGCTTCCGCGGATCATCGCGAGGCCGTGCGCGCCCCGCTGCCAGGCGCGCTCCCGGTCGGCCGGCGTCAAGCCGCCGATCGCATACACCGGGATGCTTGCGGCGCGCGCGATCTCCGCAAAGCGCTCCCAGCCGAGCGGCGCGGCGCCGTGCTTCTCGAGCACCGGCCCGAGCACCGCAAAATCGAGCTCGAGCGCCATGGCTCGCTCGAGCTCCACGCGCGTATGGCACGACGCCGCGGCCAGCCCGCGTTGCGGACGGCGCCCCAGGCGCATGAGCTCGGCGGCGGTATAGTGCACGCCGTCGGCGCCGGGCGCCGGCTCCTTCGTCAGCACCTTGGCGCCGTAGCGATGCGCGAGACCCACGACTTGCGCGGCGAAACGCTCGCGCTCGGCGGGCGCAAGCGCCGGCTCGCGCACCTGGACAAGCCGCAAGTCCTGCTCGAGCCGACGCTCGAGCGCCGCCAACATCGGCGCGGTGCCGAGCCGGCCGGCGTCGGTGATGGCGTACTCGTGCGGCAGCGTGAGCGAGGCGAGCACCGGCGCATTCGCCGGCAGCATTGGCGAGACTGAAAGCGACTCAAGCGCCTGCCAGGCGATGGCCTGGTCCTCGCGCGGCTGCGGCTCGCCGCGCCAGGCGAGCACGCGAAAAAAGTTGAGCCGCACACGCCCATGCGGATAGACGTATTCGCGCGTGAGCCACGGATAGCAGCGCTCGGTGTCGATGCCGAGCTCCTCGCGCAGCTCGCGCGCGAGCGCGCGCTCGGGCGGCTCGCCGGGCTCGATTTTTCCGCCGGGGAATTCCCAGTAGCCGGCGTAGACCTTGCCGGGCGGGCGCTGCGCGAGCAAGACGCGGCGATCGGCGCGCTGGATCACCGCCGCGGCGACATCAATCACTTTTTCGAATGGCGGCCCGCCCAATCGCGCGCGAACTGATAGGCGACGCGGCCGCTGCGCGAGCCGCGCTGCAGCGACCACTGCAGCGCCTCCTCGCGCGCGGCGTCGCTCCATTTCCCGCCGAGGGTCTTCAGCCAGTGCTGGACGATGTCGAGGTATTCGTCCTGGTCGAACGGGTAGAACGTCACCCAGAGACCAAAGCGCTCCGAGAGCGAAATCTTCTCCTCCACCGTCTCGCCGGGATGGATCTCGTCGCCGATGTACTTGGTCTCGAGGTTCTCGGTCATGTACTCCGGCATCAGATGGCGCCGGTTCGAGGTGGCGTAGATCAGCAGGTTCTCGGAGGTCGTCGAGACCGAGCCGTCGAGCGCCACTTTCAGCGCGATGTAACCGTCCTCCGCGCCGTGAAAGCTCAAGTCGTCGCAGAAAAGCAGAAAGCGCTCCTTGCGCGGCGCCACCTGGTCGACGATCTGCGGCAGGTCGACGAGATCGTTCTTCTCGACTTCGATCAGCCGCAGGCCCTGCTTGGCGTACTTGTTGAGCAGCCCCTTTACGATCGACGATTTGCCGGTGCCCCGGGCGCCGGTCAGGAGCACATTGTTCGCGGGCAGCCCGCGCATGAATTGAAGCGTGTTCTGCTCGACTCGCTCGATCTGCCGGTCGATGCCGCGCAGGTCGGCAAGCCGGATGCGATGCACCTGACGCACGGGCTGCAGATAGCCGCCGGCGCCGCGGCGGCTCGCGGCTCGCCAGCGAAAGGCGATGCTCGCCGTCCAGTCGGTCGGCGCCGCAGGCCGGGGCAGGATCTCGCCCAGGCGCTGCAGGATCTCGTCGAGTTCCTTGTTCAAGTGCGGCGCACTACGTCCTGTATTCCGCGTTGATTTTCACGTAATCGAACGAGAGATCACAAGTCCAGATGATCGCGCCTGCCGTGCCACGGTGCAGCAGCACGCGGACGCTGAACTCCGGCTTCTTCATCGCCGCAACGGCAAGCTCATCGCGATAGTCCGGATCGCGCGCGCCATTCCGGGCAACGCGCACGGCGTCGATGTAGAGCTCGATTTTCGCCGTGTCGAGTCCTTTGACCGCCGCATTGCCGATGGCCGCAAGGATGCGCCCGAGGTTGGGGTCGGAGGCGAAGAACGCGGTCTTCACGAGCGGCGAATGGGCGATGGCGTAGGCGACGCGACGGCATTCCGCCGCGTCGCGGCCGCGCTCGACCGAGATGGTGACGAACTTGGTCGCACCTTCGGCGTCGCGCACGATCGCCTGCGCAAGATTGCGCGCCACCTCGCCGATCGCGACCTCGAGCTTGAGCAGATCGCGCCGCGTGCGCGCCGCCGGTCCTGCGCCCGTGGCGGCGAGGATGAACGAGTCGTTGGTAGAGGTGTCGCCATCCACCGTGACGCAGTTGAACGAGCGCTGCGCGACGCGCTCGAGCAGCGCCTGCAGGCTGCGGTCGGCGACGCGCGCATCGGTGGCGACGAAGGCGAGCATGGTGGCCATGTCCGGGCGGATCATGCCGGCGCCCTTGGCAATGCCGGTGACGACCGCGGCTCCGCCGGAGAGCCGCACCCTGCGCGAGTAGGCCTTGGGCACCGTATCGGTCGTCATGATCGCTTCGGCGGCAGACAGCCAATCGTCCTGATGCAGCAGCGCGTGCGGCAGCGCGGCCACGATGCGCTCCGCCGGCAGCGGCTCCATGATGACGCCGGTGGAGAAGGGAAGGATCTGCTGCGGCTCACAGCCCAGATGGCTCGCAAGCGCCTCGCACACCAGCATCGCATGCTCGAGCCCCCGCTTCCCGGTGCCGGCGTTGGCATTGCCGGTGTTCACCACGAGCGCATGCACCTCATTGCGCAGGTGCTTGCGCGCGAGCACTACCGGCGCGGCGCAAAAGCGGTTCTGGGTAAAGACGCCGGCGACGCTGCTCCCCGGCGCGAGCCGCATGACCAGCAGGTCCTTGCGGTTGGTCTTGCGCACGCCGGCCATCGCGACGCCGAGCTCGACGCCGGGTACGGGAAGAAGGGTCGCGCGATCGGGTGGCGGCAGGTTGACCGCCATCGTTACGTCAGTTTGCCGTGGCAGTGCTTGTATTTCTTGCCCGAGCCGCACGGGCAGGGATCGTTGCGGCCGATTTTCTGCGCATGGCGCACGACCGGCTGCGCCTTCTTCTTGGTCGCAGCTTCGGCGAGCGCCACATCGCCGTTGCCCGCATAGGCGAGCTCTTCCTCGGCGCCGCCGGACCCCGGATGCAACGGACGGACGTTCTCAACGTGGGATTCGTCGTCTGGCTTGATGTCCTCCTGCGTGCGGATCTCGACTGCGGTCAGCGTCTTGATGACCTCGAGTTTGACGGACTCCACCATGGCGCCGAAGAGCTCGAACGCCTCGCGCTTGTATTCCTGCTTCGGGTTCTTCTGCGCATAGCCACGCAAATGGATGCCCTGGCGCAGGTGGTCGAGCGCCGCCAGGTGCTCGCGCCAGTGCGCATCCAGGATCTGCAGCATCTGGTAGCGCTCGAACTGTTTCCACTGCTCGCGCGCCGCTTCGGGCACCTTGGTCTGGTAGGCCTCCTCGGCCGCCGAGACGATGCGCTTCAGCATCTCCTGCTCGCCGAGCTCGGACTCCTTGTCGAGCCACGCGCGGATGCGAAGGCCGAGGTTGAATTCGCTCTTGAGCGCCTGCTCGAGGCCGGCGATATCCCACTGCTCCTCGACGCTCTCCTCGGGCACATACATGCGGAACATGTCATTGATGACGCCCGCGCGCAGATCGGAGATGCGGGCCGAGACGTCGTGCGATTCGAGAAGCTCGTTGCGCAGCGCGTAGATGGTCTTACGCTGGTCGTTCGCGACGTCGTCGTACTCGAGAAGCTGCTTCCTGATGTCGAAGTTGCGCGCTTCGACCTTGCGCTGCGCGCTCTCGATCGAGCGCGTCACCATCGGGTGCTCGATCGCCTCGCCCTCCGGCATCTTCAGCATCACCATGATGCGGTTGATGCGCTCGCCGGCGAAGATCCTGAGCAGCGGATCCTCCAGCGACATGTAGAAGCGCGAGCTGCCCGGGTCGCCCTGGCGGCCCGAGCGGCCGCGCAGCTGGTTGTCGATGCGCCGCGACTCGTGGCGCTCGGTGCCGATGATGTGCAGGCCGCCGGCCTTCACCACCTGATCATGCAGCGCCTGCCATTCGCTGCGCAGCTTCTCGACGCGGACCTTTTTCTCCTCCGGCGAGAGCTGCTCGTCCACCTCGACGAAATCGCACTGCTTCTCGACGTTGCCGCCGAGCACGATGTCGGTGCCGCGGCCCGCCATGTTGGTGGCGATGGTAATCACTTTCGGCCGGCCGGCCTGCGCGACGATCTGCGCCTCCCGTTCGTGCTGCTTGGCGTTCAGCACCTGGTGCGCAAGCTTCTCGTTTTGCAGCAGGCCCGAGAGCAGCTCGTTGTTCTCGATCGACGTCGTTCCCACGAGCACCGGCTGGCCGCGGTCGTAGCAGTCGCGGATGTCGTTGATCACGGCGCGGTACTTCTCCTTGGCCGTGCGGTACACCTGGTCCTGGCGGTCGGCGCGCACCATCGGCATGTGGGTCGGCACGACGACCGTCTCGAGGCCGTAGATCTGCTGGAACTCGTAGGCCTCGGTGTCGGCGGTGCCGGTCATGCCGGCGAGCTTGCCGTACATGCGGAAATAGTTCTGGAAGGTGATCGAGGCGAGCGTTTGGTTCTCGTTCTGGATCGGCACGCCTTCCTTCGCCTCCACCGCCTGATGCAGGCCTTCCGACCAACGCCGGCCGATCATCAGGCGCCCGGTGAATTCGTCGACGATCACCACTTCGCCGTTTTGCACCACGTAATGCTGGTCGCGGTGGAAAAGGTGGTGTGCGCGCAGCGCCGCGTAGAGCTGGTGCACGAGGTTGATGTACGCGGGCTCGTAGAGGCTCGCACCGGCGGGCAACAGGCCCACGCGCGTGAGGATCTGCTCGGCCTTCTCGTGCCCGGCCTCGGACAGGACGATCTGATGATTCTTTTCGTCGACGAAGAAGTCGCCCGGCGGCTCCGGATCATCCGGCTTCTTCTTCTCTTCCTTCTGCCGGGTGAGCAACGGCGGCACCTGGTTCATCTTGTGATAGATCTCGGTGCGATCCTCCGCCTGGCCGGAAATGATGAGCGGCGTGCGCGCCTCGTCGATCAGGATCGAGTCGACCTCGTCGACGATGGCGTAGTGCAGGCCGCGCTGGAAGCGCTCCTCGACGTGCATCGCCATGTTGTCGCGCAGGTAGTCGAAGCCGAACTCGTTGTTCGTGCCATAGGTGATGTCGGCGGCGTAAGCCGCGCGCTTGGCTGTGTTGCGCTCCTCGAGCGGCAGCTCGTGGTAGGGCACGTTGACGCCGACGCTCAAGCCGAGGAAGCGGTAGACCCTGCCCATCCACTCGGCGTCGCGCTTGGCGAGGTAATCGTTCACCGTGACGATGTGCACGCCCTTGCCGGTGAGCGCGTTGAGGTACGCGGGAAGCGTGGCGACGAGCGTCTTGCCTTCGCCCGTCTTCATCTCCGCGATCTTGCCTGCGTGCAGCACCATGCCGCCGAGAAGCTGCATGTCGAAGTGCCGCATGCGCAGCGTGCGCTTGGCCGATTCGCGCACCACGGCGAACGCTTCGGGCAGCAGCTCCTCGAGCGTTGCGCCATCGCTGTAGCGCTTGCGCAGCTCGCCGGTCTTGCCTGCGAGCGCCGCGTCGGAAAGCGCCGCGATCTGCGGCTCGAGCGCAGTGATCCTGTCTACGGTGTGTCCGTAGTGCTTGAGCAGCCGCTCGTTGCGGCTGCCGAAGACGCGCGTCGGGACGCTCCAGAGCACTTCGGCGACGCGGCGCCCGTACTGAAGGTATCTCACCATGAAGGACGCAAGCCCTGGCGGGCCAGCGGAAAAGCGAGCTCCGGGAAAGCGCAGGATGTTATCACGCCGAGGCGCGCGCCCCGGCCGCGAACGGCTTTACTCGGCGGCGCCCGCTGCGGCCGTCTTGACGGAGCCGCGCGCCGGCGACACCGACGCGAGCAGGAACTTGGTCGGGTTCTGCGCCGCCCCGCGGAAACGCACTTCGAAATGCAGGTGCGGCCCGGTCGAGCGGCCGGTGGAGCCTACTTCGGCGATCTTGCGGCCGCGCGCGACGACGTCGCCTTCCTTGACGAAGAGCTTAGAGCAATGCGCGTAGCGCGTAACGAGGTCGTTGCCGTGGTCGATATCCACCACGTAGCCGTACTGCGGATGAAAGCCAGCGAACACGACTACGCCGGCCGCTGCCGCCGCGATCGACGAGCCGGCGTCGGCAAGGAAATCGATGCCCTCGTGCATCGCCCACTGGCCGGTGAAGGGGTCGATGCGCCGACCGAAGCTCGATGCGCTGAAGGGCGCCTTCACAGGCAGCATGGTTGGCATGAGCTTCTTCTTCACCGCCTGCTCGAAGAGCTGCGACTCGAGCACGCCCAGCATGTCGTTGCGGTTCTCGAGCTGGCGCGAGAGCTCGAGCAGCTTCTGGCTGAAATCACCCAGCGAAAGATTCTGCGGCGGCATCAGCGTCGGCGCGGCGCCGCCGAGGCCGGGCGTTTCGGTGAGCCGCACGTCCTTTACGCCGGCAAGCGAGGCGAGGCGCTCGCCGAGCGCGTCCAGGCGCGTGAGCTGAGCCTGCATTTCACCCAGCTTGACCGCCATTGCGTTGAGGTTCTGCTGCACGAAGGCGCGGCTGCGTTCGGCCTCGGTTTCCTGCGCGGCGAGCACCAGACGCTGCAGCGCCGGGACCGGCACCTCAGCGGCGTAACGCAGCGTCAGCCAATAGACGGCAGCGGTGGCAGCGAGCACCAGTACGAGCAGCACGGTTCCGCTCGCCACCAGGTGCATGGCGGACAGCGTGACTGACCTCGCCTTGGCCAGCCGATCCGAGATCAGGATAATCTGCACCGTCTCCCTTCCGCGTACGCTCCCTTTGCTGCCCACCAAACTCGACCGGATCCTCGCGACTGAAGGCGACCTGCAACCGGTTCTTGCGAAGACCCGGGAGCTGCGCGCGCTCGGCGAACTCGTTCAGAACTTCTTGGCTCCCGAGCTGCGCGAACAGATCCGCGTCGCCAATTTCAAGGACGGAAAGCTTGCGCTTCTTGCCGCCAATTCCGCCGTCGCTGCAAAGCTTCGGCTCCTCGCACCGGCGCTTTCGCGCTTCCTCCAAGAACGGCGAATGCAGGTTAGTTTAGTTTCAGTGAGGGTGCAACCGATCGAGTCACTTAAGAAGGTATGTGGCGCGCAAAAAAGCGTGCATTTCTCCACACATGCGCTCGAGCGGTTGCGCGAGCTGTACGAGCGGCTGTCAGCGTCGCCGGCACGCGACGCATTGGCGAAAATGCTGCGCCGCCACGGCGCGCTGCCGCGCGACTAACCGTACTGCGTTGCCAGGCGCGCCACGCCGGCCGGCGTGTCCTCGGCGCGCTCGAAGGTCACGGTCTCCAGGGCGCCGGGCTGCGCGAGCACTGCGCGCAGCAGGCGGTTGTTGAGCGCATGGCCTGACTTGTGCGCGGAGAAGGCGGCGAGCAGCGGCTTTCCGAGAAGATAGAGATCGCCGATCGCGTCGAGCAGCTTGTGACGGATGAACTCGTCGGCGAAGCGCAGGCCTTCCGCGTTCAGCACGCGGTATTCATCGAGTACGACCGCGTTGTCCAAGCCGCCGCCGAGCGCGAGACCGCTGTCGCGCAGGTCTTCCACTTCGTGCATGAAGCCGAACGTTCTGGCACGCGCGATTTCCTTGAGATACGACGTCTCGGCGAAATCGACTTGCACCGACTGCGTCGAACGCTCGATTACGGGGTGACGGAAATCGATGGAGAAAGAAAGCTTGTAGCCATCGTAGGGCTCAAGTCGCGCCCACTTGTCGCCGTCGCTCACTTCCACAGGTCGCGTCACACGCAGGAAGCGCTTGGGCGCCGCCTGCTCGACCACGCCCGCCTGCTGGATGAGGAGCACGTAGGGCGAGGCGCTGCCGTCCATGATCGGCAGCTCGGAAGCGTCGAGATCGACATAGGCGTTGTCGATGCCGAGCCCGCCGAACGCGGACATCAAATGCTCTACCGTGTAGATCTTGACGCCGTCGCGCACCAGGCAGGATGAAAGCCGCGTTTCGCCGACGAGCTCGGCGCGCGCCGGAATGTCGACCGGCGAGGCAAGGTCGATGCGCCGGAAGACGATGCCGGTGTCGGGCAGCGCCGGCCGCAGCGAGACGCGGACTTTCTGCCCGGTGTGCAGCCCGACGCCTGCGGCAGATACAAGCGCCTTGAGAGTGCGTTGTCGAAGCATCGCCAGGGAGTGGCTCATTCTAGCGCCGCATCAGTCCGCCTGCTTGCGCAGAAACGCCGGGATGTCGTATTTGTCCACGCCGCTTTGCTGCAGGGCCTCGACCGTGGAAGCGCGGTTTCGCCGTATCACCGCCGGCACGGCGTCGAGCTGGTTGTAGTCCACCGGTCCCGGGAGATTGTCGGTCCCGGTCTTCTGCCCGGTCACGTTGCTGAGCACGAGTTGCGGCTTGGGCGCGCGCGCGACCGACGGTGCGCCGAGCCCGGTCGCGACGACCGTGACGCGCAGCTGGTCCTCGAGCGCATCGTCGTACACGCCGCCGTAGATGATGGTCGCATCCTCCGCCGCAAACGCCCGGATGATGTTCATCACCTCTTTCGTCTCGCGCAGCTTGAGGCTCGACTTCGACGCGGTGATGTTGACGAGCACGCCGCGCGCGCCGGCAAGATTCACGCCCTCAAGCAGCGGGCAGGCGATCGCCTGCTCCGCCGCGATGCGCGCGCGGTCGATGCCGCTCGCGCTCGCCGAGCCCATCATCGCCATGCCCTGCTCGGACATCACGGTACGCACGTCCTGGAAATCCACGTTGACCAGACCCGGGTTGTTGATGATTTCGGCAATCCCCGCCACGGCGTTGTTAAGCACGTCGTCGGCCGCCTTGAAGGCGTCCTCCTGCGTCACGTCCTCGCCGAGCACCTCTTCGAGCTTGTCGTTGAGGATGACGATCAGCGAATCGACGTGCGGCCCCAGCGCTTCCAGGCCGCCCTCGGCGATTTTCATGCGCTTGGATCCCTCGAACGCGAACGGCTTGGTGACGACCGCCACGGTGAGGATGCCGAGCGAGCGCGCGACTTCGGCGATCACCGGCGCCGCGCCGGTGCCGGTGCCACCGCCCATGCCGGCCGTGATGAACACCATGTGCGCTCCGGCGAGCGTTTCCTCGATGCGGTCGCGATCGGCGAGCGCCACGGCGCGCGCTTCCTCGGGCTTCGCGCCGGCGCCCAGTCCGCTCGTGCCGAGTTGCATCTGATTGGGGGAGCGGTTGCGCGCGAGCACTTGCGCATCGGTATTGACGGCGATGAACTCCACGCCCTGCACTCCCTCCTCGATCATGTGATTGATGGCGTTGCCGCCGGCGCCACCCACGCCCACCACCTTGATGATGGGCCCCGTTACCTGGCTTTCTACGATCTCGAACATGTTGTTGTCTCCTTGCCGTTGTTATTCACTTCAAAAGTTGTGCTGAAACCACTCCCGCATGCGCCCGAGCACCGCTCGTACCGAGCCGCTCTGGCGCGAAAGCCGTCCGTGCTGCATCTGCGCCACGCCTTCCAGGAGCAAACCGACCGCCGTGGCATAGCGCGGCGCGCGCACTACATCGGCGAGCCCGCCGGCGTATCGCGGCACGCCGATCCTCACCGGCATGTGGAAGATCTCTTCGCCCAGCTCCACCATGCCCTGCATGACGGCCGAGCCGCCCGTCAGCACGATGCCGCTCGAGAGCAGTTCCTCGAAGCCCGAGTCGCGCAGCGCGTGCTGCACCAGTGAATAGAGCTCCTCGACGCGCGGCTCGATCACCTCGGCGAGCGTCTGGCGCGAGAGCGTGCGCATGCCGCGCTCGCCGATGCCGGGCACTTCCAGCATCTGGTTCGGATCGGCGAGCTGGCGCAGCGCCACGCCGTGGCGGATCTTGAGCGCTTCCGCATCCGCCGTCGGCGTGCGCAGCGCCATGGCGATGTCGTTGGTGATCTGGTCGCCGGCGATCGGCACCACCGCGGTGTGCCGTATCGCGCCATGCGTGAAGACCGCGATGTCGGTGGTGCCGCCGCCGATGTCGAGCAGGCACACGCCGAGGTCTTTCTCGTCCTCCGAGAGCACGGCGCGCGCGGAGGCGAGCGGCTGCAGCACCAGGTCCTTCACTTCGATGCCGCAGCGGCGCACGCACTTGATGATGTTCTGCGCCGCCGACACCGCGCCGGTGACGATGTGCACCTTGACCTCCAGGCGCACGCCCGACATGCCGATCGGCTCGCGCACGTCCTCCTGGCCGTCGATGATGAACTCCTGGCGCAGGACATGCAGGATTTGCTGGTCGGTAGGGATGTTCACCGCGCGCGCGGTCTCGATCGCGCGATCGACGTCCATGCCGCCTACCTCACGGTCCTTCACCGCGACCATGCCGGTGGAATTGAAGCTGCGGATATGGCTGCCGGCAATGCCGACGTAGGCGGCGGCGATCTTGCAGTCGGCCATCAGCTCCGCTTCCTCGAGCGCACGCTGGATGGCGGCGACCGTGGCCTCGATATTGACCACCACGCCCTTTTTCAGTCCCCTCGAAGGATGCGAGCCCATACCGAGGATTTCGAGCCCGCCGTCCGCACCCAGCTCGGCGACCAGACAAGCGACCTTCGAGGTGCCGATGTCCAGGGCAACGACGAGGTTCTTGTTTTCCTTCGCCATCAGCCTTTACCCCGCACACTGAAGCCATTCGGATAGCGCAGGTCCACCGTCGCGCCGCGCGGCGCAAGCTCGCTCGCCTCCGCCGACGCCACGAAGTGCGCGAGCCTCGCCTCGGCAGCGTCGGCGTCGCGGCCGAGTTTCAGCTCGAGCCCATTGGCGAGCCTGAGCTCCCAGGCAAGTCGCGCGCTGAGGGTGAGCCGCTCGATCGGGCTGCCAAGCGGCGCAAGGAGCTGCGAGAAGCGCGTGTAGCGGCGTGCAACTTCCGGTTCGGTTCCGGCCGGGCCGCTGAAGAGCGGCAGCTCGGCCTCGGCCTGACCTGCGAAGCGCTCGCCCTGCTGGTTGACGAGGCCGCCCGCAGCCCAGCGCGCGAGCGCCACATGCTCCTCGATGCTCACTTCGAGGCCATCGGGCCATGCACGGCGCACCGCCGCACGCCGCACCCAAGGCAGCCGCTCGAGCGCCGCGCGCAGTTCGTCGATCGGCGCGGCGAAGAAGTTGCCGCGGCCGACGCTTGCCAGCGTGCGCTCCACGTCCGCGCGCGGCGCCTGGTTGAGCGCGGTGCGCAGCTCGATGGTGCGCACCGGAAAGAGCGCCGAATGCGCGAGCCAGTGCGCGGCACCCGCCCCGAAAGCGAGCGCAGCAAGGCCGACGAGGAAACCGGCGGCGGCGTTCAGCAGGCGCGGGTTATCCCACATGCGCTCCCTCGAGAACCTTGATGCACAAATCTTCGTACGACAGGCCGACGGCGCGCGCCGCCATCGGCACGAGCGAGTGGTCGGTCATTCCGGGGGACGTGTTGATCTCCAGCAGGTAAGGCCGCCCTCGCCGGTTGAGCATCAGATCGACCCGTCCCCAGCCCGTGCAGCCAAGCGCGCGGAACGCCTTGAGGCAGAGCGCCTGCAATTGCATTTCCTTCGCCTTCGGCAGGCCGCAGGGAATGAGATAGCGCGTGTCGTTGGCGATGTATTTCGCCTCATAGTCGTAGAACTCGCGCGGCGTCTCGATGCG
Source organism: Burkholderiales bacterium (assembly GCA_035689325.1). Taxonomy (GTDB): domain Bacteria; phylum Pseudomonadota; class Gammaproteobacteria; order Burkholderiales; family SG8-39; genus SCGC-AG-212-J23. The sequence goes on along the minus strand of DASSLQ010000020.1, from coordinate 1,102 downwards.
GATGATCGGCAGCACCTGTTCGCCGAGGATGCCGACGGTGAGCTCGGGGCCGTCGACGAACTTCTCGGCGATGACCACGGGGTCGTAGTTCACCGCGAGCGCAAAGGCTTCCTCGAGGTCCGCGGCGCGCTTCACTTTGGTCATGCCGACGGACGAGCCTTCGCTTGCGGGCTTCACGAAAAGCGGCGTGCCGAGCCGACGCGCAACCGCTTTCAAGTCCGACTCGCGGGTCAACACCGCGTACGGCGCCGTCGCCAAGCCTTCCGCCTGCCAGATGCGCTTGGTACGCAGCTTGTCCATGGCGAGCGCGGAGGCGAGCACGCCGCTGCCGGTGTACGGGATGCCGAGCCACTCGAGCACGCCCTGCACGGTGCCGTCCTCGCCGAAGCGGCCGTGCAGCGCGATGAACGCACGGTCGAAGCGCTCCTTCACGAGCGCCGTCACGTCGCGCTCCTTGGGATCGAAGCCATGCGCGTCGACGCCGCGCGAGCGCAGCGCATTGAGCACCATGGTGCCGCTCTTCAGCGAAACCTCGCGCTCGGCCGACTTGCCGCCCAGCAGCACCGCGACCTTGCCGAAGTTCATGCGGGCTCGCCCACGATGCGCACCTCGGTCTGCAGCACGACGCCCTTCATCTGGTACACCATGCGCTGGACGTGCTCGATCAGCCATTCGATCTCCGCGGCGTGCGCCGCACCCTGCGGATTGACGATGAAGTTCGCGTGCTTTTCCGAGACGCGCGCCGCGCCGCGGCCGAAGCCCTTCAGGCCACAGGCTTCGATGAGGCGCGCCGCATGGTCGCGCGGCGGGTTGCGGAACACGCTGCCGGCATTGGGAAGCGAGAGCGGTTGCGTGGCGATGCGGCGCGCGAGCAGCTCCTTCATCACGGCGCGCGATGCCTCTCCATCGCCTGGCTCGAGGCGGAACCACGCGGCGGCGAACCATTCCTCCCGGCCGGCCTTGGGCACGCAGTGCCGATAGCCGATGTCGAACTCGCTGCGCGCACGCTCGGCGACGGCCCCTGTGCGATCGATCGTCGCCACGCGCTCGACGATGTCCCATGTCTCGCCGCCGTAGCAGCCGGCATTCATGGCGAGGGCGC
>DASSLQ010000019.1:0-8153 GCA_035689325.1 Burkholderiales bacterium | reverse complement strand
CTGCCGAAGCCCTTCGACATCGACCAGGCGGTCGAGCTCATCCGGCGGGCCCTGGATGAGAGCCGACGCGAGTCCGAGGCGGTGGAGGCACCGACCGAAACACCCGAGATTCTTGGCCAGGCGCCGGCGATGCAGGAGGTGTTCCGGGCCATCGGCCGCTTGTCGCAATCAAGCGCAACGGTACTGATCACCGGCGAGTCAGGCACCGGCAAGGAGCTGGTTGCGCGCGCGCTGCACCGGCATAGCGCACGCGCGTCGAAGCCGTTCATCGCCATCAACACGGCGGCGATGCCGAAGGAGCTGCTCGAATCCGAGCTCTTCGGCCACGAGCGCGGCTCGTTCACCGGCGCCCAGCAGCAGCGGCGCGGCCGTTTCGAGCAGGCCGAGGGCGGCACGCTGTTCCTCGATGAGATTGGCGACATGCCGGCGGAGCTGCAGACGCGTCTCTTGCGCGTGCTCTCCGACGGCACCTTCTATCGCGTCGGCGGTCACCAGCAGCTCAAGGTGAACGTGCGCGTGATCGCCGCCACGCACCAGAACCTCGAGCAGCGCGTGCGCGAAGGCAGCTTCCGCGAAGACCTGTATCACCGGCTGAACGTGATCCGGCTGCGCCTGCCGAGCCTGCGCGAGCGCGCCGAAGACATCCCGCTGCTCGCGCGGCACTTCTTCGGCGTGAGCGCGCGGCAGCTCGGCGTCGAGCCCAAGCGCCTCTCGGACGACGCGCTCGCGCATCTCTCGCGCCTGGCGTTTCCCGGCAACGTGCGTCAGCTCGAGAACCTGTGTCACTGGCTCACGGTGATGGCGGCGGGGCAGGTGATCGACGTCGGCGACCTGCCGGCAGAATTTCGCGACCAGGCGGCCGCCGCCGCTTCGGACTGGCTCGCGGCGCTCGAGCATGAGGCCGAACGCCGTCTCGCGCGCGGCGATACCGGCATTCTCGATACGCTGGGACGTCAGTTCGAGCGCGCGCTCATTCGCCGGGCGCTTGCGCGCACCGGCGGCCGGCGCATCGAGGCGGCGAACCTCCTCGGCATGGGCCGCAACACCATTACCCGCAAGATCCAGGAGCTCGGTATCGAAGACGCGCCGGACGACGGCGCTAATTCCGACCCGGGGTCGTAATTCCTGCCCCCCGAATTTCTAGGCGCTGCGCTTCGCGCGCTCCGCCGGCTTGACGCCCGCGTCCGCGGCAGCGCGACGATTCGCTTCCAGCTTGGCGTCCACCAGGCGCACGACCTCGTCCAGCACGCTCGAGCGCATGCCCTTCTGGGCCCCGATCGCCTGCACGAGTCGATCGACGCGTTCGATATTGGGCGCGCCGGCCGCGAGCGCGCGCGCCGCGGAAGAAGGGCTGCCCAGCGATTGCGCTGCAGTCGCGTATTTCTCGAACGGCACCAGGTCTTTCTCGGCGGCGCCGAGCGAGACGCAAAGCTTCACCACCCAGCTGTACATGTCGCGCGAGGCGGCGAGGTCGCCGTGCACGGCGTCCTTGATCGAGCGGATGCCGTCTTTCGTGACGCAGCGGTAGTTGCCGGCGATCAGCATCGCCCATTTCGCAAGCGGCACGAACACCGACTCGTGCACCTTGAGCTTGACCGGCAGCTCGAGGCCTTCGAAACGCACGGCCTCGATGTCTTTCTCGAGGCGCCGCAGGATCGCGGTATGCGCGTCCGACGGAAAGCGCGCCGACTTGAAGTTGGTCGGCAGGCGCACCTGCAGGACGTTGAGCTTCTCCTCCGGCGGGCGAAACGCCTGCGGGTCCGGGCTGCACAACGTCATGTATTGCGGATCGCAGTTCGCCCACACCGTGGCGTCGGTGTAGCAGGCGCGCAGCGGCTCGAGCGCCACGCCGGGAATGCGCGCGAGATAAGGCAATGGCGGCATGTTCATGATCGACATGCAGGGCAGCCTTGCTTTGCCCACCGCGTCGAGCAGCTCGCGCACGCCGCTCGAGCGGTACTGCGGCTCCTGCATTCCGAGCACTACGAGGTCGTAACCCACGGGCTTGACCGCGGTTGGCACGTCCGCGGTCAACTTTCCCGGCAGCCTCCGAGATTGGATCTCCACCAGCCCATCGCGCCCTTTCACGGGCATGCGGACCAGCGTGCCTTCTTTGTTGATCAGATCCACTTCCGCCGGTACGCAGACAAGCTTGGCGTTGTGGCCCGCCGCTAACAGCTTGGTTGCCAGCAACGATCCGTACGAAGCGCCAAAGATCAAGACGTTATAGGCCATGGGAGCTTTCCACGATATGAAATGCGGCGCTGCTTAATGGGAAGCGGCAGCGTACTCCGAACAGACCGGCATTTCATGTTGCGGCGCCGCATTTCGCTTCATACAATGCGAGAAATGCCGATCTCTGTCGCCAAGCCGCAGGACGTCGCCGTCACCGGCCGCATCACGGCCGAGCTCGCGCCGATCCTGACGCAGCCGGCGCTCGTTTTCATCGCCAAGTTGCATCGCGAGTTCGAGCCGCGGCGCCAGGAACTGCTCGCGCGGCGCGCGGCCCGGCAGAAGCAGTTCGATGCCGGCGTGATGCCCGACTTCCTCGCTGACACGCGCCACATCCGCGAGAGCGATTGGAAGATCGCTCCGCAGCCGAAGGACCTGCTCGACCGCCGCGTCGAGATCACCGGGCCGACCGACCGCAAGATGGTGATCAACGCGCTCAATTCGGGCGCGTCGACGTTCATGGCGGACTTCGAGGACGCCAACTGCCCGACGTGGCACAACATGATCGACGGGCAGCTCAACCTGCGCGACGCGGTGCGGCGCACCATCAGCTTCGAAAGTAGCGGACCCGACAGCAGCGGGAAGCTGTACCGCCTGAGCGACAAGACCGCGGTGCTCATCGTGCGGCCGCGCGGCTGGCACCTCGACGAGAAGCATGTGACGGTCGACGGCAAGCCGGTATCGGGCGCGATCTTCGACTTCGCGCTCTACTTCTTTCACAACGCGAAAGAGCTCATCGCGCGCGGCACCGGTCCGTACTTCTACCTGCCGAAGATGGAGTCGCACCTCGAGGCGCGGCTCTGGAATGACATTTTCATCGCCGCTCAAGCGCAGCTCGGCATTCCGCAAGGCACGATCCGCGCCACCGCGCTCATCGAGACCGTGGTCGCCGCGTTCGAGATGGACGAGATCCTCTACGAGCTGCGCGAGCACTCCGCGGGCCTCAACATCGGGCGCTGGGACTACATCTTCTCGTGCATCAAGAAATTCCGCGCCGACCCGCAGTTCTGCCTCGCTGACCGGTCACAGGTGACGATGGTTGCGCCGTTCATGCGCGCGTACGCGCTCCTGTTGGTGAAGACGTGTCACCGGCGCGGCGCGCCGGCGATGGGCGGCATGGCGGCGCAGATCCCGATCAAGAACGACCCCGCGGCGAACGATGCGGCGCTCGAGAAGGTCCGCCAGGACAAGCTGCGCGAGGTCACTGACGGCTGCGACGGCACGTGGGTGGCGCATCCGGGACTCGTGCCGATCGCCAAAGCCGTGTTCGACCAGCACATGCCGCAGCCCAATCAGTACGATCGCCAGCGCTCCGACGTGAAGGTGAGCGCCAAGGATCTGCTCAGCTTCCAGCCCGAGAAGCCGATCACCGAGGCGGGCTTGCGCAACAATATCTCGGTCGGCATCCAGTACCTCGGCGCCTGGCTCGCCGGTGAGGGCGCCGTGCCGGTCTTCAACCTGATGGAAGACGTGGCGACGGCGGAAATCTCGCGTTCGCAGATCTGGCAGTGGATCCGTTCGCCCAAGGGCGTGCTCGAGGACGGGCGCAAGGTGACCATCGAGCTTTTCCGGCAGCTGCTCGGCGAAGAGCTCGCCAAGGTCAAGGCGGCCTACAGCGAAGGCAAGTACGACGAAGCCGCGAAGCTGTTCGAGCGCATCACGAGCGACGACAAGTACGTCGAGTTCCTGACCCTGCCGGCGTACCCGCTGCTCGACTAGCCTAAAATCGGTAGCGCGCATGCGCTACTCGACGTTCTCGGTCAACGATCACCACCCGCGCCTCGCGCGCACCGTGCCGCAGCTCTACGCGCAGGTCATGCGCCAGTGCGAGCTCGCGGAACAGCTCGGCTACGACACCTTCTTCTGCGCCGAGCACCATTTCCACGAATACGGCGTGGTGCCCGACCCCGCGGTCATGCTTTCCGCGCTCGCGCAGCGCACCAAGCGCATCCGCCTCGGCACCGCGATTTCGATCCTCACGTTCCACGATCCGCGGCGCATCGCCGAGACCTATTCGATGCTCGACATGATGAGCGGCGGGCGCCTCGTATTCGGCGTCGGCTCGGGTTACCTGGCGCATGAATTCGTGGGCTACGGCATCGATCCGAAAGAGAAGCGCGACCGCTTCAACGAGGCGCTCGATATCGTCAAGCGCCTGATGGCCGGCGGGACGCTCGCGTACCAGGGGCAGTTCTCGGCAAGCGACAAGGTCGTGCTCAACGTCTTCCCGCACGAGGGCCGCGTGCCGCCGATCTACGTCGCGATCCTGGCGCGCGATGGCGCCTATCACGTCGGCAAACAGGGCAACCGCGTCTTCACCGTGCCGTACGCATCGTGCAAAGACTTCGGCGACATCGGCACCATGCTGGCCGAGTACCGCCGGGGGCGCGCCGAGGCGGGGCTCGCGGCCGATGATGACGACCATGTGTTCACATTGCACACGTACGTCGCGCGCAGCGACGACGAGGCAAAGGCGCACGCCAAGGCTGCGTACGACCTCTATGTGGATACGCGCCTCTACGCCAGGAAACATGTCTACGAGGACATCATCGCGAACGGCATCTGTCTCTTCGGCGCGGTTGAAACCGTGGCGCAGAAGATGTGTCAACTCCACGAGATGGGCATCCGCCACGTTGCCACCATGCACAACTTCGGCGCGCTCGACCCCACGCTGGTCGAGCGCTCGATGACGCTCTTCGCGCGGGAGGTGATGCCGCGCGTCGAGAGCCGCATCGCCGCTACCGTTTAGGAGCCACCATGGAAAAGCAACCGTCCGCACTGAAGCTCGGCCTTACGCCGCGCATGCTGAACCACGCCGCCTATGTCACCCACGACGTCGCGGCGACCGCCGATTTCTATACGCGGATCCTCGGCATGGAGCTTGCGAGCACCATCTTCGACGATCACGTGCCCTCGACCGGCGACGACTTCCCGTACTTCCACATCTTCTTCCGCATGGCGGACGGCTCGACCATCGCGTTCTTCGAGGTGGCGGATCTGCCGCCGCGCGCGAAGCCGACGCATCCCGCCTACGAAGTGTTCGATCACATGGCGCTGCAGGCGAAGGACAGCGCGGAGCTCGTGCGCTGGCGCGAGTGGCTGACCGCCAACGGCGTCGAAGTGCTCGGGCCAGTGGACCACAAGGGCATGCTCGAGAGCATCTACTTCCACGACCCGAACGGCCTGCGCCTCGAGCTCACGGTGCCGCACGATCCGCAATGGAACCGGCACAGCGAGCAGGGCTATGAGGACCTCAGGCGGTGGGTGGAGACGAAGGAACGGGCCAAGCGCGAAGGCCGCGACCCGGCGCAGGCGCTGCTCGAGATGATCCGCGAGGCGAAGCGCCGCTACGCTAGTCGAGCTTGATGTTGAGCGAGCGGATGAACGGCAGCCAGCGATTCGCTTCGGACTGCAGGAACGCCGCGAACTGCTCGGGCGTGTCGGCGATGATCTCAAGTCCCAGGCCGGTCAGCTTGCCGCTCACCTGCGGGTCGCGCACCGCGCGCACGATCTCGGTGTTGAGGCGCCCGATGAGCTCGTTCGGCGTGTCGTGCGGCGCCACGACGCCGACGATAGGCGCGATATCCATTCCGTCGTAGCCGAGCTCGCCGAGCGCCTGGACATCGGGTAGCACGGACAGCCGTTGATTCGCGAACGCTGCAATCGCGCGCAGCTTGCCGCTGCGCAGATGCGGCAGCAGCACGACGGTGTCAATCACCGCGATCGAAATCTGCCCGGCGATCGTGTCCTGCACCACGGGTGCGATGCCCTTGTACTGCACATCGACAATCTCGAGGCCCGCGCGGCGCTTTAGCGCCTCCATCGCCAAGTGATGCGCAAGCCCGCGTCCCGGTGAGCCGAAGTTGAGCTTGCCGGGCTGGCGCCTCACTTCGCGGATGAACGATTTCAGGTCGGTCGCGGCAAAGCTCGGGTGCACCACCAGCACGAGCGGCGCACGAATCATGTCGCATACGGGCGTGAAGTCGCGCTGCGGGTCGTAGGGCAGCTTGGAGTAAAGCGCGGCGTTGAAGACGAGCGCGCCCTGCTCGGCGCTGAAGAGCGTGTAGCCGTCAGCCGGCTGTTGCGCGACGTACTGTGCGGCAATGATCGAGCTCGCGCCAGGCCGGTTCTCTACCACGATCGGCTGGCCGATGTTCTGCGACACCTTGGCCGACACAAGGCGCGTCACGCCGTCGGCGCCGCCGCCGGGCGGAAAACCCACCACCCAGTTGATCGGCTTCGACGGGTACTGCGCGCGCGCTGCGGGCGCTGCGGCAGCGGCCGCTAGCGCCAGGAGAAACTGGCGGCGTTTCATGCGCTCAGTCTAGCTCCACGATGACGGGTGCATGATCGGACGGGCGCTCGCGCTTGCGCGGCGCGAGGTCGATGGTGCAGCCGGCGCAGCGCTTGGCGAGTGCCGGCGCGAGCAAGGCGAGGTCGATGCGCAGGCCCCAGTTGCGCTCGAAGGCGCGCAGGCGGTAGTCCCACCAGGAGTAGAGCCGCTCGGGCTGCGGAAACAAGCGAAACGCGTCCACCAAGCCGGTGTCGAGCACCGTGCGCAGCGCGGCGCGCTCGGGCTCCGAGACGTGAATCTTGCCGGCCCAGCGCTTGGGATCGTGCACGTCGCGGTCCTCCGGCGCGACGTTCATGTCGCCGAGCACGGCGAGCGCCGGCGTTTGCGGCAGCAGTTGCTTCATCCAGCGCGCGAGCGCCTCGTACCAGCGCAGCTTGTACGCATATTTCTCGGTGCCGGGCGCTTCGCCGTTCGGCGCGTAGAGGCACACGATGCGAATGCCGCCTGCCGTGGCGGCGATGCAGCGCTTGGGATCGTCGGCGAACTGCGGAATGCCGTGCTGGACGTCGGCAAGCGGCGCGCGGGCGAGGATCGCGACGCCGTTATAGGCGCGCTGGCCGCAATAGACGGCGTGGTAGCCGGCGTCGCGCAGCTCGGCGGCCGGGAAATTCGGATCCTCGGTTTTCGTCTCTTGCAGGCACGCGACATCGGGCTGTGCCTCGCGCAGCCAGTCCAGGAGATGCGGCAGCCGGACGCGCAGCGAGTTGACGTTCCACGAGGTAATGCGCAGCTGGCTCGCCCTTCCTCAGGCGCCGATCATGCCGTTGTGGCGCAACAGCGCATCGACGCGCGGCTCGCGGCCGCGGAAGGCGCGGAACGATTCGGCTGCGGGCCGGCTGCCGCCGACCGCGAGCACCTCGTCGCGGAAGCGCTGGCCGGCGGTGGGGTTCAGCACGCCGTTCTCTTCGAAGAAGCTATAGGCGTCGGCCGACAGCACCTCGGCCCATTTATAGCTGTAGTAGCCGGCGGCATAGCCGCCCGCGAAGATGTGCGAGAAGCTGTTCGGGAACCGGTTGTAGGCGGGCGGGCGCAGGACGGCGATGTGCTCGCGCACCTCGCTGAGCAGCTCGAGCGCTGTCCTGCCGCCCGCTGGCTCGAAGTCGGAGTGCAGCCGCATGTCGAACACGGCGAACTCGAGCTGCCGCAGCATCGCGAGCCCGCTCTGGAAGTTCTTCGCCGCGAGCATCTTGTCGTAGAGCTCGCGCGGCAGCGGCTCGCCCGTATCGACGTGGCGCGTCATGTGGCGCAGCACGTCCCACTCCCAGCAGAAGTTCTCCATGAACTGGCTGGGGAGCTCCACGGCGTCCCACTCGACGCCATTGAGGCCGGCGACGCCGAGATCGTCGATGCGGGTGAGCAAGTGGTGCAGGCCGTGCCCGAACTCGTGGAACAGCGTCAGCACCTCGTCGTGCGTAAAGGTGGCCGGGCGCCCGCCGACCGGGCGCGAAAAGTTGCACGTGAGGTAGGCGACGGGAGTCTGGACGCTCGCGCCTTTGCGCCGCCGCGTGATCGCGTCGTCCATCCACGCGCCGCCCCGCTTGGTGTCGCGCGCATAGAGGTCCATGTA
>DASSLQ010000018.1:0-3368 GCA_035689325.1 Burkholderiales bacterium | reverse complement strand
CTACTACGAGGGCCGTTACCGCCGCGCCGAGCGCCAGGCGGCCCTCGCCTATGACATGGGCACGGTGGCCGGCCTCGCCGCGCTGCTCGCCGCGCGTGCGGCGCACCAGATGCGCAACTTCCAGGACCGCGACCGCTGGCTCGAGCGTGCCGACGCGGCGGGCACCGAGTTCCAGACCGCGCGGCTCGTGAGCCGCGCGGAGCTCGCGCTGGAGGAGCGCGATTTCGCCGCCGCGCGCGATGCGCTGCGCCGGGTGCAGACCGAGGGACCACGGCACATCGCCGCCGCGCGCATGCTGCTGCGCGCCGCGCGCGGCGCGGGTGCCTGGGTCGACGTACTGCGCCTCGCCGGCCAGCTCGTCAAGCGCGACGCCATCGCGCCCGCGCTCGCCGAGGAATACAAGGTGCAGGCCAACGTCGAGCTCCTCGACCGCGCGGCCGACGACGCCGGCGCCTTCGAGCAACGCTGGCGCGCCATCCCGCCGCGCGACCAGCTTCATCCGCGCGTCGCCGCGGCGGCCGCGCGCCACGCCACCGCGCTCGGCCGCGCGCCGCTCGCGCGCGAGATCCTCGAGAGCGCGCTCGCCGCCGAATGGAGCTCGCGCCTGATCGGCCTCTATGCGCAGGTGCCGGCGAGCCTGCCGCTCGCCGAGCGCGAGGAGGAAGCGCGCCTTCGCATCGAGCGCGCCGAGCACTGGCTCGTCGACCATAACCGTGATCCCGAGCTCCTCGCCGCGCTCGGGCGCCTTTGCGCGCAGGCAGAGCTCTGGGGCAAGGCGCGCAGCTTCCTCGAGGCGAGCCTCTCCTTCGAGGACACGCGCCCCGTGCACCTCGAGCTCGCGCGCCTCGCCGAGCGCCTTGGCGATGCCGGCGAAGCGCAGCGCCATTTCCGCCGCGCCGCCGAGCTGCCTTAGATAAGATTTCGTTCAAGTGTGTGCGTTTCCACACCAACCGGCGCCGTCACGCTAGTTGACACGCGCGGCCGTTTCGAAAAACACTCGCGCTCAGGGAGGGAATCTCAAATCGTCGCTGTGAACCGCGCCGTTGGCTACGGCGCGAAGACTGCTGTGCGTCGACTCTCTTCCCTAAGAGAAATGTTCCCGGCCTCGCTGAACGGGCGAGCTCGGCAAAACGACAACGGCACCGGCACTGCCTGAGCACGGGCGGGCCACGGTGCGGAAGGAGATCATGGCTGCGTCTGCCAGTTTCTCGCGCACATCGCGCGCCGCCTTCGGGCTACTCGCTTTGCTCGTTGTCCTGCTTGTGCCGCTTCCCGCGTGTGCAACGAGCGTATGGGAAGCGCACACGGGTGACCCGTGCTGCGGCCTGCCCGATTCCTTCTACAAGTACCTCGACGCGAACGAGGCCTGCAGGGGCGAGGTGGTGCAAAGCCCGGACAACGCGTGCACCACGACGTTCTGGGATACGTTGCGCAACGACGCCGGGGCGCAGACCAACGGAGCATGCGTCGTGGACACGCAATGCAAGTGCGGCGATTGCCTCATCGGTACGCCCGACGATCCACGCAACTATCACTCCGGCGTCTTCGCCGGCAAGTTCAGCGGCCACAAGCTTCAAACCTGCCCGCCGGGGACGACCGAATATCTCGGCCTCTGCTTCCTTGACCCGCCGAAAGGCAAGGGTCCGTGCCCAGAGTGCGTCGGGAATCCGATCAATATCGGCAGCGGCAACAAGTGGGAGAGCGAGTCCATCTACCGCTCAGCATCCGGCCAACTCGAACTCATCCTCTTCTACAACAGCCAGGCCGGCACGAGCTACTACGAGTCGCTCGCATTCGGTAAGCACTGGACGATGCGGTACCTGGTCGGAGTTCGCGACTCCGGCCAGGGCATCGTCGCTGTCCACCGCGCCGACGGCCGGGACCTGGAGTTCCACGCGCCCGGCTCCGGCAATTTTTATGTCGCCGACGCCGATGTTGCCGACAAGCTCGAGAAGCTGACCGACGGGTCGGGCAACCTCACCGGCTGGCGCTACACGGCGAAAGAGGGAGACGAGGTCGAGCAGTACGACGCCGCGGGCAAGCTGCTCGCCATCGCCAACCGCGCCGGACTTCAGCAGACGATGACCTACAGCACTGCGGCGACGCCAGCGGGCATCGCCCCGCGGCCCGATCTGCTGATCACGGTGACCGACGCCTTCGGCCGCCAGCTCAATTTCTCCTACGACGCGCAGCTTCGCGTCATCACGGTGACCGATCCGGCGGGCGGCACGTATTCATTCGAATACGACGGCGCGAGCGGGCCGGCGGGCGCCGGCAACCTCACCAAGGTCACTTTTCCGGACACGAAGACGCGCGTCTACTTCTACGCCGAGTCTGCGCAGATCAACGGCGGCGCCGCGTGCTCGAGCCCTTCTGCCGTCCTGAACAACGCTCTCACAGGGCTGACCGATGAGGACGGCAATCGCTACGCGACCTGGAGCTACGACTGCCAGGCGCGTGCGACGGCCTCAGTGCATGCGTTAGGAGCAGACCAGTATTCGATCGATTACGGCACGGGCACAGCGACCACGTACGTCGACGCGCGGGGCACTTTTCGATCGACGGCGCTGCAGCGAGCGCTCGGCATCGCCCGCGGGACCGGGACGTCGCAGCCCGCCGCGAGCGGCTCGGGAACCGTGTCCACCGCTGCGAGCTACGACGCCAACGGCAACCCGGCTTCACGCACCGACTTCAACGGCAACCGCACGAACTACACGTATGACCTCGCGCGGAACCTCGAGACGTCGCGGACCGAAGGGCTGACGAGCGCGGGAGCCACCACGGCGCAAACGCGCACCATCAGCACGGCATGGGATGCCACCTTCCGCCTGCCAACCGGTGTGGCGGAACCGCTTCGCATCACTACAAGCACGTACGACGCAGACGGCACGCAGTGCGGCGCCCGGGGAGCGCTGTGCTCCCGCTCGATACAGGCGACTTCGGATGCCAACGGCTCGCAAGGCTTCAGCGCTACGCCGCTAGGCTCGGCGCGCGCATGGACCTACACGTATAACGCCAACGGTTCCGTGCTGACAGTGAATGGCCCGCGGACGGACGTCGCGGACGTGACGACCTACACGTATTACGCGAACGACGACGCCGATCTTGGCAAGCGCGGCAACATCGCCACGATCACGAACGCCGCCGGGCACGTCACCAGCATCGCTGCCTACAACGCGCACGGCCAGCCATTCACGATCGTCGATCCAAACGGTCTGACCACAACGCTCGTCTATGACGCGCGTCAGCGGCTCACTTCGCGCGCCGTCGGCACAGAAACCACCTCATACGACTACGACAGCGTCGGCCAGCTGATCAAGGTGACGCTACCCGACGGCTCGTACCTCTCTTACACATACGATGCCGCG
>DASSLQ010000017.1:0-10153 GCA_035689325.1 Burkholderiales bacterium | reverse complement strand
GACCAGCTTCGATGCGTCGCAGATGCAGACGAACTGCTTCGCCACCGCGGCGACGATCTTCTCGCGCGTGAGCGCGCCGCCGCCGCCCTTGATCATGTGCAGGTGCTCGGTGACCTCATCCGCGCCGTCGACGTACACCAGGAGCTCGTTCACCGCGTTGAGCTCAAAGACCCGGATGCCATGGCGCTTCAGCCGCTCGGCGCTCGCTTCCGACGCCGCCACCGCGCCGTCGATGCGTCCTTTGATCGTCGCCAGCGCGTCGATGAACATGTTGACCGTCGAGCCCGAGCCGACGCCGATCACCCCTTCCTGCGCATACTGCAGAGCGGCTTGGGCAACCTGGCGCTTCAGGTCATCCTGGCCCATCAGAGCAGCCACGTTCCCGCGCCGAGCGCGATGAGTGCCGCGCCGCAGGCGCGCGCGGTGATGCGCCCCGCCGGCAGCAGCTTCTCAACGAAAACGAATGCCGCGATCGCCGCTACCCAGGCAAGGTTCATTACGCCGACCGCGAAGAGCAGCAGCATGAGCAGCGCGCAGCAGCCCACGCAGTACGCGCCATGGCTCATCCCCATGCGCAGCGCGCCGAGATTCCCTGCTCGCCAGTGGGTCACGAAGAACTGCAGCGGTGCGCGGCATTTGCTCAGGCAGCGGTCTTTGAGCGGCGTGAGCTGATAGATGCCTGCGGCCGAGAGCAGCAGCCCGCTCAATCCTTTGCTCGACGAGCTCATCATGCTATCGAGCAGCGATGCGTGCTGCAGCAGTGCCTGCAGCAGCGCCGCACCGAGGCTGAACGCCGCCCACGCCAGCAGATAGCCGGCGACGAAGATCCACGCCGCCGGCAGCACGCTGCCGCGCTCGGCGTGCTTTCGTGCCATGGCGCCGTAGAGCAGGATCGCCGGCGCGGCGCTTGGCAGCATCATCCCGGCCATCATCACCACCCACATCAGGAAGACGAGGGCCACGCCGAGCGCGTCCGGCGCCGTCACGGCCGGCATGCTCATCGCCATGCCCGGCATCGCCACGACGCTCATGTGCATGGCGGCGGCTTGCCGCCACAGCCACAGCCAGGCGAGGGCGATGACACCCGCCAGGCTGAGGATGACGACGAGGCGCTCGCGCGCTAGGCGCTCCACGCGAAAGGGGCGAAGTGGCCGTTGCGCGTGCCGCTCGAATCGTTCCAGCGGATGCCGAAGGCGTCGAACTTGCTGCGCGTCGCCTTGGCGAGCGCGAGGCGGCTGTTCACCGGGTGGCAGGTGTTGTCGAGATAGATCGGCTCGCCGGGACGCGCCGGCCCGGGCACCCCTTCGATCGACTGATCGATCAGCTCGCCCGCGGTCACACGGAAGAGCATCCCGTCCTTCTCGAAGCGGATCGGCCGCTTCTCGACGCCCGCCACAGTTCCGACCAATGGCGCGAGCGCCGCCATCGGTCCGCCTGCGGCGCCGGTCGCGATATCGGCGATCGCCTTGACCTGCGCGTCCGAGGCGCGCTGATCGACGATCAGCCCGACGGTCATGTTGCCTTCGGCCATCGCACCCGGTGAACGCAGCAGGACGATGAAGCACAGACCCTCCAGCTTGACACCGTCCTTCTCGCCTTTGTCGATGCGCATCGCGATCGCGGCCTTGCAGTCGCCTTCGCTCGGGCGCGCGGTCAGGTTCGAGCCGATGCATGGGCATAGAAAAGTGCAATTGCAGCTTTCCATGTACTGCCCTTCGATGCGCCAGCCGGCCATGACGTCCTCCTCAGACGAGCGGAAAAATCCAGAGTACACCTCGTCGCGACGAAGCCACAAGATCTTAAGCGACTCTCGATTCTCATCGCTTACGCTGCGGCGGCAGGTCGGTGCAGACGCCTTCGAAAAGCTCCGCGGCCATGCCGACCGATTCGCTGGTGGTCGGGTGTGGATGAATGGTCTTGCCGATGTCGGTGGCGTCGGCGCCCATCTCGACGGCAAGCGCAATCTCGCTGACGAGATCGCCCGCGCCGAGGCCGACGATGCCGCCGCCGAGGACGCGATGGTTCTCGGCGTCGAAGATGAGCTTGGTGAAGCCTTCGTCGCGCGCGTTGGCGATCGCGCGGCCGGAGGCAGACCACGGGAACCTGGCGACGCCCACCTTGGTGCCGGCCTTCTTGGCCTCGTCCTCGGTGAGCCCGACCCAGGCGATCTCCGGGTCGGTATAGGCCACCGAGGGAATAACGCGCGCGTCGAAATAGGACTTCTGTCCCGCCGCCGCCTCGGCGGCGACATGGGCTTCGTGCACCGCCTTGTGCGCGAGCATCGGATTGCGGGTGACGTCGCCGATCGCGTAGATGTGCGGCACGTTGGTGCGCATCTGCTGATCGGTCTCGATGAAGCCGCGCTCGGTGACGGCGACGCCCGCCTTGTCGGCGCCGATCTTCTTGCCGTTCGGAACGCGGCCGACCGAGACCAGGATCAGATCGTAGGCCTGTGCCTCTCTTCCGTCGAAGGAGGCACGCAGGCCCTTCGACGTCGCCTCGACCTTGGTGGTCTTGGTGTTGAGCATCACCTGGTCGAAACGCTGCGCGTTGAACTTCTGCCATACCGCGACCAGGTCGCGATCGGCGCCGAGCATCAGCCCGTCCATCATCTCGACGACGTCGAGGCGCGTGCCGAGCGTCGAGTACACCGTGCCCATCTCCAGGCCGATGATGCCGCCGCCGATGATCAGCATCTTCTTCGGCACGCTCGGCAGCTCGAGCGCGCTGGTCGAATCGAGGATCCGCGGATCGTCCGGCAGCAACGGTAGCTTCGCTGCCTGCGAGCCCACCGCGATGATCGCGTTCGCGAAGCTGAGCGAGCGCTTGTCGCCCTTCGCCTCGATCGCAAGCTCGTGCGCGCCGGTGAACGTGGCGACGCCTTGCAGCACCGTGACCTTGCGCATCTTGGCCATCGCGGCGAGCCCGCCGGTCAGCTTGCCCACCACCTTGTTCTTGAACGTGCGCAGCTTGGCGAGGTCGAGCTTTGGCTCGCCGTAGCTCACGCCGTGGTCGGCGAGCGCGCGAGCCGCGTCCATGATCGACGCCGTGTGCAGCAGCGCCTTCGACGGAATGCAGCCGACGTTGAGGCACACGCCGCCGAGTGTCGGATAGCGCTCGATCAGCACCGTGCGCAAGCCGAGATCGGCGGCCCGGAAGGCCGCCGAATATCCACCCGGCCCCGAGCCGATCACGACGACGTCGCAATCGAGCTCGCCTTTCGCCGCCGTGGCCGGCGGCGCAGCCGGCGCGGCCGCGGGGCGCGCAGGAGGTGACGGCGGGGGCGCCTCCTTCGGCGCAGGCTGCACGGCGTCCGCGGCGTCCAGCAGCAGGATCGGCGAGCCCTGCGACACCTTGTCGCCGACCTTCACGCGCAGCGCCTTCACCACGCCCGCGCCCGGCGACGGAATCTCCATCGTCGCCTTGTCCGACTCGAGCGTGATGAGCGACTGCTCCTTGGCGATGCGCTCGCCCGGCTTGACCAGCACCTCGATGACTTCGACGTTCTTGAAGTCCCCGATGTCGGGGACCTTCACTTCGTTGCTGGCCACTAGAGGATCAGCTTGCGGATGTCGGACAGCACCGAGACGAGGAACGTGGTGAAGCGCGCGGCGGTGGCGCCGTCGATCACGCGATGGTCATAGGAGAGCGAGACCGGCAGCATCAGGCGCGGCGCGAATTCCGTGCCGTTCCACACCGGGCGCATGACGCCGCGCGACACGCCGAGGATCGCGACTTCCGGCGCGTTGATGATCGGCGTGAAGTAGTTGCCGCCGATGCCGCCGAGGCTCGAGATCGAGAAGGTGCCGCCCTGGAGATCGGTGGGCTTGAGCTTGCCGTCGCGCGCGACCTTGGAAATGTCGGCGAGTTCGTGCGCAAGGTCGAACACGCCTTTGCGATCGGCATCTCGCACCACCGGCACGACGAGCCCGCCCGGCGTGTCTACCGCGACACCGATGTGATAGTAGTGCTTGATGATGAGGTTCTCGCCCGACTTGTCGAGCGAGGAATTGAATTGCGGGAAAGCTTTCAGCGCCGTGACGCACGCCTTGATCATGAAGGCGAGCATCGTCAGCTTGAAGCCCTTCTTCTCGGTCTCGGCGGTCTGCGCCTTGCGGAACGCTTCGAGATCGGTGATGTCGGCGTCGTCGCACTGCGTGACGTGCGGGATCGAGATCCAGTTGCGATGCAGGTAAGGTCCGGAAAGCTTCTGGATGCGCGAGAGCGGCTTCGCCTCGACCGGCCCGAACTTGGCGAAGTCGACGTCCGGCCATGCCGGCAGGTTGAACGGCAGCGCGCCGCCGCCTTTGGCGGCGGGGGCGGCCCGAGCCCCGCCCGCGAGCGCGCCTTTGACGAACGCCTGCACATCGTTGTGCAGGATGCGGCCCTTCGGGCCGCTGCCCTGCACCTGGCCGAGATCGACCCCCAGCTCGCGCGCGAACTTGCGCACCGACGGGCTCGCATGCGGCTTCGCTCCGGCTTCCTCGCGCGGCGCCGGGGGCACGGGTTGCGGCGCGGCTGCGGGCCGGGTCGCCGCGGTCGCGGAGGACGGCGCGGGCGCAGGTTTAGGCGCGTCTGCCTTCGGCGCCGGCCGCGGCTCGACGCCGCGCGGCTCGGAGCGCTGCTCGGCCCCTTCGAGCACGAGGATCGGCGAGCCCTGCGAGACCTTGTCCCCGGTCTTGATCTTCAGCTCCTTCACCACGCCGGCGGCCGGCGACGGGATCTCCATGGTCGCCTTGTCCGACTCGAGCGTGATGAGCGACTGCTCCTTTGCCACCTGGTCGCCGGGCTTGACCAGGATCTCGATCACCTCGACGTCCTTGAAGTCGCCGATGTCGGGTACGGCAACGGTCTGCGCGCCGGCGCCGCTGCGCGCGGGCGCAGGCGCAGCGGCGGCCGGGCGCGGTGCCTGTTCCTTGCGCGGCGGCTCGGCCTTCGGCGCCGCTTTCCTCGCCTCGTCCTGCGCATCGAGGAGCAGGATCGGCGAGCCCTGGGATACCTTGTCGCCGGTTTTTACTTTCAACTCCTTCACGACGCCCGCGGCCGGCGATGGAATCTCCATCGTCGCCTTGTCGGATTCGAGCGTGATAAGCGATTGCTCCTTCGTGACGGCATCGCCCGGCTTGACCAGCACCTCGATGACTTCAACCTCCTTGAAGTCGCCGATGTCCGGGACGAGAACCTGGTTCATACGGTGACGGGATCGGCCTTCTCGGGATCGATGCCGTACTTCTTCATCGCATCGGCCACGGTCTTCGCCTTCCCGTCGCCCTGGTCGGCGAGCGCCTTCAGCGCCGCGATGGCGACGAAGTAGCGATTCACCTCGAAGAAGTAGCGCAGCTTGGCGCGCGAATCCGAGCGCCCGAAGCCGTCGGTGCCGAGGACGCGATAGACGCGCTCCTTCGGCACGAATGGGCGGATCTGGTCGGCGAAGGTCTTGATGTAGTCCGAGGCGGCGACTACAGGGCCCGCCGGGCGCTGCTGCAGACACTCGGTGATGTATGGCACTCGCGGCTTCGCCTCCGGATGCAGCATGTTCCAGCGATCAACGGCGAGGCCGTTGCGCCTGAGCTCGGTGAAGCTCGTCGCGCTCCACACGTCGGCCGCGACGCCCCAGTCGGACTCGAGAAGCTGCGCTGCCGCCTCCACCTCGCGCAGGATGGTGCCCGAGCCCATGAGCTGCACGCGTAGCTTGTGCTTGGCTTTCGACTCGCGCAGCAGGTACGCGCCCTTGAGGATGCCCTGCTCGGCGCCTTGCGGCATCGCGGGGTGCTCGTAGTTCTCGTTCATCAGGGTGAGGTAGTAATAAACGTCTTCCTGATTCCCCACCATGCGGCGCAGCCCATCCTGGATGATCACCGCTACTTCGTAGCCGTACGTCGGGTCGTACGAGACGCAGTTCGGGATCACGGAGGACAGCACGTGCGAGTGCCCATCCTCGTGCTGCAGGCCTTCGCCATTCAGCGTGGTACGCCCGGCAGTGGCGCCGAGCAGGAAGCCGCGCGCGCGCTGGTCGGCCGCCGCCCAGGCGAGATCGCCGACGCGCTGCAGGCCGAACATCGAATAGAAGACGTAGAAGGGTACCGTGACGATGTTGGAGTGGCTGTAGGAGGTCGCCGCGGCGATCCACGATGAGAACGCGCCCGCCTCGTTGATGCCTTCCTCCAGGATCTGGCCGCTCTTGTCCTCGCGGTAGTACATCACCTGGTCCTTGTCGACCGGCTCGTACTTCTGGCCCTCGGAGGAATAGATGCCGAGCTGCCGGAACATGCCCTCCATGCCGAAGGTGCGCGCCTCGTCCGGCACGATCGGCACGATGTGCTTGCCGATCTCTTTATCGCGGATCAGGGCGGTGAGCACGCGCACGAACGCCATGGTGGTGGAGATCTCGCGCCCCTCGCCAGAGCCTTTGAGCAGTGGGTCGAACGCGCTCAATGGCGGAACGACGGGCGGCTTGTTCGCCTTCTGGCGACGCTGCGGGATGTAGCCGCCAAGCGCCTTGCGCCGCTCGTGCAGGTACTTCATCTCGGGCGAGTCGGGCGGCGGAATGTAGAACGGCAGCTCCTTCTCGAGCTTCTCGTCCGGGATCGGGATCGCGAACTGGTCGCGCATCTCCTTGATGGTGGCGATGTCGACCTTCTTCAGCTGGTGCGTCGGGTTCTTCGCCTGACCCTGCTTGCCCAGGCCGTAGCCCTTGATCGTCTTGGCGAGGATCACGGTGGGCTGGCCCTTGTGCTTCACCGCCGCCGCGTACGCGGCATAGACCTTGTGCGGGTCGTGGCCGCCGCGATTCAAGCGCCAGATGTCCTCGTCGCTCATGCGCGCCACCATCTCGAGCAGCTTCGGGTCCTTGCCGAAGAAGTGCTTGCGCACGAACGCGCCGTCGTTCGCCTTGTAGTTCTGGTACTCGCCGTCGACCGACTCCTCCATCACGCGCAGCAGGCGTCCTTCCTTGTCGCGAGCGAGCAGCGGATCCCAGTAGGAGCCCCAGATGACCTTGATCACGTTCCAGCCGGCACCGCGGAAGTCGCCTTCGAGCTCCTGGATGATCTTGCCGTTGCCGCGCACCGGGCCGTCGAGACGCTGCAGGTTGCAGTTCACCACGAAGATCAGGTTGTCGAGCTTCTCGCGCGAGGCGAGCCCGATCGCGCCCATCGACTCCGGCTCGTCCATCTCGCCGTCGCCGCAGTACACCCACACCTTGCGGTTATCGGTCTGGGCGAGGCCGCGCGCCTGCAGATATTTGAGATAGCGCGCCATGTAGATCGCCTGGATCGGCCCGAGGCCCATCGACACCGTGGGGAACTGCCAGTAGTCGGGCATCAGCCAAGGGTGCGGATAGGACGAGACGCCCTTGCCATCGACTTCGCGGCGGAAATTAAGCAGCCGGTCCTGCGGCAAGCGCCCTTCCATGAGCGAGCGCGCATAGACGCCGGGCGAGGAATGCCCCTGGAAGTAGATGAGATCGCCGCCGTGGCCGTCGCTCGGCGCGTGCCAGAAGTGCTGCTGCCCCGTGCCGAAGAGCGTGCCGACGGAAGCAAAGCTCGCGATGTGGCCGCCGAGCTCGTCGTCGTTCTTGTTCGCGCGCACCACCATCACCATCGCGTTCCAGCGGCAGATCGAGCGGATGCGCTCCTCGAGCGCGATGTTGCCCGGCGAGTGCTCCTCCATGTGCGGCGGAATCGTGTTGACGTACGCCGTGTTCGGCGAGAACGGGATGTAGGCGCCCGAGCGACGCGCCTTGTCGATCAGCCGCTCGAGCAGGTAGTGCGCGCGCTCCGGGCCTTCGCGCTCGAGCACCGCCTCCAGCGCGTCGAGCCACTCCTGGGTCTCGAGCGCGTCGGGATCGTTGGCGGCGGGGAATTGCGGCACGGCGGACATGGCGGTATCTCGAAAATTGTGCTGCGGGTGGGGGCGGAAAGCTTAACCAGAAAATGGGGCGAGTGCTAGACTGCGCCCCCCTCATGGCCGCGCGGATTCTCGACGGAAAATCGCTCGCCGCGACGGTGCGCGCAGCGGTGAAGAAGGAGGTCGACGCGCTGTCGCAGCGCGGCATTCGCCCCGGGCTCGCGGTGCTGCTGGCCGGCGACAACGCCGCCTCGCGCGTCTATGTGCGCAACAAGATGCGCGCCTCCGAGGAAACCGGCGTGCGCTCCGAGCTGTACGAGCTGCCCTCCACGGTGAGCGAGGAGGCGGTCCTCGAGCGCGTGCTCGCGCTGAACGACGATGCCGAGATCCACGGCATCCTGGTGCAGCTGCCGCTGCCCAAGCACATCAACGCCTGCAAGGTGCTGGAAGCGGTCTCGCCGGCAAAGGACATCGACGGCTTCCATGCCGCGAATCTCGGGGCGCTGGTGGCGGGCGTGCCGCACATGGTGCCGTGCACGCCAGCGGGCGTCATGCGCCTGCTGCAGCATGCTCGCGTGCCGCTCGCCGGCGCGCACGCTGTGGTCATCGGCCGCTCGAACATCGTTGGCAAGCCGCTCGCCCTGCTGCTCCTGCAGCACGATGCGACGGTCACCATCTGCCACTCGAAGACGCGAGATCTTGAAAATATCGCGCGCAGCGCAGACGTACTGGTCGCCGCCGTCGGCCGCGCGAAACTCGTGACCGGCGCGATGGTCAAACCCGGTGCCTGCGTGATCGACGTCGGCGTGAACCGCCTTGCCGACGGTTCGCTCTGCGGTGACGTCGATTTCGCCACGGCAAGCGAGGTCGCCGGCTGGATCACCCCCGTCCCGGGCGGCGTCGGCCCGATGACGATTGCCATGCTGCTCGAAAACTGCGTACGCGCCGCGCGCGCTTCGGACAAATGAATCCATTGCTCGATTTCTCCGGGCTGCCGCGCTTCGCGGAGCTCAAGCCCGAACACGTGACGCCCGCGGTCGACGAGCTGCTCGCCGAAGGCCGCGCGACGATCGAGCGCGTGGCCGCGGCGCCGGTTTCCTGGGAGAGCTTCGTCGCGCCGCTCGAGGACGCGAACGAACGCATCGGCCGCGCCTGGGGGCAGGTCGCGCACCTGCACGCGGTGCTCGACAGCCCCGAGCTGCGCGAGGCCTACAACGCCAACCTGCCGAAGCTCACCCAGTACTGGACCGAGCTCGGCCAGAACCAGGTCCTTTTCGAGAAATACAAGGCGCTCGCCGCCTCGCCCGAATACCCGATGCTGAGCGGCGCGCGCCGCCGCATCGTCGACAACGCGCTGCGCGACTTCCGGCTCGGCGGCGCCGAGCTCGCGCCGGACAAGAAGGCGCGCTTTGCTGCCATCCAGGAAGAACTGGCGCGGCTCGGCAGCCGCTTCTCCGAGAACCTGCTCGACGCGACGAAGGCCTTCGCCATCGTGGTGGATGCAAAGCGCATCGGCGGCATTCCGCCGGATGTGCTTGCTGCCGCGCGCGAAGCCGCCCAAAAGGAAGGCAAGCCCGGCTGGAAATTCACGCTGCACGCACCCTCCTATATGCCGGTGATGCAGTACGCGGACGACCGCGCGCTGCGCCAGACCATGTACCGCGAGAGCGTCACGCGTGCCTCGGAATTCGGCAAACCCGAGTGGGACAACACGCCGCTCATCGCCCGCATCGTCGAGCTGCGCCGCGAGCTCGCACAGCTCCTCGGCTATCGCAACTACGCCGAGGTCTCGCTCGTGCCGAAGATGGCGGAGTCGCCGGACCAGGTGCTTGCGTTCCTCGAGGACCTCGCGCGCCGCGCGCGGCCGTTCGCCGAGAAGGACGTGGCGCAGCTGCGCGAGTTCGCGCGGCGCCACCTTGCCCTGGATCCGCTCGAAGCCTGGGACATCGCATACGTCTCCGAGAAGCTGCGCGTCAGCCGCTACGCATTCTCCGAGCAGGAAGTGAAGCAGTACTTCCCGGAAGCAGCGGCGGTCCAAGGGCTTTTCCGCGTCGCCGAGACGCTCTATGGCGTGCGCTTCCATCCGGCCAGCGCGCCGACCTGGCACGAGGACGTGCGCTTCTACGAGATCCGCGATGCCGCCGGCCAGCGTGTCGGCCAGTTCTACATGGACCTCTATGCGCGCGACACCAAGCGGGGCGGCGCGTGGATGGACGACGCGATCACGCGGCGGCGCAAAGGCGCGAGCGTCCAGACTCCCGTCGCCTACCTCACGTGCAACTTTTCGCGCCCGGTCGGCGGGCGC